>NZ_FNOZ01000064.1 GCF_900107175.1 Modestobacter sp. DSM 44400 | reverse complement strand
GGCGGGGGACCGCCACCTCAACTTCCACGAGACCCGGGACAACCTCCAACATCCTCGTGGCGCTGGACCGCACCCGATTCGGATGGTCCTGGCGCTACGTCCTCTGGCCTTTCGGAGTATGGCGGGCCGAACGGGAGCTGCGCCGGCAGGCGGAGGAGATCCTGGTCCAGTACGGCCTCGCTGACGTCGCCGCCGCCATCCCCGGCGAGCTCCCCTACGGCACCCAGCGGCGCGTGGAGATCGCCCGAGCGATGGCATCCTCGCCGCGGCTGCTCCTGCTCGACGAGCCGGCGGCGGGGCTGAACCAGCAGGAGACCAGCCAGTTGGCCAGCATTGTGCGGGACGTGCGCGACCGCGGCACCACGGTCGTCCTCATCGAGCACAACATGGCCCTGGTGATGTCGCTGTGTGACCGGGTCACCGTGCTGGCCGGTGGTGTCGTCATCGCCGACGACGTGCCGGCCGTGGTGGCGAACGACCCGGAAGTCATCCGGGCCTACCTCGGCGGCACCGGGGAGCCCGACGACGAGCTCCAGCCGACGACAACGGACACGGAGGCAGGGCGATGAGGAAAGCGGCACAGCAGGAGCAGGCGGCCGATCGGCTGACGGGGACGCCGGAGACGCTGCACGTGGAGGGGCTGCAGGTCCACTACGGCGGCGTGCAGGCGGTGCACGGAACGACGTTCGACGTGGCGCCCGGGGAGGCAGTCGGCATCATCGGCGCCAACGGCGCAGGCAAGACCTCGACGCTGAAGGCGGTCCTGGGTCTTGTGGCGCGGCAGGGCACGTCGATGCGTTACGGCGGCACGGACCTGCTGCGCACGCCGGCCAGCCGGATGGTCCGGCTGGGCATCGGCTACGTGCCCGAGGGCAGGCATGTGTTCCCTGGCCTGTCGGTGGAGAAGAACCTGTTCCTGGGCGCCTACGTCCGCAAGTGGGACGCCGCGATCAAGGAACAGGCGGCGGAGGTCTACGAACTCTTTCCTGTGCTGGGTGAGATGCGGTCCCGGCTGGCCGGTGCACTGTCGGGCGGCCAGCAGCAGATGCTCGCGATGGGCCGGGCGTTGATGTCGCGCCCCAGCCTCATGGTCTGTGACGAGCCGTCGATGGGACTGTCGCCGATCCTGGTCGAGGACATCCTGTCGGTGCTGCAGCGCCTGCACTCCACCGGTTTGAGCATCCTGTTGGTCGAGCAGAACGCCCGGCTGTGCTTCGAGGCGGTCGACCGTTGCCTGGTCATGGAGCACGGACAGGTGGTCAAGACCGGGCAGGTCGAGGAGCTGCGCACGGACCCCGACGTCAGGCGCATTTACCTGGGCATCTGAGCCGGACGCCGATCGCGCTCCCGGCCCGGATGCGACGCCGGCCCGGGCCCGCAGACGAGAGAACAGGAGGTGGGTTGAGTGAACCGCATGGCCGTCCACCAGTCCGTCGTCCATCCGCTGGACCCCGTGGACCTGGTCGAGCTCCTCCCCTCCACCGGCTGGGACTCCATCGGACTGCACGTCGGGGCCGTGGAGGAGGTTGAGCAGTGGTGGTCCGGCGGGGCGGGTGAGCGCCACCTGGCCCGGCTGATCGACCTCCTCCTCGAGACCCGGGTGAGCGTGCTGGACGTCGGGCGCGTGCAGCTCGACGGCCCGCTGCCCCGCGACGACGTGCACGCCTTCCACGGGCGGGTCCTGGACCTCGGGGCGCGGTTCGGGGCGCAGTTCGTGACTGCCCGGTTCGGCGCACCCGGTTGGCCTGCCGGTCGCAGCCTTGCTGAGCGGGTCGACGTGTTCGGCCAGCTGGCCGAACAGGCGCGCCCCTTCCGCCTCCGCCCGCTCCTCGCTCCGGTGCCGGTCACCCGGCCGGACCTCGTGGCCGACGCCGTCTCCGTGGTGGCGCCCAGCCGCGGTGGGCTCGTGTTGGACGTGCAGGTCTCGGACACTTCCCCCGCGGAGGTCGAGGCAGCCGTCGACTCGGTCCTGGAGCACCTCGGCTACATCCGGCTGAGTGCACGCCAGGTAGCGGCAAGCGGTGAGCTCGCGGCCGGGCTGCTGGCCACGTTGCCCCCACACGTCCCGGTGGCGATCGGGGGCGACGACTCGCTCGGCCTGGTCGTCGCTGACCACCGACCGCGGCTGGTTGCCCTCCACGAGGTCGTCGACCGGATGCTGGAACATCCGCGGGCGCGCGCACGGCGCCTGAGTGCGACATGACCGCAGTCGGCATCGCACCTTCGGCTCCACAGGGCGCAGCAGACCGGCAGTTGAGCTTCGACAGAAAGCGTGGTGGCCGGCACGTGGCCCTCAGTTCCCCTGGATTCCTGGTCGGCCTGGTCGGCAGCGGCATCGGACCGTCGTTGAGTCCGCCCCTGCATGAGCGGGAGGCCGAAGAGCTGGGCGTCCGCTACCTGTACCGCCGGCTGGACCTGGACCGGCTGCAGATGCCCCCGACGGCCGTCGGCGAGCTGCTGGCCGCGGTACGGCTGGCTGGATACGACGGGCTGAACATCACCCATCCCTGCAAGCAGGTGGTGCTCGAGCACCTCGACGAGTTGTCCCCGGCCGCCGCCGAGCTGGGTGCGGTCAACACGGTCGTGCTGCGGGGCGGACGCGCGATTGGGCACAACACCGACTGGTCCGGCTTCGCGCACGCCTTCGACCGCGGCCTTCCCGACGTGGCCCGCGACCGCGTCGTCCTGCTCGGTGCCGGCGGTGCCGGATCGGCGGTCGCGCACGCCCTGCTGACCTGCGGAGTCGGGCACCTGACGGTGCTGGACGTCAACGCTCAGCGAGCGGGGGCCGTGGCAGCGGCGGTGTCCAGCAGATTCGGTGCCGGGCGCGCCAGCGGTGGTGACCTGACCGGGCTCCCGCAGGCGATGGCGAGCGCGGACGGGCTGGTCCACGCCACACCCACTGGAATGGCGGCGCATCCCGGTCTGCCTCTGCCGGCGGAGCTGCTGCAGCCGCGGATGTGGGTAGCCGACGTCGTCTACCGGCCTCTGCAGACCCAGCTCGTCCGCACGGCAGCGGCGCTGGGCTGCCGAGTCCTGGACGGCGGGGGGATGGCGGTCTTCCAGGCGGTGGACTCCTTCCGGCTGTTCACCGGGCTCGAGCCGGACGCGGGGCGGATGCTCGCTCACTTCGCTGAGCTGGTGGAGCGGTCAGCGGGCGACGTCAGTGTCGACTGACTTGCCTTCCCGCCGCCGGGCAATGGCCACGGTATGCCTGTCCGGCACGCTGGAGGACAAGCTCACCGCGGCGGCGCGGGCAGGCTTTGACGGTGTCGAGCTGTTCGAGCCCGACCTGATCGCCTCGCCGTGGTCGCCGTCCGAAGTGGCCGCGCGGTGCGCCGACCTGGGTCTGACGATCGATCTCTACCAGCCCTTCCGCGACCTGGACTCGACAGACCCCGGGCGTTTCGCGCGCAACCTGCGGCGGGCCGAGCGCAAGTTCGACGTCATGGAGCAGTTGGGCACTCCGACGGTGCTGGTGTGTTCCTCGGTCGCGAGCGACGCCGTTGCCGACCTCGACCAACTCGCCGAGCAGTTGGCGACGACCGCAACGCGGGCCGGCGAACGCGGGCTGCGGATCGCCTACGAAGCCCTCGCCTGGGGCACCTACGTGTCGGAGTGGGACCGCTCGTGGGAGGTCGTGCGGCGGGCGGGAGCGCCGGAGCTGGGGCTGTGCCTGGACAGCTTCCACGTTCTCTCCCGCAATGGGGACCCTGCCGGGTTCGCGGCCGTGCCCAGTGCGAGTCTGTTCTTCCTGCAGCTGGCCGACGCCCCGCACCTGCGCATGGACGTGCTGCAGTGGAGCCGGCACCACCGGCTGTTTCCCGGTCAGGGCGCCTTCGATCTGCCGCACTTCCTGGGCTGTGCGCTGTCGGCCGGCTACACCGGCCCGCTGTCCCTCGAAGTGTTCAATGACGTGTACCGGCAGGCCGACCCGGCCCGGGCGGCGATCGACGCCATGCGCTCGCTGCGTTGG
Organism: Modestobacter sp. DSM 44400; assembly: GCF_900107175.1. GTDB lineage: Bacteria > Actinomycetota > Actinomycetes > Mycobacteriales > Geodermatophilaceae > Modestobacter. Next base: position 12,610 of record NZ_FNOZ01000064.1, on the reverse strand, counting down.
CTGGAGGAAGCGGCGGCGGCCCGGGGATGCCCGACCGGAGCGGGCCTGCCGCCCTCCGCCCCGGAGCTGACCGGCCACTCCTTCACCGAGCTGGCCGTCGACCGCGTCTCCGGCCCGCAGGTCGCCGCGGTTCTCGACGCCCTGGGTTTCACCCACACGGGCGCGCATCGGTCCAAGCCCGTGCAGTTGTGGGCTCAAGGGCAGGTACGCCTTCTGCTCAATGCCTCCGCCGAGCCGGCGACGGACGTCGGTGTCGCCTCCATCGCCGCGCTCGGGCTGGAGAGCACGGACCCGGGGCGGTCGGCCGAGCGCGCGGAGGCGTTGCTGGCGCCGGTGCTGCCCCGTAGCCCCGGGATCAGCGAGGCTGAGTTGTCGGCCATCGCCGCGCCCGACGGCACCCAGATCTTTTTTACCCGCACCAGCGTGGACGGCTGGCTCGCGGACTTCTTGCCCACCGGCGCGGAGGAGGGGCCAGGGGCGGGGCTGAACGGTGTCGACCATGTGGGGCTGAGCCAGCCCTTCGACTGGTTCGACGAAGCGGGTCTGTTCTATCGGGTCGTGCTGGGGCTGGAACCGCAAGCGGTCGACGAGTTCGCCGCCCCGTTCGGGCTTGTCCGCAGTCGTGCGGTCACCCGCCCCGATCACGCGGTGCGGCTGGCCCTCAGTGCAGCCGTGCTGCGCCGGGGGCCCTGGGCGCCCGGCGTGCCCGACCCGCAGTACGTCGCCTTCACCACCCGGGACATCGTCGAGACCGCGCGGGCGTTGCGTGCCAGCGGCGCCCCCCTCCTGGCCGTGCCGGCCAACTACGCCGACGACATCGAGGCGCGGGTCGATCTCGGTGCCGAGCTGAGCGTCGCCGTCCGCGAACACGGCCTGATGTATGACGAGGACGCCCACGGCAGCTACCTGCACCTGGCGACGGCCGTGCTCGGTGGCCGGGTCTTCTTCGAGGTCGTGCAGCGATTCGGTGGATACGACGGTCATGGAGCAGCGAACGCCCCGGTCCGCATGGCGGCGCACCGCCGGGCGCGGCTTGCGGCGGGGAGTGCCCCGCGCGGGTAGCGCGGTGACGGTGCCGTCGGGACCCGCGCCCGCCACCGGGGGAGCGGCCGACCTCCGCCAGTGGTGGCGTCAGCACAGCATCCGGTCGGGCGATCCCGTCTCCAGCTGCGGTACTACGAGGATCTTGGCTCGGGGCGAGTAAGTATGACGGCTCTTCGAACTTGAGGGGGAAGTGACCTTCAGCAGGCGGTGGCCCGGCGGTGTCCCCGGGCGCGGGCGAACCGTACCCGGCGGCGCTGGTTGTCGAGGTTGCGGAAGCCGTAGGCGGTGCGCGCGGCGGTCTTCACGGTGCGGTTCATGCTCTCGGTTCCGGCGTTGGTGATGCCGGTCTGCAGGAAGCCGAGGACTTCGGGCCACCAGGCCTCGATCGTGCCGGCCAGGCGTTCGAGTTCGGGCAGGCGGGAGTCGGCGCACCAGACGTTGAACCGGTGCAGCCCTCGGGAGACTTCGTGTCGATGTCCGCCGGTGCGGCGAGTGGCCAGCAGCGCCCGGAGTTCTTCCTTGGCGATCCAGGCGGTGAGGATCTGGCTGCTGGGGTCGCCGTCGACCAGGCCGTTCCACATCTTGGCGAACTGCTCGGGTCGCAGCCGTTCACGGGCCGCGGAGCAGCCGCCGGCGAGCCGCCCACGCCGGGTCGTGCTTGCGTCCGCGGCGGCCGTGGGTGTCCCAGGTGACCCGTCGACGCACGTCGGTGAGTGCCTGGTTGGCCAGCCGCACGAGGTGGAAGTGATCGGCGACGATGAGCGCGTGCGGCAGCGCCTCGCGCACCGCGGCCCGATAGCTGGCACAGGGGTCCATCGCCACCACGGCCACGGCGTCCTTCCACTCCTGCCCGAGGGTGTCCAGCCAGTCGGTGACGGCGGCCTTGCTGCGTCCGGCGGTCTGCCGAGCAGTCCCTGCTCGCCGGCCAGGTCGACGAAGTTGTCTCGAACCGCTCCGACACCGTCCACTTGCCGGTGACGCTGTCCTGGGTCCAGACCGGGCGGCCCCGGCGCGTCTCATCGATGCCGAGCACCCGCACGGGGCCGGGTTCAGCCAGCAGCGCCTCGGCGTGGGCGATGAACATGTCATGCACGGTCGGCCAGCTCAGCCGTGGGCGCGGACCGCGGCGCTCACCGAGACGCCGGCGGCGACCGCTGCCCCGGCCGCCCGACGCGGACCGACCCACATCGGGCGGTTGAGCACTACGCCGCGATCTCCCGCGACCTCATATCCCGAGTCGGGCCGCTCGCAGCGGCGCTACTGTCCGCGGCACGGAGCGCGGATCCCGAGTTGGCCGAGCTCGCCGCCACCATCAGCCGCGAACGACTCTTCGGCGCGACAACGTTCACCGACCACCTCGCCTGACTGGGTGCGCTCACACCCCGGCTGACCCGGGAGCACGCACACGACGTGGTCTGGACCCTCATCTCACCCGAGGTGTACCGACTGCTCGTTCTCGAACGCGGGTGGAGCGCGCGCATGTACGAGCAATGGCTCGACGACAGCATCAGTGCCGCCCTGCTGGGACGCCGCCCTTGACCCTGCGCTGGCCGTCCGGGGCCCCCACCCTTGTCCGCGCGTCCAAACGAGGTGAAGCTGTCCCTGAATGGGCCGCTCACGGACACCTGCAGAGCAACACGCGACGAGCTACACCACCCCACGGGACGCGATCGGCTCGGGCGTCGGAAATCGTTATCCTCGTCTCGCCACCTAGCGGACCGTTAGGAGTGGTGATGAACGCTTCCCGCCCTGGCGTACGCGTGGAGCTGCTCGGGACCTTCCGGGTCGTCGTCGGCCAGGAGGTCCCCAGCTGCGCGTGGCCCGGCCGCCGGTCCGCCGAGCTTGTCCAGCTTCTCGCCCTGGCCGACGGCCACCGGCTCCTGAAGGATCAGGTCGTCGACGCCCTCTGGCCGCACCTCGGGCCTGAGGCGGGTGGCGCGAACCTGCGCAAGGCCGCTCATCACGCTCGCCGAGCACTGGGTCATGGGGACGCCGTGGTCCTCAGCGGCGGCCGGGTCGCACTCTTCCCGACGCTGCAGGTCCAAACCGACGTCGCCCGCTTCGAGCGCAAAGCCGACGCTGCACTGCGCTCACGGGACGGTGTTGCCTGTGCCGTGGCGGCCGCAGAGTACAGCGGCGACCTGCTTCCTGATTCCCTCTACGAGGAGTGGACGCAGGCCCGGCGGGGGCAGCTGAGGTCGCTTTACGTCGAGCTGCTGCGGATGGCCGGACAGTGGGATCGGCTCGTCGAGGTTGAGCCGTCCGACGAGCGGGCTTACCGGGAGCTCATCCGGGCCGCGCTCGCCGACGGCAACCGACATGCCGCGATCAGGTGGTACGGGCGGCTCCGGACCAACCTGCAACGCGAGCTCGGCCTTCCACCGGGTCCGGAGAGCCAGACGTTGTACCAGCGCTGCGTGGCCGGGCTCAGGCGCGGTGCGACGACCTTCGTGGGGCGCCAGGTGGAGCTGGCCCGGGCCACCGTCGCCCTCGAGGCCGCGGGACGGGGTGGGCTGGGTGCGCTGGTCGTGCGTGGACCGGCTGGTATCGGCAAGTCCGCGTTGTGCGGGCAGATCGCTTCCTCGGCCGGTACGGGAGGGTGGCTAGTGGTTCCGGTCGTGGCTAGCCTGGCCAGCGGGCCCTATGCAGCTCTCGCGAACGCCGTCGATCAGCTTGTGAGCCGCGACCGCACACTGCTCGATGCCGTCGGCGAGAGAACGCGTTCGACACTGGGTGAGCTGACCCCGCTGGCCGGGCCCGGCCAGCCGCCGCGGGGCGGGCTTACCCGGCACATGGTGATCGGCGCCTTCCGCCGGCTGGTCACGGCGTGCAGCAACGTCGTCGGGGTCATGCTCCTCATTGATGACGCGCACCTCGCGGACGACGCGACAGCGGAGGCGTGCGCGCACCTCGCCCACGCCGGCGGTGGATTGCCGCTCGTCGTCGTCCTCGCCTACCGTCCCGAGCTCGCCCGGCCGACCCTGGCTAAGGGCGTCGCCGGCTTGACCCGGACCGGACGGTCACTGGAGATCGACCTGGGGCCACTGGATCGTCATGAGGTGGTCGCGCTGGTGGAGGCAGCAGCATCGAAGAAGCCGAATACCGGCTCCATAGCCCGGATCGCGGCGATGGCAGAGGGCAACCCGTTCTTCACCCTCGAGTTGGCCCGCGGCATCTCCGCCGATCAGCCTCTGACGATTGGGCCGTCGGTCTGGGGTGCGGTCACCGCGCGGTTCCTCGACGTCGACGACACCACCACCGAAACCCTGCGCCGGCTCGCGGTGGCCGGCGACGACCTGGACCCGGCCGATGCGTCGGCGCTGACCGGGCTGCCCGAGCCCGACGCGTTCGCACTGCTCGACGCTGCACTACAAGCCGGGACCTTGGTCGTCTCCCGGGCCCGCTACCGCTTCCGACACGAGCTGGTCCGCCAGGCCCTCATCGAGCAGGTCCCACCGCACCGCCGGATCGTCATCCACCGCGACACCGCTCGCCGCTTGACGGACGCGGGGGCCGCACCCGCCCTGATCGCCCACCACTGGTTGGAGGGCCGCCGCCCGGACGAAGCCTCGGGCTGGCTCCTGGCCGCGGCCCGGCAGGCGGTCAAGCTCGGTGCGTTCACCGACGCGCTGAGTGAGCTGGACCGCCTCCTGGCCCACGCACCTGACCACGGGGAAGCACTCTGCCTCCGGGCCGAGGCGCTCGACGCGCTCGGAGACCTCGGCGCCCCGGCGGCCTACGCTGCCGCGGCGCGCGCCGTCGGGGAACCGGCCGCACACGAGCTCCTGGCGAAGCAGGCACTGGCCCAGATCAAGCTCGGTGATCCCCCCGGAGCCCTTCAGACCCTGGCAACAGCCCACCCGGTAACCGTTGAAGGGCGACTCGCCCAAGCGCTCACACTCAGTGGCGCCGCCGCCCTGGGGTTCGCCGATCCGGAGCTGGGCACGCGAAAGGCCGCCGAGAGCCGCCGTTTGGCCCTGCAGTCGGGCGACACTTCGGCCCTGGTGGTGGCGTCGTGGGCGCAGGCGGCCGCCGCGCACGCCCGCGGGGACCTGCGCGGCAGCGTGCAGGCGGACCTCCGCGAGACCCACGCGCTCGACAAGTTGGCGATCAGCGTCTTCGACGGGCAGCTGTGCATCACCCAACGGCTGCTGTACGGAGCGCGGCCCTACCCGGACGTGGTCGCGTTCGCCGACTCGCTCGCTGCTGAGGCCGAGCGCCTCGGCGCCGCCCGCGGGCACGCCTTCGCCTTGACCTTGCGGGGAGAGGCGAGGCTGCTGTCGGGCCGGCTCGACCAGGCCGACGCGGATCTCCGTACCGCTGCCCGGCTCAACCGCGCCATCGGCGCCGCCGTGGGCGAGGCCCTGGCACTGCAGCGGCGGGCCGAGGTCGCGCTGTACAGAGGCCGCACAGCAGACGCCGTCGCGCTCATCGACGAGGCGCTCGCCGTAGCCCGCGAGTCCGACGTCGGCTTTCACCTGTTCGACCGCATCTACGGAACGAGAATCACCGCTGCCACAGACCCCTCCTCCGCCCTGGTGGCGCTGGAGGAGGCCGAGTCGGCGGTCCGCGGCCCCCGGGAGACCTGCCCCGGCTGCCGGATCACCTTCGTCGTGCCGGCGGCGATCGCGGCGGCCCGGGGTGGCCATCTCGACCGCGCCAGGCAGCACGCGGAGACTGCGGAGTTCCTGGCCACCGTGGTGATGCGCCTACCCGCCTGGAACGCCGCGATCGAGGAGGTCAAGGGTCACCTCGCCCTCGCGACCGGGGACGTCGGCGGCGCCGACGCGCATTTCCGCACCGCCGCCGACGGATTCAGGGAGTGCGGCCAACCCCTCGACGAGGCGCGTTGCCTGGCGCCTCTAGGTTGCTCGGCTCCGCCCATGCGCGGACCGATCGCGGGGAACGTTTCAGGAACGCCCGGCTGAGACCTTCGGGTGGCATCCAGCAACTCCACTGGACAGTCCCGAAGGAGCAACCATCATGTCTACGCAAACCGACGTGAACACCCTTCTGCAGGGGACCGCGGCTGCAATCGCGGCCGACCCAAGCATCGCCGCCGTCAACGTCACCGCCGACTGCGCCCTGATCGGTGTCCACGAGGTCGACGTCCAGCTGAACGATCAGGTGGTCAAGTCCGACCAACCGCCCGTGCTCGGAGGCACCGGCCTCGGCCCCAACCCCGTGCAGATCGCCCTTGCCGCACTTGGCGCCTGCCAGGCCCAGACCTACCGGTTCTGGTCGGAGAAGCTCGGCATCCGGATCGACGACGTCACGGTCGACATCCAGGGCGCCCTCGACATCCAGGGAATCTTCGGCCTCCGGGACGGAGTGCGACCCGGGTTCAGCGACGTCCGTGTGACCGTGGGGCTCAGTGGACCCGAGCCGCGCGAGCGGTACGAGGATCTCAAGCGAGCTGTCGACGCCCACTGCCCCGTTCTCGACGTGTTCACCAATCCGGTCACTGTCACGACCGCCCTGTCCGTGCGCTGACTTCGGCCAGCCAGAGCCCGCCAAGGACCGCTACCGCGGCAACGCGCCGATGATGCTCGCCGAACTCGGCGGCCCGCCCTACCTACTCGCCGTCGAGGAGGCGGCGCCCATCAACCTGCCGTGCCTCGTGATCGCCGGCGACAAGAGTCACCCGGCGCTGCGCGCCATCGCCGCGACGCTGGTCCGGGCCTACCCGACGCTCGCTCCATCGAGTTGGCGGGCTCGGGGCATGTGACCTACGCCGAGCGACCCGATGAATTCGCCCGGGCGGTGGCCGCCTTCGCCACCGAGGTGGCCGGCCGGCAGCGCAGCGGACTGGCCCCCTGTCGACGCGAGAAAGCTGGAGGCCGGGCAGCCGCGCGACGCCTGCCCGCGCGCTAACTGGGTCGTGGATTCGCGGCGGAGGCTGGCGCGGCCGTGGATGTCGCCAGCCATCTCGAGGGGGCGCCAGCTCACTGCGCCGGGATCGCTGGGTCGGGTTCTAGAGGGGCCGCAAGCGCGCCCGTGACGTGACGCTCTCGGAAAGGGGCGAGTCGACGATCAAACGATCAAACGATCTCTTGACAAACGAGCTAGGTGGCGGGACGGTCTGGCCATGAGCCGACGTGCCGCCAAAGACTCGCTCTATGACGCCTTCGCCGAGACGGCTCGGGCGTTGGCGAGTGGCCGTCGCGCCGAGATCGTGGACGTTCTTGCCCAGGGTGAGCGATCGGTCGACGAGGTCGCCGGTGAGGTGGCGCAGAGCGTGGCCAATACATCGCACCACCTGCGGACGCTGGCCCGCGCCGGTCTGGTGTCCACCCGGCGGGAGGGCGCGCGGATCTATTACCGGCTCTCGAGTGACCGGGTGGCGGAGCTGTGGGCGGCACTCCGGGGCGTCGCTGTCGAACATGTCGCCGGTTTCGACGACGTGGCCGCGGCCTACGTGGGTGATCGGAGCGAACTCAGGAGCGTCGACCGGGCGGAGCTGGCGGCGCTCGTCGCGACTGGCCAAGCGATCGTCATCGACGTCCGACCGGCTCCGGAGTTCGCGGCCGGCCACATTCCGGGCGCGTGGTCGATCCTGCCCGGCGAGGTGGAGCGCCGCCTCAGCGAACTGCCGAAGGACACCGAGGTCGTGGCGTACTGCCGGGGGCCGTACTGCGTTTACGCCGACGATGCCGTCCGCGAACTCGACCGCCACGGTTACCGCGCGCGGCGACTGGAGGACGGGTTCCCCGAATGGAAGCGTGCCGGTCTGCCGGTGGTGGCCGGGGAGAGGGGCTGACCATGGCGAGCACCCCAGATCTGCTGGTGGATCCGGTGGCACTCCGCGAGCAGGTGAAGCACAAGTACCGAGAGGTCGCGGTAGATCCCGCGCGGACTTTCCACTTCCACACCGGACGGGGATTGGCGCGGCGGCTCGGGTACGAGGACGACGCCGTGGCCGCTCTCCCGGATCGCGCCGTCGAATCGTTCGCCGGGGTGGCCAATCCCTTCGCGCTGCGTCGGCTCGCTCCGGGTGAGCGCGTGGTCGATGTCGGCTCGGGCGCCGGGTTCGACTCCTTCCTCGCCGCCCGGCAGGTGGGGCCCGCCGGCCAGGTCGTCGGCGTGGACATGACCACGGAGATGCTGGAGAAGTCAACGGCGACCGCCGCCGAGCTGGGGTTCGACCAGGTCGAGTTCCGCAGTGGCCTCGCCGAGTCACTGCCCGTGGAGGACTCCTGGGCCGATGTCGTCATCTCCAACGGCGTCATCAACCTGTGCGCCGACAAGCACGCCGTGCTCTCTGAGATCCGCCGGGTGCTCCGGCCAGGCGGCTGGCTGCAGTTCGCCGACATCGCGAACGGCCTCCCGGTGCCGGAGGGCGCGCTACGCGACATCGACCTGTGGACCGGCTAGATAGCCGGCGGGCTGCCCCGTGCGGGCTGGCAGAAGATGCTCACCGAGATCGGCTTCACCGATATCGCCATCGGCGAGCCGGTCGACACTTTCGGCGGCGCCGGCGGTGAGACCAACGCCCGGGCCTATGAGGTCTACGGCTACTCATTCCTGGCACGCAAGCCGCCCGATTCCTAGTAGATCCAACCACCCGAGAAGGAGTCCCACCATGTCCAACAAGGCCGTCATCAGCCTGACCACCGGCCTGGAAGACGCCGAGAAGGTCACCGTCGCGTTCCTGGTTTCCGTCGGCGCAGCCGAATCCGGTCGTCCGACGCTGATGTTCCTGACCAAGGAGGCGGTACGGCTGGCGCTGAATGGAGTCGCGGTGGGGGTTGCTTGCGAGGGCTGCCCGCCGCTGCCTGACCTGCTGCGGCGCTACGCCGAGGCGGGCGGCCGTTTCTATGTCTGTCCGATCTGCTTCGACGCGAAGAAGCTGGACAAGGGCGACCTCGTCTCGAACGCTGAACTCGCCGGCACCGTCCCGATGTGGAAGTGGATCGGCGACGAAGCGGCCACCACATTCAGCTACTGACCAGGTCGGGGCACGAGCCGCGGCCGTCGCCGGTCCGCGAGGAGGGGGTCGTTGTGGTCCATGTCGCTCCGCTGGTCGACAGCGGGCTGGGCAACAGCAGCTACCTCGTCGAGATCGGCGACGGCCGGGCGCTGGTGGTCGACGCCAGCCGGGATCTGCGCGCGGTCGACGCCGCGGCTGAGCGGTGCGGGCTACGTGTGGTGGCCGCGGCCGACACCCATCTGCACGCCGACTTCCTCTCCGGCGCGACCCGGCTCGCCGCCCGCGACGGCGCCGCGATCTACGGGTCGGCGACCGGCGGGCGGGAATTCCCGCACACCGGGCTCGGCGACGGTGACGAGGTCGACCTCGGTGGGCTGACCCTGCGGGCCTGGGCCACCCCCGGCCACACCGGCGAGCACGTCGCCTACCTGCTCCTGGACGGCGACCGGTCGCTGGGGGTGTTCACCGGCGGATCGCTGATCGTCGGCGCCGCGGCCCGCACCGATCTCGTCTCCCCGGACCAGACCGAGCCGCTGGCCCGCGCCCAGTACGCCTCGCTGCAGCGGCCGGCCACTCTGCCCGACGACACCCCGGTGTGGCCGACGCACGGCGCCGGCTCGTTCTGCTCCGCGCCGCCCGGTGCGGAGCGGACCACCACCATCGGCAGGGAGAAGGCGACCAACCCGCTGCTGGCCGCACCCGACGAGGACGCGTTCGTCACCAGGCTGCTCGCCAGCCTGGGCACGTTCCCGCCCTACTTCCTGCGACTGGCCGAGGTCAACCGCCGCGGGCCGGCACTCCCACCGGCCGGCAACGGCCTGGCGCCGCTGACGGTCGAGCAGGTGATGTGGGCCGCGGGCGCCGAGGTCGTCGACGTCCGCCCGCCCGCCGACTACGCCGCCGGGCACGTTCCCGGCTCGCTGGCCAACACCCTGCGGCCGACCTTCGCGACGTGGCTGGGCTGGCTGGTGCCCGACCCGGCCACGCCGCTGGTGTTCGTCCGCAACGACGACCAGGGTCCCGAGGAGATCGTCTGGCAGGCCCGCAAGGTGGGCTACGACAGCCTCGTCGGCGAGCTTGCTGGCGTCGCCTCGTGGGCCGCGGCCGGGCAGCCGGTCGCCACCGTCGCACTGCTGGACGCCGACCAGGTGGACCCGGCCCGGGTCCTCGACGTCCGGCAGGCGAGCGAGTACGCCGGCGGACACCTGCCGGCCGCCCGCAACGTCGAGCTCGGGGCACTGCCCGGCTTCAACCTTCCGGCCGGGCCGGTGGTCACGATGTGCGGGCACGGGGAGCGCGCCACCACCGCGGCCAGCGTGCTCGAGCGCGCCGGGCACTCCGACGTCGCGGTGCTCACCGCCGGCGCCGATGAGTGGGCGCAGACAACCGGCACCGGTCTCGAGGTGAGCGCGTGAGCTCACCGGTTCCCGGCGCCGCTGCCCCGGTGGCGCCGGCGGACGGCGCACCGGTGCGGCTCGGGCTGCGTGCCAACCTCGCCCAGTTCACCCTGCTCGTGGCGGTCAACGCACTCGTCGGTGCGACGCTCGGACAGGAACGGACCGTCGTGCCGCTGCTCGCCGAGCAGACGTTCCGACTGTCCGGCTTCAGCTCCGGGCTGCTGTTCATCGTCGCGTTCGGGCTGGTGAAGGCAGTCACCAACTTCTTCGCCGGCACATGGTCGGACCGGTTCGGCCGGAAGCCGGTGCTGATCGCCGGCTGGCTGATAGCGCTGCCGGTGCCGGCCATGCTCATCTGGGGCCCGAACTGGTGGTGGATCATCGCCGCCAATGTGCTGCTCGGCGTCAACCAGGGACTCACCTGGTCCACCACCGTGATCATGAAGATCGACCTGGTCGGCCCGGCCCGCCGCGGCCTGGCCCTCGGCCTCAACGAGGCCGGTGGGTACGGCGCGGTCGCCGTCGCCGCGCTGGTCACCGGATGGCTGGCCGCCACCTACGGGCTCCGCCCGGCACCCTTCCTGTTCGGTGCCGCCGTGATCGCGCTCGGCCTGGGCCTGTCCGCGCTGGCCGTGCAGGAGACCCGCGACCACGCCCGCCTCGAGGCGGCCCAGCACACCGCCAGGAACGGCCACCTGCACGGCGAGCTGACCACCCGCGAGGTCGTCGTGCTCACCTCCTTCCGGGAGAGGGCGCTGTCGGCGGCCAGCCAGGCCGGACTGGTCAACAACCTCAACGACGGCCTGGCCTGGGGCCTCTTCCCCCTGCTGTTCGTCAGCCACGGGCTGTCGATCAGCCAGGTCGGGGTCCTGGCCGCGCTGTACCCGGCTGTGTGGGGCCTGGGGCAACTGGTCACCGGCGCCGCGTCGGACCGGTTCGGCCGCAAGTGGCTCATCACCACCGGCCTGTGGGTGCAGGCCGCAGCCCTCGGCCTGGTCGCGCTCGGCACCACCTTCAGCACCTGGGCGCTGGCCGCGGTGCTGCTCGGCGCCGGCACCGCGATGGTCTACCCGACCCTTCTGGCCGTCATCGGCGACGTCGCCCACCCGGCCTGGCGGGCCCGCTCCGTAGGTGTGTACCGGCTGTGGCGCGACGCCGGATTCGCCGTCGGCGCACTGCTGGCCGGCCTCGTCGCCGACGTCTACGGCATCGTCACCGCCGTCTGGGTGGTCGCCGCGCTCACCGCCGACTCCGGCGCCGTCGTGGCCATGCGGATGTACGAGACGCACGCGCGCCGCGCGGGCGGGGCCACCGCGGCCGCGACGGTGGGATAGTGCCGCGGTGTCCGGCTGCTGCGACCTCCACGGATGCGACCGGGGTGTTCGGCGACCGCTTCGCGAAGCGGATGGCGACCCGCTACCGCAAGTGCGCGGTTGGGCTGCCCGGACGGCCGACCGGGACAGCGCCCGCGGGTCGGCGGCCATGGTTTCGACGGCGAACCGCAGCGCCGTCGTCGGGTGGGGTCTTCCCCTGCAGCAGGCCGTTGATCAACTCCCGGCGGGTCTCGTTCGCCGCCGCCATCGCCTTATTGTTCTCGATGGTGGCCCGCCGTTCGGCCGCGGCGGCTTCCCGCTCGGCCTCGCTGGGTTCCACACCTGCTGGACAGCCCGGAAAAGTGGTGGCCGCCCGGGGCCGAAGACTGGGACCTGCACCGTCCCCTCCGTCTCCGCATGGTCGGGAGCGGTACGAGTCCCTCTGACGCACGAGATCTTGGTCCGCAGCGAGTCCGCAGATAGTCCGCAGAACGGCCAATCGTCGCAACCACGGGCCAGCGACATCAAACAGTAGAAGGCCAGCCTAGACGCGCTCTCCGTCGACGACCCTCCATCGTCAACGAGGATGTCCCGAGTTCCGTGGAACTTCGGTAGCGGCCCGTTGATCAACTAGGCGGCGTTGCTGACGGGCCCATCATGCGCGGCGGGTACGACAGTTGCAGCGGTGGCCTGCTCGAGGGCGGTGCGTAGCGCCGGCAGGTGCAGGTGGCCGTTGACGCGGCGGAATTGCTTGCCTGCCTCGATCATCCCGGCGGCGCACCAGCGCAGCGCCATCTGCCCGTCGCGCCAGCGCTTGACGTTGGTCGAGTGCTGGCGGCAGATGGAGATCATCGACTCGATCATGTTCGTGGAGCGCATCGATCGGGCCAGTGTGGGCGGTAGGTCCAGGCGCAGCACGGTCAGTG
>NZ_FNOZ01000066.1 GCF_900107175.1 Modestobacter sp. DSM 44400 | reverse complement strand
TCCACGAACATGATCGAGTCGATGATCTCCATCTGCCGGGATCACGCCGGCAACGTCAAGCGCTGGCGCGACGGGCAGATGGCGCTGCGCTGGTGCGCCGCCGGGATGATCGAGGCAGGCAAGCAATTCCGCCGCGTCAACGGCCACCTGCACCTGCCGGCGCTACGCACCGCCCTCGAGCAGGCCACCGCTGCAACTGTCGTACCCGCCGCGCATGATGGGCCCGTCAGCAACGCCGCCTAGTTGATCAACGGGCCGCCACCGAAGTTCCACGGAACTCGGGACATCCTCCCAGGAGCGGCGCTGAGGCACTGCGACGATGGGATGTCGACACCGGTGGCGGACCAGCCGACGTGGCACGGGGCAGGCGACGGCCCCGCCGACCCCGCCGACCCCGCGGCCCGCCGTCCCCAGCCGGTCGACGGCCCGAGCACCGCAGCCGTCGGCACTGCGCACGTGACGGTCGACGAGCTGCTGGCCCGGACCGGCAGCGGTGTCCGCCGACGACGGGCCGAGCGCCGCGAGGCCACCGGCCGCCAGGAGCGGGTGGACGGCTACGGCGCCCCGGCCGTCCGGCCCGGCCCGGACGCCCTTCCCCGCCCCGCTGCCGAGCCCCCGCCGGTTCCTGCAGCCCGTTCCCGCCGCCCCGCAGTCCCCCAGGCGGCGACGTCCTCGCCCGTCGCCCCACGGCTTCCGGACGCGCCCCGGTGGCTTCCCGGCGTCGACCGGCCCGCTGTCCCCGCGGCCGCCCCGCGACGCGTGGGCCCAGGTGACCGGCGCTCCGTACCGCCCGCGGCGCCCCCGGTCGGGTCCAGCTGGCGCACCCCACGTCCGGTCGCCCCGGTCGGCCCGGACACCGAGCAGTCCCTCGCCGCTACCCCGGCCGGGCTGCCCACCGAGGGGCAGCCGGTGGTGGAACCCCGGTGGCTGACCCCCATCGAGCAGGAGTGGGCCGGCACCGGCCATCCCTCCCTCCCGTTGCCGGACGGCGGCATCCGCCGGTCGATGCCGGTCCCGCCCATCCCCGGCCTCGACCGGCCGGTCCCCGGGCTGCCGGCTCCTGATGCGGTGGCCGGTCACACCGGCTCGACCAGCGCCGGGCTTCGCTCCCGGGCGGCGGACGGCCCTCCCCGCCGCCGCCTGCCCCGCCCTCTCGTGGCGCTGCTGGTCCTGCTGGGCATGGTGGCCGCCTACTACGTCGGGCTCTACTTCTACGTCGACCGCTCGATCGACCGCGTCGACGCGCTGGTGACCGACGGACCCGAGGTGCTTGCTCCGCAACTGCAGGACGACTCGCAGACCTACCTCGTGGTCGGTACCGGGCTGCCGGGCCGGTCAGGCCCGGCGTCGGTGAGCACGCTCATCGCGCACGTCTCCGCCGCCGGGGACCGCGCCGTGCTGGTCACCGTGCCCCCGACGGTGCTGACCGACACCCCGGCCTGTCACACCGACGAGGGGTCGGTGCGCGAGCCGGTGACCGAGCCCTTCGCGGGCGCGCTGCTCGATGGCGGGCCGTCGTGCCTGGTGCGGTCGGTGCAGCAGCTCTCCGGCCTGCGGGTCGACCATTACCTGGGGCTGGACCTCGGCTCGCTGCCCGGCATGGTCGACGCACTCGACGGGATCGCGGTGTGCCTGCCCGGCGCCGCAACCACGGACGGGGCCGGGTTGCAGCTGCCCGCGGGCGGCAACGACCTGGCCGGCGATCAGGTCACCGACTTCCTGAGCCCGGGCACCACCGGCGCCGACGTCACCGGCACGGCGGCGGCCGAGCGCGAGCAACTGGTGCTCACCTCGATGCTGCGCTCGGCGCTGTCGGCCGGCACGCTGGCCAACCCGATCACGCTGACCCGGTTCCTCGGTCAGGCCGGCGACGCCTTCACCCTCGACGCCGACACGACACTCGGCGACGTCCGGGCCGTCGCCGCCGTCCTGGGCGACCTGCCTGAGGACGCCGTCCAGCGCGCCGCGGTGCCGGTGTCGCGGATCGGCTACGTCCCGGCCGGCACCGACCGGGCAGTGGCCCTGGTCGACGGCACCGCGACCCGGGCGCTGTTCGACGCGGTGATCGACGACGGCCGGCTGCCGGCCGACGACGCGGCCACCAGCGGGGACCCGGCGGCCGACGCGGCGGCCGTGAGCAGCCCGGCGGCCGACACCCTGCCCGATCCCACCCAGGCCGACCCCGCGCCGGCCGGCACCACGGTCACCGTCGCCCCGGCCGGTGTCACGGTGGACGTGCTGGACGCGACCGACGCCGGCCGCGGCGGAGAGATCGCCCAGGCGCTGGCCGGCGCCGGCTTCCGGACCGGGGTGGTCGGCACCGAGCCCGCAGCGGTGGACCAGACCGTCGTCCGGTACGGACCGGAGTCGCTGGAGCCGGCCCGGACCGTGGCGGCCGCGGTGCCCGGTGCGGTGCTGACCGAGACCGACGAGGTCGGCGGCGCCGTGCAGCTGGTACTCGGGCCCGGCGAGGCGACCGTGGTCCCAGTAGCACTCGATGCCCCGGTGCCGGTCGGGGCGGCGCCGGTGGCCGCCCCGACCGTCGGCGGGACCGCGTCCTGCGGCTGACCGCAGACGTACCGGGGCAGGTCAGCCGAAGCGGCCGGAGATGTAGTCCTCGGTCGACTTCTGGTCGGGGTTGCTGAAGATCTTCTCCGTCGGGTTGAACTCCACCAGGCGGCCCGGCTGCCCGACGCCGGCGAGGTTGAAGAAGCCGGTGAACTCGCTGACCCGCGCTGCCTGCTGCATGTTGTGGGTGACGATGACGATGGTGAAGCGCTCCTTCAGCTGCGTCATCAGGTCCTCGATGGCCAGCGTGGAGATCGGGTCCAGGGCTGAGCACGGCTCGTCCATCAGCAGTACCTCCGGCTCCACCGCGATGGCCCGGGCGATGCACAGACGCTGCTGCTGACCGCCGGACAGGCCGGCCCCCGGGCGGTCCAGCCGGTCCTTGACCTCCGTCCACAGGTTCGCCGCGCGCAGCGACCGCTCGACCAGCTCGTCCAGCGCCGCCCTCTTCAGCTTCGTGCTGTTCAGGCGGACCCCGGCCACGACGTTGTCGTAGATGGACATCGTCGGAAAGGGGTTGGGTCGCTGGAAGACCATGCCGATCTGCCGGCGGACGTCGACGGGGTCGACGTCCGAGCCGTAGAGATCCTGGCCGTCGATGACGACCTTGCCCTCGATGCGGGCGCCCGGGACCACCTCGTGCATGCGGTTCAGCGAGCGCAGAAAGGTCGACTTCCCGCACCCGGAAGGCCCGATCAGCGCGGTGATGCTACGCGGCTCGATGGAGATGTTGACGCCCTCCACGGCCTTGAAGTTGCCGTAGTAGATGTCCAGGTCGGAGACGTCGATGCGCTTGGCCACGGGACTTCCTTCGGGTCGGGTCGGGCCGGGTCCAATCGCGTCAGCGACCGGTCTTGGGGGCAAAGAAGCGGCTGATCAACCGCGCCACGACGTTGAGCGCCATGACCAGGATGATCAGGATGAATGCGGCGGTCCAGGCCCGGTCGACGGCGAATTCCGGCGGCACGCCGGGTCGGGTGAGCTGGTAGTAGGCGAAGACCGGCAGCGTCGCGATCCGGCCGTTGAAGGGGTCGAGGTTGGTGACCGCGGTGATCCCCACTGTGACCAGCAGCGGGGCGGTCTCGCCGATCACCCGGGCGATGGCCAGGGTGATGCCGGTGCCCAGGCCGGCGATCGCGGTGGGGATCACGACCTTGACGATCGTGCGCCATTTCGGCACGCCCAGGGCGTAGCTCGCTTCGCGCAGCTCGTTGGGCACCAGCTTGAAGACCTCCTCCGCCGAGCGCACCACCACCGGGGTCATCAGCACCGACAGGGCGACCGCACCGGCGATGCCCAGCCGCACGCCCGGGCCGAAGAAGAGGGAGAACAGGGCGTAGGCGAACAGGCCCGCCACGATGGACGGGATGCCGGTCATCACGTCCACGAGCAGGTTGATGGCCTTGGGCAGCTTTCCGTGCCCGTACTCGACGAGGTAGATCGCCGTCAGCAGCCCGACCGGCACCGAGATGACGGCGGTGACGGCGGTGATGATGAGCGTGCCCATGATCGCGTGATAGGCCCCACCGCCCTCGTTCGCGATCCCGAACATGGACTGGTTGAAGAAGGCGCCGTCCAGCCGGGCCGTTCCCTTGCTGACCACCGTCCAGACCAGCCAGACCAGCGGCACCATGGCGAGGGCGAACGCGATGCGCACCAGCGCGGTGACCAGCCGGTCGGCCGCCGTGCGGCGGCCCTCCAGCAGCCGGGACCCGACGTGGAGCCCCGCGGTACCGAGCACGACGGCGTAGATGGCCGCCAGGACCAGGGCGAACCCGGTGACTGCCGACAGCATGATCCCGGCGGCCGCGCCGACGGCAAAGATCCCCGCGGCGCCGAACCGGGGCAGCCGGCGGTGCTGGCTGATCGACCCGAGCGGTCCGGCGCTCGTGGTGGCCGGAGCCGGTGACGTCGAGGTGCTCATCAGTTGGCTCCGGAGAAGTCGGCCCGCCGGTTGACGACCCACCGGGCGAGCATGTTCACGGCGAGCGTGATGACGAAGAGGACCAGGCCACTGGCGATGAGCGTGTTGACGTCCAGCCCGGTGGACTCGGGGAACTGCAGGGCGATGTTCGCGGCGATCGTTCCGGGGTTGGTGTTGGAGATCAGGTTGAACGAGATCCCACCGGAGATGGACAGCACCAGGGCGATCGCCAGCGTCTCGCCCAGGGCGCGGCCCAGGCCGAGCATCGCGCCGCCGATGATCCCCGACTTCCCGTAGGGCAGCACGGCCATTGTGATCATCTCCCAACGGGTGGCGCCCAGAGCCAGTGCTGCTTCGCGGTGGAGCAGGGGTGCCTGGCTGAACACCTCCCGGGAGATGGCGCTGATGATCGGCAGGATCATCACCGCGAGCACCAGGCCGGCGGTGAGCATCGTCCGGCCGGTGGCCGACGCAGGCCCGGCGAAGAACGGGATGAAACCGAGGTTCCGTTCCGCCCAGCCGTAGAACGGGACCAGGGCGGGCGCCAGGGCGGCGATCCCCCAGAAGCCGTACACGATGCTCGGGATCGCGGCCAGCAGGTCCACCACGTATCCCAGCCCCGCAGCCAACCGGCGGGGCACGTAGTAGGTGATGAACAGGGCGATCGCC
The DNA here is from genome assembly GCF_900107175.1 of Modestobacter sp. DSM 44400. Lineage (GTDB taxonomy): Bacteria > Actinomycetota > Actinomycetes > Mycobacteriales > Geodermatophilaceae > Modestobacter. Next base: position 11,010 of record NZ_FNOZ01000066.1, on the reverse strand, counting down.
ACCGCCAGGGGGGTGGCGATGAGCAGCGCGATGACCGCGGCCAGCAGGGTGCCGAAGACGAGCGGCGCGACGTAGGACAGAACGCCCTCGCCGCCGGCGAGGTCCGCGGGGGATGCGGTGAACGCGGGCCAGGCCTCGGTGACCAGGAAGACGGCGACGCCGGCCAGAACGACGAGGATCAGGATGCCGGCGCCCTTGGCGCTGCCGGCGAACACCCGGTCACCGACCCGCCGCTTGGGCTCGGGCTGGGGTGGGGGTGCGCTGGTGGTGGTCACCGATCGCTCCGTCGGTCTCGAGGCGCGGACTGTGGGGTGGAGCGGGGGCCGAACGCACCGTGACGGCCCGGAACGTCCGGGTGGACGTTCCGGGCCGCCACGGTGCAGCGACCGGACAGCGCGGTCAGCTGCCGGCCGTTATCGCGTCGACCGCCCCTTGTGCCTGCTCGCGCAACGTGTCCGAGATCGGCGCGCTGCCGGCGGCGTCCGCCGCGGCCTGCTGCCCGTCCTCGCTGACCACGTAGCCGAAGAAGGACTTCGCCAGCTCGGCGGTGTCCTGGTTGTCGTACCGGATGCAGCCGATGTGGTAACTGACCAGCACGATCGGGTACTCGCCGGAACCGGTGGTGTCCCGCTGCAACTCGATCGCCAAGTCGTACTCCCCTCGGCCGGAGACCTTGGGGGAGTTCTCCACGACCGCGGCGGCGGCCTCGGCCGAAGGGGCCACGTAGTCGGAGCCGACCTTCACGTTCGCCACGCTGAGGTCGCCGGCCTGGCTCTCGTCGGCGTACCCGATGGCCCCCTCACCGCTCTGCACGGCGGCGACCAGACCGGAGGTCTGCGCCCCTGCCTCGCCGCTGGGCACCGGCCACTCCTGGACGGCGCCACCGATCCAGACGTCCGGGGCCACCGCGGCGAGGTAGTCGGTGAAGTTCTCCGTGGTGCCGGACTTGTCACTGCGGTGCACCGCGGTGATCGGGGTGCTGGGCAGGTTCGCGTCCGGGTTGTCCGCGGTGATCGCCGGGTCGTTCCAGCTCGTGATTGCGCCGGTGAAGATGCCGGCGATGGTGGCCGGTGCCAGGTTGAGGTCGTCCACGCCGGGCAGGTTGTAGACCAGCGCGATCGGAGAGATGTAGTCGGGCAGCTCGAAGACGCCGCCGCGGCCGCACCGGTCCTGGGCCTGGGTGAGCTCCTCGTCGCCGAGTGCGGCGTCGGAGCCGGCGAAGTCGGTCCCCCCGGCGAGGAACTGCGAACGCCCGCCACCCGAGCCGACCGGGTCGTAGTTGACCGTGACGCCCGGCTGGACGGTCGTGTAGCCGGCCGTCCAGCCCTGCATCGCCGCCTGCTGGGCGCTGGACCCGGCCCCGACGAGGGTGCCGCTGAGCTGCGGTGCGCTGCTCGCGGAGCTGCCCCCGCCCGAGGCGGCGGTGCCGCTGCTCTCGTTGGACGCTCCGCATGCGGTGAGGGCGAGAGTGCCGGCGAGCGCTGCGGACACGGCCACCGTGCGCGTCGTGGTGCTGAGCTTCAACTCAGTGCCTTTCGACTGGGGGTGCGCCCGGACGTCGATGCCGGGCAGGGGCGACTGACGAGCAGGACACTAAGCAGCACAGGTGGACGGATCCGGGTCGATCGGTGAACGCCGCGTGAACGGAGGTGGAGACTTCGTCGGTGGCCGCGGACGCCGTCCGGTGATCGCAGTCCTCGCGGGGAGCTGACGAAATCGCGCTCTGGCCCGAGGTCGGCGACGACCTGGGGAGGTCGGCGATGATGGCTCGGCCGATACGGGCATCCCGAGCGGCCAACGCGGCAGGCACGTGGGTGTTGACCTCGACCGCCGCAGGCGCTGGGCTCGTCCTGGCCCGTTCGGGCCGACCTGTTCGACGACGACCAGAGGTGCTCCATGAGCGATGGGAACGGCGGTTCCGGGGCCGGAGGAGCGTCCGGCGACGCGGTGCTCGTCGCCGACAGCGCGGGCCAGGCGGCGCCGCGGACCACGCTCGTCCTGGGCTTCGACCGCGACGAGGCCAGTGACGCGGCGCTCGCGGTGGCCGTCGACCTGGCCGACCGGCTGCAGGCTCACCTGGCTGTGGTCCACGTGGTCAACCTGGGCGACTACCCCGTCGATCCGGACACCCCGGGATGGGAGGACCAGGCGAGGGAGACGCTGGCCGAGGAACGCGGGCGGGTGGAGCGGGCGCTCCACGGCCACCGGTTCGGCTGGTCCTACGAAGCCTGGTTCGGCTCGCCCGTGGACAGTCTCGTCCGGGTGGCCGAGACCCGCGATGCGTTCATGGTCGTCGTCGGGCGCCATGGCCACGGGGTGAGTGAGGGCCTGCGGCGGCTGATCGATGGATCGGTCTCGCGCCGGTTGATCAAGACGTGCGGTCGGCCCGTCCTGGTCGTCCCCCACGACGGCTGACGTAGGACTCGTGACCAGGTCCGGACCCACCGGACAGCTGCGCCGGAGGTCAGCGGCCGAGGACGGACAGGATTCCGGACAGGCGCAGCCCGGCTTCGACCAGCAGTTGGGCCACTCAGCCGGCCGGCGCCGAGCGCCAGGACACGTCGACGGCGTACCGGCTGAATCCGGTGCGCTCGTAGAGGGTCACCGCGGCGGTGTTCTCCTCCTCGACGTACAGCAGCACATGCGAGAGACCGGCCCGGCGCAGGCGCCCCAGCCCCAGGTCGGTGAGCGCCCGGCCCAGGCCGAGACCCTGCGCGTCGGGGTCGATCCCGAGCACATAGACCTCGCCGATGGGCTGCTCACCGGTCTCGCCCGCCGGATGCACCTTCGTCCAGTGCGAGCCCAGCAGTCGAGCGCCGCCGGACTCCTCGCGCCAGGCGAGGAAGAAGCCCGCCGGGTCGAACCACGGCTCGGCCTCCCGGACGGCGAGGTCGTCGGCGGTCCAACGCCCCTGCTCGGGGTGGCTGGCGAAGGCGCGGGCATTGACGGTCAGCCAGGCGCCCTCGTCGGTGCCCGGGCGGAAGGGCCGCACGGTCACGCCGTCGGGCAGCGAGGGCCGGGGATCGGGGTCGACCCCGTCCAGCGGGCGGCGCATCTGCAGCAGAACCCGGGCGCGGGTGAACCCGCGGGCGGTGGCCAGCTCGGTGGAACCCGGCAGCCCCCCGTGCGCCCACATCCGCAGCGGCCGGTCGCCGGACAGCTCCTGCAGCCGGGTCAGCAGCGCCGAGCCGACGCCGCAACGGCGGGCCTCCGGCCGCACCACCAGCTCCGCCTCGGCCTCGGGCTCGTCGGTCGGCAACTCGAAGCGGGCGTACCCCAGCAGCGCGCCGCCGGCGTCCCGGGCCGTGAGGTCGGTGCCCCCGGGCGGGCCACCGTGCTGGAGGCGCAGCTCCGCCTCCTCCGACACCGGCCGAGCCCCGTCGGCCGCGGTCGCGCCGGCCAGCAGCGCGCGGACCTCCGCCACCTCGTTCTCCGGCAGCCGCGCGGCGTCGGAGACCGCCGGCGACGCGAGCGGCGGCCGGCTCAGGGGACGGCCGGGGACGGCGTGCCGGCGGTGCTGCCGGCGGCGGACGTGGCGGCCACGTTGGCCGCCGCGGTCGCGTTGGCGACCTGCTGGTCGAGCTTGTAGCCGACGTTGCGCACGGTGCCGATCAGTGCCTCGTGTTCGGTGCCGAGCTTGGCGCGCAGCCGGCGCACGTGGACGTCGACCGTGCGGGTGCCGCCGAAGTAGTCGTAGCCCCAGATCTCCTGCAGCAACTGCGCGCGGGAGAAGACCCGGCCCGGGTGCTGGGCCAGGTACTTGAGCAGCTCGAACTCCTTGTAGGTGAGGTCGAGCGGGCGGCCGCGCAGCTTCGCCGAGTAGCTGTGCTCGTCGATGACCAGCTCGCCGGCCCTGGTGACCCCGCCGTCGGCGCCGTCGGCCGGGGTGGCCGCGGCCAGCCGGCGCGCGGCCGCCCACTTCAGCCGGGCGTCGACCTCGGCCGGCCCCGCGGTGTCCAGGACGACGTCGTCGACATTCCACCCGGCCGACAGCGCCACGAGGCCGCCTTCGGACAGGACCGCGACCAGCGAGGCGGCCACCCCGGTGGAGGCCAGCAGGCTGCACAGCGTGCGGGCGGAGACGAGGTCGTGGCGGGCGTCGACGAGGACGACGTCCCCTGCGTCGCCGTCGAGCAGGCTGGAGAGCTCCGGCGCGACGATGCGCACCTGATGGGCCAGCAGCCCGAGGGCCGGCAGCACCTCGGTGGTCGCCTGACGGGCCGAGGTCATGAGCACGAGTCGCATGTCGTCTCCTCACGAGGCCGTCGACGGCGCTGTCGAGGTGAGAGAGGGCAGGATAGCCGACGTGCCCGCAGCCCCTCCTGTCCTGGTCGGCAGGCGGACGGCGCGGGTGACCACTCGGGACAGCGTTCAGCTGTCCGCCTCCGTCGTCCCGGCCTGCCCGATGCGGCGGTGACGTTGGCCGACCGGATCGGCCGCTGGGCGACCGCGGCGGTACGGGACGCCGGCGATCGGCAGTCCGTCCCGGCGTGTGGCCGCCCGCGCGCCGTCCCCTCTGGGAGCATCGGCGGGTGACCCACGCCGTGCTCGACGCCGAGCTGTCCCCGCGGGCGCACCACCTGCCGGCCGCCGGGTTCGTCGTGCTCGCCACCGCGCTGCTGGTCGCCCTGCCGGCGAACCTGGGGGACCGCGGGCTGGTCGTGGCGGTTGCGGTCCTGCAGCTGGGCCTGGTCGCCGCCTGGGTGGTCGCCACCGGCATCCGCGGCTTCCTCGGCTCCCTGGCCATCGGCGTGGCCGCGGCGGCCGGCGCCGACGTGGCCCTGCTGCTGCCCGACCGGGCCCGGCTCGACCAGCTCCTCGTCGTCCTGGGGCTCGCCTTCCTCGCTGCGGTCGCCCACCAGATGACCCGTCCGGCACCGCGTCGGTACCTGGTGGCCTCGCTGGCCGGGGTGCTGCTGCTGGTCGCCTGCGTCTGCTCGCTGGCGGTGCTGCTGATGGTGGGCCGGACCGAGGGCGGCAACCGGGTGGCCGCGACGTATGCACTGGTCGTCGGGGCGGCGCTGGTCGTCGGCCACCTGGTCGACCTGGTGCTGCCCCGCCCGCTCATCGCCGACGGCGTGCCCCGCGGGCTGCTCGGCCTGGGCGCCGGCGTGCTCGCCGCGGTGGCCGTGGCGCTGCTGCGCCGGAACGGCGGGGACCTGATCGCCGCGATGACCGCGGTGACCTCCGGGGCCGCGCTGGGCGCGGTCGCCGTCCTGATGGGGCTGGGTGCCTCGTACGTGGTGGCCGAGCGGGCCCAGCACGGCTGGGCGCTGGCGGTCGTGCAGGCGGTGCTGCCGCTGGCCGCCGTGGCGCCGGTTGCCTACGCGCTGGCGCTGTACACGGGGAGCTGACCCTCCCGCCTCCCGCCGTTCCGGCTCCCGGCGCGGCAGACTTGCGGCGGTGAAGGTGCTGCTGGTCCTCCTGGTGCTGCTGCTCGGGGGCGTGGTGGTCGCCGACCGGGTCGGCGTGCGCATCGCCGAGGACAAGGTCGCGCAGCGGATCGTCGAACGTGCCGGCCTGGCCGGCCCGCCGGCCGTCGACATCACCGGCTTTCCGTTCCTCACCCAGGCGGTCTCCGGCCGGTACACCGACGTCCGGGTCAGCCTCACCGCCGACCAGTTGGGCCAGCCCGCCGGCACCCAGGCGCAGGTCTCGCTGCGCGGCGTGCGGCTCCCGCTGTCCGACGTGCTTTCCGGGTCGGTGCAGGAAGTGCCGGTGGACCGGGTCGACGGGACCGCAACACTGTCCTACGACCTGCTGGCCGAGCAGTTGGGCGGCGACACGACCCTGGCCCCGGCCGGCGGCGGCCTGCGGATCACCCGCACCGTGTCGGTGCTGGGGTTCGACGTCCCGGTCACCGCGGCGGGCACCGTGAGCCTGGACGGGCAGGACGTGGTGATCGACGTGCAGCAGGCCTCGGCGGCAGATCTCGACGTGCCCGGCTTCGTGCTGGACCGGGCCGCAGACCTGCTGGACTTCCGGTACCCGGTGCCGGCACTGCCGTTCGGCCTGCAGCTGACCAGCGTCGACCCGGGCCGGGACGGCGTCCAGGTGCGGGCCCACGCGGCGGGCACGGTGCTGCGCGGCTGACCCACGGAATGCCGCCGCCGCCGGACTGGTTGGCCCGCACGTGAGCGGAACAGGGATTGTGGTGCTGGTGATCGTCCTCGTGGTCACCGGCGTCGCCGCCTGGTGGCTGCGTACCCGCGACGGCGCGCTCCGCGCCCCCGCCCCGGCACGGAACGAGCAGGAGGACGCCGTGACCCCACAGACGGTGCTGGCCGGGCTCGGCGTCCGCCCCTCGGACGCCGATCTGACCGTGGTGCAGTTCTCCACCGCGTTCTGCGGGCCGTGCCGGACCACCCGCGCCCGGCTGCAGCAGCTGCAGACCGGCCGGCCGGGCCTGGCCTATCACCACGTGGACGCCGAGAGCCACCTCGACGAGGTGCGCGCCCTCGACGTCCGGCGCACCCCCACGCTGTTCTACCTGGACCGCAGCGGTGCGCTGATCGGCCGCAGCAGCGGGGCTCCGCGACCCGAGGAGCTGACCGCCCTGGTCGACGCCCACACGGCGGTGTCGCGGTGATCCGTTACCCTCGGGCGGTGGGCACCCTGCTGACCTCGCGCCGCACAGTGGACCTGTGCCGCGTCGGCAGCTGCCTGTGTCCGGCCTCCTGAGGACGAGTTCCGCTCGTCCAGACGCGCCCTGTCCGCCGTCCGGAGGCCCTGATGCCCGCTACTCCCGCTCGTCCCTCGCCGTCCACCGGAACCCCTGGATCACCTGAACCGGTCTCCCAGGTCGACGTCCGCGGCCCCCGCTTCGGCGCCTGGGTCACCACCGTCATGCTCGCCGCCGCGCTCGTCACCGGCAGCGGCTGGCTGGTCGCCGTCCAGGCCGCCGTCTTCGCCGTCGGTGCGTTCGACCGGCCTCCGGTTCGCCCCCTACGGCCTGCTGTTCCGCACGCTCGTCGCACCGCGGCTGGGACCGGTGCGGGAGCGCGAGCCCGAGGCCCCGCCGCGGTTCGCCCAGCTCGTCGGCCTCGCCTTCGCGGCGGTCGGGGCGGCCGGCTACCTGCTGGGTGCACCGCTGCTCGGCGCGGTCGCCACCGGCCTCGCGCTCGTCGCGGCGCTGCTCAACGCGGCGACCGGCTTCTGCCTGGGCTGCGAGCTCTACCTGACCGCGCGGCGGGCTCTCCCCGCCCGCACCGCCTGAACCCGTCCGCACCACCGACCACAGGAGAACAGACATGAGCAGAACCGACGTGCTCGTCACCACCGACTGGGCGCAGGAGCACCTCGGCGACGCCGGCATCGTCTTCGTCGAGGTCGACGAGGACACCAGCGCCTACGACAAGGGCCATCTCGAGGGTGCGGTGAAGCTGGACTGGAAGACCGACCTCCAGGACTCGCTGCGCCGCGACTTCGTCGACCGCGAGCAGTTCGAGGAGCTGCTGTCGGCCAAGGGCATCGCCAACGACGACACCGTCGTCCTCTACGGCGGCAACAACAACTGGTTCGCCGCCTACGCGTACTGGTACTTCAAGCTCTACGGCCACGGCGACGTGAAGCTGATCGACGGCGGCCGCAAGAAGTGGGAGCTGGAGAGCCGCCCGCTGTCCGCAGATGCCGTGTCCCGTCCCGCGACCCAGTACAAGGCCGTCGAGCCGGACACCTCCATCCGCGCCTTCCGCGACGAGGTCGTGGCCGCGATCGGGGAGAAGAACCTGGTCGACGTCCGCTCGCCCGATGAGTTCACCGGCAAGCTGGTCGCCCCGGCACACCTCCCGCAGGAGGGCGCGCAGCGTCCCGGCCACATCCCCTCGGCGGTCAACGTGCCGTGGAGCAAGGCGGCCAACGAGGACGGCACCTTCAAGTCCGACGAGGAGCTGGCCACGCTCTACGCCGACGCCGGGCTGGACACCAGCAAGGACACCATCGCCTACTGCCGGATCGGTGAGCGCTCGAGCCACACCTGGTTCGTGCTGCGCGAGCTGCTCGGCCATCAGAACGTCAAAAACTACGACGGCTCCTGGACCGAGTACGGCTCGCTGGTCGGCGTCCCGATCGCCAAGGGGGCCTGACCATGTGCGGCGCCCCGAAGCAGGGTGGTGCGCTGGCCGGCATCGACCTCAGCATCCAGACGGTCATCCAGGGCTCGGTATGGCACGAGGGGGCACCGGTGGCCGGGGCCTATGTCCGGCTGCTGGACGCGACCGACGAGTTCACCGCTGAGGTCGTGACCAGCCCGGAGGGCGAGTTCCGGTTCTTCGCCGCTCCCGGCGAATGGACGCTGCGCTCGCTGTCGCCGGTCGGCCGGGCCGAGCGCCGGCTCGCCGCCGACGTCGGCCTGAACGAGACGACGCTCGCGATCGACTGAAAAAAAGACCCCTCCTGGTAGCAGGACCCCTTCTGGGTGCCCTGGAGGGGTCCACGCTCGGGGACGCCTTGAGGGTGTCAGGACAGGGCCCGCTTCCCTCCGGGGAGGCGGCCCCTGTCCTGCGTTCGGGCCACACTGCTCGGCATGGCCGCTGACGAGCTCCTGTCCCGGACCGACGCCTCGGCCCGACGGCCGGACGCCGACGCCACCTGCGGGTCGATCTGCGCCCGGACCGGGTCGAGCTGTCGCTGCAGACCCGGGCGGTCGGCGGCGTCACCCCGGTCGACGTCGAGTTGGCCCGGGCGGTGACGGGGGCGCTCGCCGAGCTCGGTGCCCGGCGGGCATAGAGCGCAGCGCTCGGCCGGCCGGTGCAGATGCTGGAGCTGGCGGTCTACGCCCTCGGCATCCCGGCGGTCCGGCCGTTCTGGAAGGCCGTCCTCGGCTACGTCGACGAGCCCGCGGAACGGGACGACCCCACCGGTGGGCTCGTCGACCCGGCCGGGCAGCTGCCGGCCGTCTGGTTCCAACAGATGGACGCACCCCGCTCGAAGCGCAACCGCGTTCACCTCGACGTCACGGTCGCCCCGACGAAGGGGCGGTGCCCGTCCGTGCGCCCTGGCGGCCGGCGGGCGGCTGCTCGACGAATCGGCGGCCCGCGCGTTCTGGGTACTCGCCCATGCCGAGGGCGACGAGGTGTGCGTGCACCTGGCAGGACCGGGACGCCCCCGGCCCGGGAGCTGGTGCCGCGTCAGGCAACCCTCGCCCTGTCCGAAGGCTGGGCGCTAACTGGCAGTTCTGATGCTTGGAACTGTCACGCAGCGCACTTCGTCAGCCGCTCTGCTCACTGGAGTCGTCTCAGCTGCGCCGACAGGTGGGATGAAGGTTGGCTGCCGCGGTAGTAGCGCACAGGAGGGCCCGCTGCCTCAGAACCCCAGCAGCCCGGCCAGGTCGGTGATCGCGTCGTCGAAGAAGGTGTCCGCGTCGGTCACCGAGCCGGTGAAGTGCCCGAACAGCTCGAAGCTGATCGTGCCGTAGAGGGCGCTCCAGGCCAGCAGGGCCCGGGTACGCACGGCGTCGTCCAGGGCGGGGTGGGCGCCGCCGAGCACGCCGGCGGCGGCCGCACTCACCGTGCCGGTGGCCCGCCCGGCGGCTGGAGGAAGCAGCCCGGCCCGTGCGGCGTCCCCGAGCACCCGCCCCAGGACGACGCCTACCCGGGCGGCGGCGGGCACGGTGTCCTCCGGCGCCGAGTAGCCGGGCACCGGGGACCCGTAGAGCAGGGCGTACTCGTGCGGGCGGGCCAGCGCCCAGGTCCGGACCGCCCGGCAGACCGCGAGCCAGCGCTCACCCGGCGCCGCGCCCGGGTCGTCGGCGGCCTCGGCGGCCGCGCCCATGTCGTCGTAGCCGTCGATGATCAGCCGGGTGAGCAGGTCGTCCCGGCTGGGGAAATAGCGGTACAGCGCCGAGGACGCCATGCCGAGCTCCCGGGCGATGGCGCGCAGCGACAGGCCGGCCGCGCCCGCCGTGGCGAGCTGGGCGCGCGCGAGGTCGGTGATGTCGGTGGTCAGCGCGGCCCGGGCGCGCTCCCGGGCGGTGGTAGGTGGCACCGGCCCAGCATGCCATTACCGGAGCGGTGCACACTACCGAGATCGTCGCTCTTGACCTTCGCTCGCGAGTGGTGCAGGCTCCTGCACATTCCGAGAGCACTGCTCTCCATGGTGACGAGGAGACGGACATGGCACGACACGTGGTGGTGGGCAAAGGGCCCCTGGGGGCAACGACGGCGCAGCTGCTGGCCGAGCAGGGGCACGATGTCCTGGTGCTGTCGCGGAGCGGCGGCCGATCGAGCGACCAGGTCGAGCACCGGACGATGGACGCCGCCGACGATGCCGCACTGGCCGCGGCGACCGCCGGTGCCACCGCCGTCTACAACGCGGTCAACCCTGCCTACACCCGCTGGGCCACCGACTGGCCGCCGGTCGCGGCGGCCCTGCTGGCTGCCGCCGAACGCTCCGGGGCCGTCCTCGTGACCATGGGAAACCTGTACGGCTACGGCCGTCCGGCCGGGCCGCTGACCCCGCGGAGCCCACTCGCCGCGACCGACACCAAGGGGCGCGTGCGGGCCCGGATGTGGGCCGATGCGCTGGCCGCACACCAGGCCGGCCGCGTGCGGGTGACCGAGGCGCGGGCCGCGGCGTCGCACCTCATGCGCCAGCTGCCCGCACTGCGCGCCGGCCGGCGGGCCTGGGTCATCGGCGACCCGGACGCACCTCGCAGCTGGTCCTACCTGCCCGACGTCGCCGCGACGCTGGTCGCCCTCGGCACCGACGAGCGCGCCTGGGGCCGTGCGTGGCACGTGCCCAGCTCGCCTCCCCGCAGCCAGCGGGAGGCGCTCGGGGACCTGGCCCGGGCGATGGGCCGCACCCCCGGCCCGGTGGCCGGCATTCCCTGGCCGGTGCTGCGCGCGGCCGGCGTCGCCGTCCCGTTCGCGCGCGAGCTGGTCGACGTCCGGCACCAGTGGGACGCCCCCTTCCTGCTGGACTAGAGCGTGTCTGCTAACTGCGGACGCGGTGATGGATGATCATGCAGCCGAGGAGGACACCGCCGAGGTAGGTGGTGGCGTATTTGTCGTA
>NZ_FNOZ01000111.1 GCF_900107175.1 Modestobacter sp. DSM 44400 | reverse complement strand
GCCCTAGCGCGGTCCTCGCGCCCGTCGGACTCCCCAGGAACTACGGTGAACACGGGTCGTACCTTCCCGACCGGCGTTGGCGCGCCGGCCTTGCTTGAGGGGCCTGTTCAGGATGATTCGGGAGGGTACGACCCCTCCGCGATCTTGCTCATCCACAGGTTTCAAGCATTGCTCGCTCAGTCCTGTCCGAGCAGCTGCACGCGTTGGACGAAGGACTCCGTTGAGTACAAGTGGCGTACCCGGCTGCCGGCGAGTAGACCGAACTCCTCACTGACCGCAAAGGAGCGGACATGACCACTGACAGTGGCCAGGAGGCCGGACACGTCACGGGCACCCCGGACAAGGACTACAACCTCGTCTGGTTCACCGAGCAGTGCCTGAACAATGCACTTCGGCTGGAGACCTACGTCCAGGATGCCGACCGCGATGGTGACAGCGAAGTCGCGGATCTCTTCCGCAAGGCGCAGGCAGAGAGCCGCAAGGGCGCTGAGCAGGGCAAGCAGTTGCTCAAGTCCCGGCTCAGCGGCTAATCGAGGCAGCCAGACGAATGAACCCCCTGAGAGCCGCTGCGACGGCCTCTCAGGGAGTTGGTCATGCCAAGGGGCAGGCACGCCGGTCACCACGACGGCGGGCTCAGTCGCTGCGCGAGATCCCCAGCTCAGCCGCCCGTGGCGCAGCAACGCTGTCGGTCACTACATCCAGCGGGGCTCCCCGCAGGCTTGTACCCGCAGCGCTCAGCCCGCGGCGCCCGGCGCGGGCTCGTACGTCACCGTCACGCTGTCGACCCCGAACGAGTGGCCGAGGGAGGTGAGCATGTCGCGGGTGTTGTCCTCGGCGTGGCGGTGCAGGTCGCTGGCCGCGGCGGCGGACTCCAGCCGGTCCCCGGCCAGCGCGTAGAGCCGGCTGTCATCTGTTGGGTTGTCCGCGAAGACGTCACCGGCCCGCTCCACGAGCCCGCGGTCGCGGTCGAGCACCCGGCTCTGCGCGGGGTCGACCCGGGCCTCCCCGAGCTGGGGCGCGGGCAGGGTGATGGTCGCGGATTCACCATCCGGCGAGAGCTCGACGCGGTCCTGACCGAGGTCGGCGAAGTCGACGTAGGCGTCGACCGTGCCCGTCGCGAGGAAGCTGACTCGCTCGCCACTGATCGACGAGGGGACCCACTTGGTGTCGCGCTCCTGGTCGATGACGACCTGGAAGGTGCCGGTGGCGGCGTGGTACTGGTCGAGGTCATCGAGGGCCAACAACAACGGCGTGGTGCTCCGGTCGACCACCTGCTCCTTGAACGGGTCGGTCCAGCCGGAGATCCGGTCGGCCGCGATCCCCACGAGCGGAACGGCGACAGCGGCGGCGACGCCGGCCGCGACCAGTCGGCGTGGGCCCCGCGATCGCCGGCCGCTTCGCACCGGCTCGCTGGCGTTGGCGTCGACGTCTCGGTGCTGCAGCAGGGTCGGCATGTCCGGTGGTCTCCTCGCGTAGAAGGGCGCGTGCCGGAAGAGCAACCAGGCGTCGTCCGGTGTTCCCGCTCGCCGGCGCGTTCTGCGGACGGCCCGCGGGGCTGAAGGCGCAGTGCAAGGACAGGTTCCCCCGGCGCCCTGTCTCCGTATCCTTCAGGCAGCTTCGCGATTGAATGCCCGACGCTCGCCCGGCAGCATCCCGCCCCACCCCGAATCGCTCGTCGGCGGCCAGGGCATAGTGAAGGCAGGCGGTCCCACCAGCCGCTTCTTTGACGATGGGACCTCATCACCGGGGCGGCATGCTCGACGCAGTGACGTGGAACGAGCATGGGCTGCACCGCTCTGGAGTGCTACCGGGAGAGGCGATCATGCTGGACCGCCGGGCTGAGGCGGTCGAACAACGACCTCCGCCGGTTGCTGGCCGGAACCGTCACACGTCGACCGGGCAGCCTGCCGCGAGCCCACGTATGACCGCACGAGCCCGTCCTTCCTCACCACGAACAGGCGGTAGCAGGTCGGGCAGACACCCCAACTGTTGCTCGGGCCAGTCGCCATCCGTCCTCCCCAGCTGGTGGGCGCTGACGGAACTCTTACGATGTGACGCCTACCTGTCCAGTAGTGCAAGCTTCCCGCAGGAACCGACCGCAGCTGGTGCTGCCACCGACCCGGCGCTCACTCAACCTCGAGCAGGCACAGCCCCCGCCAGCCGTCGTCCGCTCGGCGGCGGGCCATCAGGTGCCCCTCGCGCTTCATGCCGTCCACGGTGACGCAGACGGGCCGGGGCGGGTCGATCTCCTCGGTGCCCGGCATGGCGAGCCCATCGGGCAACTGAAGTGTCCACAACTGAGCACCTGGTTCGGCTGTCCATGACCGGCCCTGCTTGTCCGCGGTGGGGTCGAAGGGCGACAAGTCAGTTCGCGGCACGTCGGGGACGCTAGGCCTGCCGTGCGACAGACAAACACCCGGTCACCACGACGGCCGGGCTCAGTGCGGTTCCGGCAGGTGCACGCGTGGACAAAGGACCCCGTTGAGTACAAGTGGCGTACCCAGCTGCCGGCGAGTAGACCGAACACCCCACGGAGCGACGGAGCGGACATGACCACTGGTAGTGGCCAGGAGGCCGGACACGTCACCGGTACCCCGGACAAGGACTACAACCTCGGCCCGGAAGTGGCGCTCCGGAGGAAGAGCCGGCATGACACCTCGCGTCTTCACCTGCAACGCAGCCGACTGCAACCTCACCGCGGCCGGGGCCGCTCACCTTCCGCTTCCACGCGAGCCTCTGATCCGACTGTGCGACCAGCACATCGCCCAGTGGCGAAACGGCAAGGTCCGGGAGATCCAGCGTGATCAAGGGACCACGGGGCAGATGCAGCAGCCTGAGGTGATCTTCTCCTAGTCGCCGACGCAGCGGTCAACCCGTGCATCCTCGCCAGGCGGCCGGGGCAGGACCGGCCCGTGCGTGACAGCGTCCCGACGGGGAACGCGAGTCGCTCGAGCTCGACGCCCCGTCTCGGCACACGTCGCATCGCCCTCGTCAATTGAACCGGCCGACGCCCTCCCCGTCCGCACCGAGCAGGCCCAGCACTGCAACCGGCCCACATCGCGGTGACAGTGGCCGTTCTCATGCTCCACGTGATTAGCGTGCGCCCAACAGGCGTTTGACTTCCGGCCTCCGGCGTGTGGACCTTCTGGGCCTGCTGCGCTCCTCAGCCGCACGCTGCGTGCTATCGAAGGCCGGGCGCAATGGTCCCCATCCAAATACTTCCAAACAGTAGTGGCTCATAGCTCATGACAACGGTCGTCACGATGAAGACACCACGCTTTGCCTGGTCCTCGATGAAGCCGGAAAGGGCGGTGCTTGAGGTCGACCATGCCGAGCCGACGTACCCGACTACGCTGCACGCGCCAACCGGCACTAGCCCGTCTCGGGGCCGAGAAGAATCCGAGATGAGAATGACCGGATAAACACTTCCACCCGTCGTCGTAGTCGCCAGGGAAGGCTCCTCGCGCAATGCGGCGAGTCGCTTATCGTTATTTCCGTAGCCCAGTCCGAACAATTGAATTTCCTCGCCCGCCTTCGCAGACAAGGGCTGAAACCCGTGAACTTTGGGATCATCGACCACCTGAAAGGCGGCGGAGGAAAGCGCTTCGACGATCGCGGTAAAGTGATCCCGGTTGAAGGATTCTGGCAGAAGTCTCGGTTGAAACCATGGCTCCTCGAGCGTCGACCCTGACGTCTCGCACGGGCCCCAAGTCCGTGCGCCTGCCGGCCCTGTTACCACGTTGTGATTTTCGAGAACCCAACGATCCCCGTAGCGTCTATTGCGGTCGAGACATCGTGCAACGACCTTCCCGCAGAGAGGGCAGATGGCGTCGCGGGGCACGCCGAGACGATAGCGGCGGCCCCGGGTGCCGGGTTGCCTGCAGTCCCATGATTGATGGGACCGGCGAGAGACCCCCCGACTTCCGGGGCCATGGAGGTCACCACTCAAGGGACCGGGATAGCCAGCCTGCGCGGGCCACCCCGTGCGCCTTCCGCCAGCCACGGAAGGCCTCACAGCTTGTGACTGAGCCTGCGGTGGGTGTGCCAGCCTGAGGTGGCCCCACTTGGGGGCCCAGTGATGCTCTGAAGTGGCCCCACCCTCGACCCCGCCCTCTCTACGGTCTGTGACGTCTGCCAAGGCGTCACGGAGGTCGTAGAAGTTGAAGGAGAGATCGAGAGTGGAGCAGTTCGAAGGTATCCGGAGGGACCATCGCGATGAGGGTCTGTCGATCCGGGCGTTGGCGATCAAGCACAAGGTGCACCGGCGGGCGGTGCGCCAGGCACTGGCCGATGCGACTCCGCCGCCGCGCAAGGCACCGGTTCGGGTCGCGCCGTTGCTGGGCCCACATGTGGCCACGGTGCGGGGATGGCTGGTCGCCGATCTGGCCGCGCCACGCAAGCAGCGCCACACCGCTCGCCGGATCTGGCAGCGGCTGCTCGAGGAGGAGGGGGTGACTGTGGCCGAGTCCAGCGTCCGCGCTCTGGTCGCCCAGTTGAAGGAGGATGTCCCGCGTTCCGTGGAACTTCGGTAGCGGCCCGTTGATCAACTAGGCGGCGTTGCTGACGGGCCCATCATGCGCGGCGGGTACGACAGTTGCAGCGGTG
>NZ_FNOZ01000137.1 GCF_900107175.1 Modestobacter sp. DSM 44400 | reverse complement strand
GATCCGTCACACCCCAATGCCATCCTGACGCCCACACGGGACCAGAAGCCGATGATCATGCTCCGCATCAAGATCACGGAAGATCGAGGCTAATGCGACGTTTGCGTCTTTGCCCGGCTGCGTGGTGGCAGGGTCGAGGTCGACATCCCCGGCGTACTGCAAGACGGACTCGAGGTCGAGATCGCCCTTGAGGCCGCTGGCGATTGGCGAGTAGGTCAGGCCGGCCATCGTGCAATTGCCCCGGGCAATGGTGTCCTCAGCCGTTGTCGCCTGCGTCGTCGCAGCAGCGCTGCTCGCCGCTGACGAGCTGGCTGACGACGTGACGGAGGCACTGCTCGTCCCTGCGGCGGCCTCGGTGTCGTTGGCCCCGCCGCAGCCGGCCAGCGTCAGGGAGGCTGCGGTCAGGACTAGCGCTGTGCGGTGTATGTGGGTCCCCCGTCGTGTGTTCATGCAGCCGCTATCGGCGGCGGTCGGCGCAAACCGGTGGGCAAGGGGCGGCGAGCTTGCTCGACAGGCCCGCCGCTTGGTGGAAGTGTCGCGGAACCGCTACGGAGGGAAGTCGCATGGGCTGGATGCGGAAGCTGGCTGGGGGTCCGCTCCGGGCGCAACAGCGGGCCGAGGGGCCGATGGTCGATCTCTCCATCGTCGGTGAGGCGGCTTACCAGGACTACATCCGACTGGTGAATCGGCGGGCGCACGGCGGCGAGTTCGAGATCGTGCTGCGCCCGGAACCCAACAACCAGTACGACGCCAACGCGGTAGCGGTGCTCGTTGACGGCAAGCCCGTGGGATATCTGCCGCGGGCAATGGCCCGCGTGTGGCAGCCTGCCGTCCGGGCATCCGAGGCTGCCGGTTATGTGGTGGCAGGCACCGCCTGTGTCGCCGGAGGTACTGAGGACGCCCCCAACTTGGGAGTCTTTGGGTCCGCCCCCTGGCCCGGCGATGGCCCACCTCCCAAGGGGCGCTTCAACAGTCGCTGAGACCTGAGCCCCGCCGTTATTGCGACGGCGGGGTTCGGTGCCTTGGGCGTTCGAGGGGCTCGTCAAAGAGGCCGCGGCGTTCCCTGACGGCCATCACGACGACGCGGTCGATATGGTCCAACCAAGCCTTGAACCGACCGCTGCTGCCCCTGTCTGGCGACGGCGCCGGTGACGTGTTCGAAGACGCACAGGGCAACTCGTGATCAGCCCTGGTAGTCGGCGGCCTTGACTGGGCCTTGCTGCCGCCCGAACGTGCTGATGCACTAGGGCATGGTGGAACCGGAGCGAGGGCAGGAACCTGAGGGGCATACGCAGTCCAGCGAGCTTGTGCTCCGGCCTAAGGGCGAACTCGTCCCTGTGCGCCCGAGCCGCAATATCGTTATCTTTCACGAGTACGCCGACTTGCTCGTCGAGGTCGTTCAGTACACGTCGGACGCCGTGGCAGCTGGTGTTCTAGGGAACCTGACGTATGACGCTGCCAAGGCCTTGCTTGCCCGAATGTGGCGGCGCGGCCCTGCGCTCGAGCACGTCTGGTCACGAGACGAAGCAGAAACCATTGCTCATCTGGCCGTCACCATCCGTCTCGGGGACTCGCTCAGCTCCGAACCATGCGTTGAGCTAGTCGACGCAGATGGACGCTGGCACTTCGAATTCCGCGAGCACAGTCAGCACTACGTGATTGAAGTCAAACCGTGGATGCGGAGGCGACAACCAACCGATCGATACTTCGGACTCGTCGAACGACGGCAAGACACCTCGCCTTGAACCATCGGCGCATAGCGGAGCGGAAGGTTGCGGCGCCTTCGAGACCGCTTCCGCCCCTATCTGGTCACCGAGGCCGCCGAACCCACCGTGCCCCACGCCGAGCACGCCGCTGTCGCGAACTAGCTGAATCTGACGATCACGCATGGCACGTCCATGGCACAAGACATCGACAGGGGGCAAGGGTTAACGACAGACGTCGGAAGGTGTTCCAGCAGGTCAGTCGACAGGTGCGCGGGTTACTGCAGGTCAGTAATTAGGGGGCAGATTTCGACGGTGAAGGTCTGGGTCGTCGGGCTATCGGTGAAGAAGATGACCGGCAGCCCGACCAGGGCATTGCCCGGCGGCTGCTGCTGGGCGGTCAGCTGGGGGAGCGGCAGCGTCTGGAAGTAACGGAAGACCTCCTCCGAAGAAGGAGGCGGATTGAGGTCGGTGACGTCGACGCACGCTATGGCAACGGTTGCCCAAGGTCCGTAGCCGCTCCCTGGGGCATCTGGGCTCTTCGAACTTGAGGGGGAAATGACCCTCAGCAGACGGTGACCCGGCG
>NZ_FNOZ01000046.1 GCF_900107175.1 Modestobacter sp. DSM 44400 | reverse complement strand
TGACCCCACCAACAAGCTGATAGGCCGCGGGCCCATCCCCAGCCGATGAATCTTTCCACCACCAGACCATGCGGTCAGCGGTCACATCCGGTATTAGCACCAATTTCTTGGAGTTATCCCAGAGCTGAGGGCAGGTTGCCCACGTATTACTCACCCGTTCGCCGCTAGGGCACCACCCCGAAGAGTGGGCCTCGCTCGACTTGCATGTGTTAAGCACGCCGCCAGCGTTCGTCCTGAGCCAGGATCAAACTCTCCGTAGATGATTTGATCGCAGCTGAGACCGAGAGTTGGCACTCTCGTTCAATCAACCAAAGGAACCCACCGAATCCAAAAGACCCGGATAGGGATTTGTTACTTGGCACTGACTTTCGGCACGCTGTTGAGTTCTCAAGGAGCGGACGCGCGGCGAACCGGACCTCTACAGGTCGTCGTCTCCGGCGGACTTGTTACACGTTACGCCGTGCACGGCTCGCTGTCACACCCGGAGGTCTGACCTTGCGGCTCCCGGGCCTTTCGACCCAGTCTCGCTCGGCGCAAAGAGGAAGTTACGCGGGTCGACGCATGGCGTCAAACCGTCCGAGGGTCCAGCGCCACGCATCCGGGGTCGCTGGGCACCGCAGGAGCATGAAAGCCCAGGTCAGCGCGGGCCAGTGCCTACGAACATGCGAGGCAGGTCACGTGTCGAGTACAGGTCCGGCCGCATCAGCAGTCACGCCAGGCCCGTCGGCCCCGTGTCGGTCAGAGCCCCAGCAGGTCAGAGCCCCAGCAGGGTCTCGATGCCGACGGTGAGCCCAGGGCGGTCGGCGATCTCGCGGACTGCCAGCAGGACGCCTGGCATGAAGGAGGCGCGGTCGTAGGAATCGTGCCGGAGGGTGAGGGTCTCCCCCGCCGAGCCCATCAGGACCTCCTGGTGCGCGACCAGGCCGGCCAGCCGGACGGCGTGCACGGGGACGCCCTCGACGTCCGCGCCGCGCGCGCCGGGCAGGGAGTCGGCCTCCCGCGTCGCGTCGGGGGAGGCGGGCACGCCGGCGGCGCGGCGGGCCGCGGCGATGAGCCTGGCGGTGCGGGCGGCCGTTCCCGAGGGGGCGTCGACCTTGGCGGGGTGGTGCAGCTCGACCACCTCGACGGAGCGGAAGAACCGGGCCGCCTCCTGGGCGAAGCGCATCAGCAGGACCGCGCCGATGCCGAAGTTGGGAGCGATCAGCACGCCGAGTTCGGGCTTGGGCGCCAGCCAGGAGGCGATCGTCGCGAGCTTTTCGTCGTCGAACCCCGTCGTGCCCACGACACAGTGGATGTTCTGGTCGATGCAGAAGCGGATGTTGTCCATGACCGAGTCCGGCCGGGTGAAGTCCACGACCACGTGGGCGCCGGCGTCGGCCACGTGGAACAGCCAGTCCCGCTCGTCGACCATCGCGACGAGCTCGAGGTCCTCGGCCGCGTCCACCGCGCGGCACACCTCGGTGCCCATCCGTCCGCGGGCGCCGAGCACCCCCACGGAGATGAGCGGCGCCTCTCCGGTCGGTGTGGCGGGTCGGGGCGGGTCGACGGCCGACGTGCTGGTGGTCATGCGGCGATGCTCACCAACGAGAGGAGCGCGCGCAAGGCGGCGGGCCCGTACGAGGGCACGCTCAGAGAGCGGTCGGCCGCCGGGGACGGGTCGTCAGGGCCCACAGCAGCAGGCCGGCGGCCACCCCGACGACGTCGGCGGCCCAGTCGGCGACCGACGCGTCCCGGCCGACGACGTCCAGCCCCTGCACGACCTCGCTGACGGCCGCATAGCCGACGAGCACCACCGCCAGCACCGTCCGGCCGGCCCCGGCCCACCGGCCGGTGAGGGCGAGCAGCAGGAACAGCCCGAGGTGGACGAGCTTGTCCACCCCGGACGGGCTGCTGGGCACGTCGGAGGGCGGCGCGAACAGCACGGCAAGGGACACCAGTACCGAGACCGCGAAGACCCCGCGGGACAGCGCACCGTGCTGGGCGTTCACCGACGGCATGGAACGGTCAGGCGGTGAGCCGGTCGAGGTCCCGGTCCCGGTACGGACCAACCACGGCCAGGCAGGTGTTCCGCGTGAGCAGGTCGGCGGCGACCGCCCGGACCTGCTCGGGGTCCACGGCGTCCAGCCGGTCCAGGACCTCGCGGACCGGCAGGTACTCCCCGTAGGAGAGCTCGCTCTTGCCCAGCCTGCTCATCCGCGACCCGGTGTCCTCCAGGCTGAGCACCATGCCGCCCTTGAGCTGGCCCCGGCCGCGAGAGACCTCCTCGGCGGTCAGGCCGGTCACGGCGACCGTGGCGAGCTCGGCGCGCACCAGCCGCAGCACCTCGGGCACCCGCTTGGGTGAGCAGCCCGCGTACACGGAGAAGCTCCCGGTCCCGGCGTAGTGGGTCAGCGCGGACCCGACGCTGTAGACCAGGCCGCGCTTCTCCCGGACCTCCTGGAACAGCCGGGAGCTCATGCCACCACCGACCGCCGCGTCGAGCACGGCGGCGGCGTAACGACGCTCGTCCAGCCGGCTCATCCCGATGCTGCCGAGCAGCAGGTGGGTCTGCTCGGTCTTCCGGTGGATCAGCCCGGTCGGCCGGGCCGGCGCGGCGAGGACGGCGCCCTCACCCATCCGCAGCGCCTCCGGCCGCGCGGCGCCGGCCAGCCGCTCGCCGAAGGCCGCGGCGACCAGGTCGAGCACCTGCTGGTGGTCCACCCGGCCGGCCGCGGCCACCACGATGGAGGGGACGGCATAGCGCTGGCGGTACCAGCCGTCGACGTCGTCCCGGCTCAGCGACTCGATCGAGTCGACCGTGCCCAGCACCGACCGGCCGAGCGGGGTGTCGCCGAACAGCGTCTCGGCGTAGAGGTCGTGCACGGCGTCGCTGGGCTCGTCGTCGCGCATGGCGATCTCCTCGAGAACCACCGTCCGCTCGGACTCCAGGTCCGGGGCAGTGTTCAGAGCGTCGGTGACCAGGTCACCGAGCAGCGTCACCGCCAGCGGGAGGTCGCTGGCGAGCACGTTGGCGTAGTAGCAGGTGTGCTCCTTGGCGGTGAAGGCATTCATCTCACCGCCGACGGCGTCCATCGCCGTGGCGATCTCGAGCGCCGTCCGGCTCCGGGTGCCCTTGAAGAGCAGGTGCTCGAGGAAGTGCGACGAGCCGGCCAGGTGCGGCGACTCGTCCCGCGAGCCGACCCCGACCCAGATGCCCAGGGTCGCGGACAGCACCCCCGGCATCGTCTCGGTGAGCACCCGCAGGCCGCCGGGCAGCTCGGTGCGCTCCACCCGGCCGCCGAACTCATCAACGTCCAGGAGCGCCGTAGCGCCGGCCGGGGCCGGGGTGGACGCGACCGCGTCCACCCCGCCCCCGGCCGGCGCGCGGCTGTCGATTCTCGTCACGCCTCCGCGGGGGTGGCGGCGTCGTCGGCCGGAGCGGCCGCGCCGTTGTCGCCCTCGGCCACCGGCGCCAGGCTGATCTTGCCGCGGGCGTCGATGTCGGTGATCTCCACCTGCAGCTTGTCGCCGACGTTGGCGACGTCCTCGACCTTGGCGATCCGCTTGCCGCCGCCGAGCTTGCTGATGTGCACCAAGCCGTCGCGGCCGGGCAGCAGCGAGACGAAGGCGCCGAAGGCGGTGGTCTTGACGACCGTGCCCAGGAACCGCTCGCCGACCTTGGGCAGCGTCGGGTTGGCGATGGCGTTGATCCGGTCCACCGCGGCCTGGGCCGAGGGGCCGTCGGAGGCGCCGACGTAGATCGTGCCGTCGTCCTCGATGGTGATGTCCGCGCCGGTCTCGTCCTGGATGGCGTTGATCATCTGGCCCTTGGGGCCGATGACCGCGCCGATCTTGTCGACCGGGATGCGCACCGTGGTCACCCGGGGGGCGTACGGGCTCATCTCGTCGGGACCGTCGATCGCCTCGAGCATCACGTCGAGGATGTGCAGCCGGGCCGCGCGGGCCTGGGTCAGCGCACCGGCGAGGACGTCGGAGGGGATGCCGTCGAGCTTCGTGTCCAGCTGGAGGGCCGTCACGAAGTCCTTGGTGCCGGCGACCTTGAAGTCCATGTCACCGAACGCGTCCTCCGCACCCAGGATGTCGGTCAAGGCGACGTACTGGGTCTTGCCGTCGACCTCGTCGGAGACCAGGCCCATGGCGATGCCGGCGACCGGGGCGCGCAGCGGAACACCGGCGTTGAGCAGCGCCAGGGTCGAGGCGCAGACCGAGCCCATCGAGGTGGACCCGTTGGAGCTCAGCGCCTCGGAGACCTGACGGATCGCGTAGGGGAACTCCTCGCGATCGGGCAGCACCGGCAGCAGCGCCCGCTCGGCCAGCGCGCCGTGGCCGATCTCGCGGCGCTTGGGCGAGCCCACCCGGCCGGTCTCACCGGTGGAGTACGGCGGGAAGTTGTAGTTGTGCATGTAGCGCTTGCGGTTGTCCGGGCTCAGCGTGTCCAGCTGCTGCTCCATGCGGAGCATGTTCAGCGTGGTGACACCCAAGATCTGGGTCTCGCCGCGCTCGAACAGCGCCGACCCGTGCACCCGCGGCAGGACCTCGACCTCGGCCGACAGCGGCCGGATGTCGGTCAGCCCACGGCCGTCGATGCGGATCTTGTCGCGCAGGATGCGCTGCCGGACGACCTTCTTGGTGACGGCGCGGAAGGCTCCGGAGATCTCCTTCTCGCGGCCCTCGAACTGCCCGGCCAGCGCGGCCTTGACCTCGTCCTTGAGCTCGTCGGTGGCCGCCTCGCGCTCCTGCTTGCCGGCGATGGCCTGGGCCACGGCCAGCTTCTCGGCGGCGTGCGCCTCGACCGCGGCGTAGACGTCGTCCTGGTAGTCCAGGAAGCGGGGGAAGTGCGCCTCGGGCTTGGCGGCGTTGGCGGCCAGCTCGGCCTGCGCCTGGCACAGCGCCTTGATGAAGGGCTTCGCCGCCTCCAGACCCTGGGCGACGACCTCCTCGGTCGGTGCGGTGGCGCCGCCGGCGATCAGCGCGATGGTCTTCTCGGTGGCCTCGGCCTCGACCATCATGATCGCGACGTCGCCGTCGGGCAGGACCCGCCCCGCCACGACCATGTCGAACACGGCGTCGGCGAGCTCGGTGTGGGTCGGGAAGCCGATCCACTGCCCGTTGACCAGGGCCACCCGGGTTCCACCGACCGGACCGGAGAACGGCAGGCCGGACAGCTGGGTGGACGCGGAGGCGGCATTGATCGCCAGCACGTCGTAGAGGTGGTCGGGCTCCAGGCTGAGCACGGTGATGACGACCTGGACCTCGTTGCGCAGGCCCTTGGCGAACGTCGGACGCAGCGGCCGGTCGATCAGCCGGCAGGTGAGGATGGCGTCCTCGGACGGGCGGCCCTCGCGGCGGAAGAACGAGCCGGGGATGCGCCCGGCGGCGTACATGCGCTCCTCGACGTCCACCGTCAGCGGGAAGAAGTCGAACTGCTCCTTGGGCTGACGGCCGGCCGTGGTGGCCGACAGCAGCGTGGTGTCGCCGAGAGTGGCAACGACGGAACCGGCGGCCTGCTTGGCGAGCCGACCGGTCTCGAAGGTGACGGTGCGGGAGCCGAGCGCCCCGTTGTCGATCACCGCGGTGGCGGTGAAGACGCCGTCCTCGGCGTCGAAGTCGGTGGTGTCGGGGCCGGGGGTGCTGGTGGGTGCGGACATCGTGTCCTCTTCCTACGTCGCATACGGCGACGTCCTCTTCGCGGCGGGAACGCCGACCGTCCGGGGCGACCGGTCTTCGATCGAAGCCCTCGGGGGCGCTCTTGCGGGTTCCTGCGTCCAGGCTCGCTGCGTCCCGGGGGCCACTACCGAGGACCGGCCCTGTGCGGGGACGGGCGGCGTGGATCGCCGGTGGCCCGTGCGGCGGGTTGCCGCACGAGAGGGGGGACCGTCCCGGTGTACCCGGAGCGGTCCCCTCGTGGTGCTAGCGGCGCAGGCCGAGCCGCTCGATGAGCGAGCGGTACCGGTTGATGTCGGTCTTGGCCAAGTAGTTCAGCAGCCGACGACGGCGGCCGACCAGCAGGAGCAGGCCCCGCCGGCTGTGGTGGTCGTGCTTGTGCATCTTGAGGTGCTCGGTCAGGTCACTGATCCGTCGGGTCAGCATCGCGACCTGCACCTCAGGGGAACCGGTATCTCCTTCGACCGTCGCGTACTCGGTCATGATCTGCTTCTTCGTCGCGCTCTCGAGCGCCATGGTGCCTCCAGGGCAGGTCACGTGTGGCCCCCGGTCGGTGTCACGGGGGCAGCATGCACACACGTCGGTCTCCCGACGCCAGGCCTCAGGCTACCAGCCGCGACGACATGGCCCGCCGGTCGCGACGAGCAGGGCCCGGAGGGTCCCGCGAGGAACGACGAAACGGCTCAACGCGACCCGGGAACGGCACCTGACTACGGTGCGGCCCGCGAGTGGCGCAGTGTCACGGCATCACAGCCCGAACACGGCCCGGGTCTCGGCGACGTCGCGGGCCATCGCCGTCAGCAGCTCCGGCACCGCGGAGAAGGCCAGCATCGGCCGCAGCCGGGTGGTGAACTCGACGCCGACGTGCTCTCCGTAGAGATCGCCGTCGAAGTCGAGCAGGTGGGCCTCCACGGTGCGCCGGCTGCCGGAGAACGTCGGGTTGCTGCCCACGGAGAGCGCAGCCGGGTGGCTGCTGCGGCTGGCGCCGGTGTGGTCGCGCAGCACCAGGGCACCGGCGTAGACGCCGTCCGCAGGGACAGCGGTGTAGGCCGGGCTCTCCACGTTCGCCGTCGGGTAGCCGAGCTCCCGGCCACGTCGGTCGCCCCGCACCACGATGCCGTCGACCCGGTGCGGCCGGCCCAGCGCCCGCGCCGCCGAGCCCATGTCACCGGCGGCCACGCAGGCACGGATGTAGGTCGAGGAGATGGTGACCGGGTCGTCGGTAATGCCCTCGGCGTCCGGGTCGGGCTCGGCGCTGACGCTGGTGAGGTCGACGCCCTCGACCCCGAAGCCGAACCGCTGCCCCTCGGTAGCCAGGGTGTCGACCGTGCCGGCGGCCTTGTGCCCGTAGGTGAAGTTGCGCCCGACCACGACCTGGGCGGCGTGCAGGTGCTCGACCAGCACGGTGTGGGTGAAGCCGCCCGGGGACAGCCGGCTGAACTCCGGCGTGAACGGCAGCACGCACATGGCGTCCACGCCCAGCTGGGCGACCAGCTCGGCCTTGCGGTCGGCGGTGGTGAGGATCGCCGGGTGCGACCCCGGCCGCACGACCTCGGCCGGGTGCGGGTCGAAGGTGAGCAGCAGGCACGGACGACGCATCGCCCGGGCGCGCGCGAGCGCCGCGCCGATCAGGTGCTGGTGCCCCCGGTGCACGCCGTCGTACATACCGACGGTGACCACGGTGCGTCCCAGGTCGGGAGGAGTGGCCTCCAGCCCGCGCCAGCGCAGCACGCCGCTTCCCTCCCCCGGTCCCGCGGGCTCAGGCGGCGGACGCGACGCGGTGCAGCCAGCCGTGGTCGTCGGCGACGCGGCCGTGCTGGACGTCGAGCAGGGCGGCACGCAGCTGCATGGTGAGCGCACCCGGCTCGCCGGTGCCGACGGTGAAGTCGCCGGTGCGGGCCTTGACCTCGCCGACCGGGGTGATGACCGCCGCCGTGCCGCAGGCGAACGTCTCGGTGATCGAACCGTCGGCCACACCGGACCGCCACTCGTCGACGCTGATCTTCCGCTCGGTGACGGTGTGCCCCCGCTCGCGGGCCACGGTGATCAGCGAGTCGCGGGTGATGCCGGGCAGCAGGGTGCCGGTGAGCTCAGGGGTGACCAGCTCGGCGTCGTCCCCGGAGCCGAGGACGAAGAACAGGTTCATCCCGCCCATCTCCTCGACGTAGCGCTTCTCCAGCGCGTCGAGCCAGACGACCTGGTCACAACCGGCGGCGATGGCCTGCTCCTGGGCCAGCAGGCTCGCGGCGTAGTTGCCGGCGCACTTGACGTCGCCGGTGCCGCCGGGAGCGGCCCGGATGTAGTCCTCGGAGAGGTAGACCGACACCGGGTGGACACCGCGCGGGAAGTACGCACCCGCCGGGCTGGCGATGACGATGAACAGGTACTCGTGTGCCGGGCGGACCCCGAGGAACGGCTCGATGGCCAGCTGGTAGGGCCGGACGTAGAGGGTCTGGTCGGGGCCGGTCGGCACCCAGTCGCGGTCGGCGTCGACCAGGGCGTCGACAGCGGCGAGGAACGAGGCCTCCGGAACCGGCGGCATGGCGAGCCGGGCGGCACTGCGGGCGAAGCGCGCGGCGTTGGTCTCGGGCCGGAAGGTGGCCACCGAACCGTCGGGCTGGGCGTAGGCCTTGAGCCCTTCGAAGATCGACTGGGCGTAGTGCAGTGCGGCCGCGCTGGGATCCATCTGCAGCGGCGCATACGCGGTGATCCGAGGGTCGGTCCAGCCCTGCCCGGCGCGGTACCGGGCGATGAACATCGAGTCGGTGAAGTACCGGCCGAAACCCGGGTCCTCGAGCATCGCGCTGCGCTCGGTGGTGGAGCGACGCGGCACGTCCTCCACGACCAGCGGCACGCCCTCGGCGAAGAACCGGGAGGAGGTACGGCTGTCGGCGAGCGTGTCGGTCATGGCTCCCACCTGGCGAGTGTGTGCGGTGACGGTCGCCCGGCGGCGCGGGCCCGCGGCACCACAGTAGCCCGGCACCCGGGCCGTCAGCCGGGGCCGCCCTCCCGAAAGATCGCTGGTCCACCCGCGGGCTCCTGGCCGACGGCACCCTCGCCGGGCGGCGCCCACGCGGTGTGGGGGGTGTCCGCGCGGTCGGCCGCGTGGACACCCCCCGCACCGCGGGACCCTCCCGCGCAACGGGAACGCCCGGGGACGTCAGCTGCCCTTGGGGGCGGCGGACTCGATGACCTCGTAGCTCCAGAGGTGGTTCTGCGAGCGTTCCGCGGCCGGGGCCAGGGTGTCGCCGCCGCCGTCATGCGCGCGGTCGAAGTCCTGGCTGGACTGCCAGGACCGGTAGTCCTCCTCGCTGCTCCAGCGGGTGTAGACGAGGTAGGAGTCGGTGCCCGCGACCGGGCGCAGCAGCTCGAACCACTCGAAGCCCGGCGTGGCCTCCACGGCTCCTGCGCGGCCCTTGAACCGCTCTTCGAAGCGGGCCCGCTTGTCCTCCGGCATGGTCACGACGTTGATCTTCACGACGCTCATGTCCCGCATCCTGCCCAACTCCCGCACGGGTGACACGGCGAGGTACCTGCCGGGCGGTGGACGACACTGGTCCGGTGATCGAGCCCCCACGCACCGCAGACGTCGGGATCGCCCGGCTCGACGTCGACCGGGCCGCCCGGACCGGCACCCCCGAGGTCGTCTTCGCCGGAGGCAAGAGCCCGGCCGAGACCGTCGCGTGTCTGGCCGGGCTGCTCGACGCCGGTGTGCCGCTGGCCTGGGCCACCCGGGTCGACGGCCCCACCGCGGCGGCGGTGCGCGACCGCTGGCCGGCCGCGCACGTCGACGAGGCCGCCCGGATCGCCTGGGTGGGCGCTCCTCCGGACCCGGTGGGCGAGGTGCTGGTGCTGACCGCCGGCACGTCGGACGGCGCGGTGGCCGCCGAGGTGGCGGCCACGCTGACCGCGAGCGGGGTCGGCTGCCGGCGGGTGGACGACGTCGGGGTGGCCGGGGTGCACCGGGTGCTGGCCGTTGCTCCGGACCTGGCCGCGGCCGACGCGGTGGTCGTGGTCGCCGGCATGGACGGCGCGCTGCCCAGCGTGGTCGCCGGGCTCACCGACCGGCTCGTGGTCGCCGTCCCGACGTCGGTCGGGTACGGCGCGGCCTTCGAGGGACTGGCCGCCCTGCTGACCATGCTCACCGCCTGCGCCCCGGGCGTGCTGGTCGTCAACATCGACAACGGCTTCGGCGCCGGGGTGGCCGCCGCCCGGATCGTCCGGTCCGTGCGGGGCGATCGGGTCGACCGGGGCGATCAGCGGTAGCGGATCGGGTCGGGCACCTCGACGGGACGGGACATGAACACGGCCACCTCCGCGTCGTGCGGCGGCGGTACCGGGAGACGTCGAACCCGGTGATCCGGAAGCCCAGTCGTCGGTAGGCCCGGATGGCCGGGAGGTTCCCCGCCTGTGTCTCCAGCCAGATCTGCCGGGCCCCGTTCGCGACCGCCTCCGCGCGCACCTGGTCCAACAGCCGGCGGCCGAGACCGGCGCCGCGCCTGGACGGCAGGACGTGCAGCTCATCGAGCCGCTGCCGGCCGTTCCGCGGGACGTGGGTGGTGGCTGCGACGGCCACGACGGCCGCACCGGCACGGACGACGAAGAGCCGGTCCCAGTGGGCGGCGCCTGGCCGGCCAGCAGCTCGTCGGCCAGGCTGTACCGCTTGGTGACCGGCGGACCGGCGGCCACCTCCCGGATGCAGAAGCCCGCGTCGGACTCGGCGACCCTGAACACGATGTCGGTGGAAAGGACGCGTCGAACCCGACCAGGACCGACACGTCCTCCGCCGTAAGCCGCTCGACGACATCGACGGTGATCCACTCAGGCGTCGTCACGACACGGTGCTCATCGGTAGCGGACCGGGTCGGGTAGCAGCTCGTTCATCGACCCGGACCGGAAGCCGCGCAGGTCCACCTCCACCCGGCCGAAACCGGCCACCCCGGCCAGCAGCTCCGGCCGGGCCACCAGATCGGCCACCCGGGGCAGGTCGACCTCCACCCGCGCGGTCTGCAGGCCACGGATGGACCCCAGGTCGCGGACCCGCAGGTTGCGCACCAGCAGCCCGGCGGCGGTGAGCGCCGTCCGCAACGCTGCCTCGGCCGCCTCGACCCGGGCCAGCCGCTGCGCGGAGACCGGCACGCCGTAGGCGATCCGGCTGGCCAGGCAGGCGGCGGCCGGCTTGTCGGCCAGCGCCAGGCCCCATTGCCGGGCAGCCTCCCGCACGTCGTCCTTGGTCATGCCGGCGCGGGCGAGCGGCGCCCAAGCCCCGCGCTCGGTCGCCGCCCGGATGCCGGGTCGGAAGCCGACCCGCACGTCATCGGCGTTGGTGCCGGTGACCACGTCCGCGATGCCCAGCTCGGCGGCCAGCGGGGTCAGGACGTCGACGAGCTCGGCCTTGCAGAAGAAGCAGCGGTCACCGGCGTTGGCCACGTAGCCGGCGCGGGACAGCTCGTCGGTGGCCGGCTGCTCGTGCCGGACGCCGAGGGAGCGGGCGAACTCGACGGCGGCCGCCCGCTCGGGCGCAGGCAGGCTCGGGGACACAGCGGTGGCCGCGACCACCCGGTCGGCGCCGAGAGCGTGGACCGCGGCGGCGAGCACCACACCGGAGTCCACGCCGCCGGAGAAGGCGACCACCACGCCCGGGACGGCGGCGAGTTCGTCGTGCAGTACGGCCAGCCGCTCGTCGAGGTCGCTCATGCGGTCCACGGTGCCACCCCGCTCAGCCGGGTGGGAAGCCCACGGACACCCGGGCCACCGGTCCGGCGTCCTCGATGAGCGCCGCCAGTCGGTTCCCCGGACCCACTGCGGCGTGCAGCCCCGGCGCACCGGTGGCCGGTACCCGCTGCCCGTGGCCGAGGGCGACCGCCTCCTCCGCGGTGAGGTCGCGGACCGGGAAGAAGGCGCGTGCCGCGTCGGTCAGCGCGAGGACGCCGGGCCCCGCCCCGGGACCGGCCAGCGCGCCGGCGGCGTCCTCGACCGGGCGGGCGTCGGCGGTGGAGAACGGCCCCGAAGAGGTGCGGCGCAGCGCGGTGAGGTGCCCCCCGACCCCGAGGGCGGCACCGACGTCGCGGGCGATCGCGCGGACGTAGGTGCCGGTGCTGCAGGAGACGGTCACCTCGACGTCGACCAGGTCCGGGGTGGGGCGGCTGACCCGGTGCACGTCGATCCGGTGCACGGTCACCGCGCGGGGGGCCAGCTCGAACTCCTCCCCCGCGCGCACCCGGTCGTAGGACCGCCGGCCATCGACCTTCACCGCGCTGACCGAGGAGGGCACCTGCTGCAACGGCCCCACCTGGCCGGCCAGCGCGGCGCGGACGTCGTCCTCGGTCACGCCAGCCGCCGAGCTGGTGGCGGTGATCTCGCCCTCCCGGTCGTCGGTGACGGTGGTCGAGCCGAGCCGGACGGTCGCCTCGTAGGTCTTGTCCGACCCGCTGAGGTGCCCCAGCAGTCGGGTGGCCGCGCCCACCCCCAGCACCAGCAGGCCGGTGGCCATCGGGTCCAGCGTCCCGGCGTGCCCGACCTTGCGGACCGACAGCACCCTCCGGGCGCGGGCGACGACGTCGTGCGACGTCATGCCGCCGGGCTTGTCGACCAGCAACAGGGCAAACGGAACGTCGGCGTCGGGACGGCGGCTCACGGCACGACCTTGCCAGCCGCCGTCAGCCACCCGTCCCCCGCCACCCGGATTCCGACGGCGACCAGTCGCAGCGCGATGAACACGGTCAGCCCGGACCACACCCCGGCCAGGCCCCAGTCCAGCCATCCCGACAGCAGCGACAACGGCACGAACCCCACCAGCGCCGATCCCAGCGTCACCGTCCGCAGGTAGGCGACGTCGCCGGCGCCCATGAGCACGCCGTCCAGAGCGAAGACGACCCCCGCGAGCGGCTGCATGAGAGCCAGGAACCACCAGACGACCGCGGCCTGCGCCAGCACCGCCGGGTCATCGGTGAACAGCGGCGGCAGCACCGGACGCAGGGCCAGCAGCGCGAGGCCCACCAGCACCCCGGTGCCCAGCCCCCAGGCGCTCACCCGGCGGGCGGTGCGGCGTGCGTCGGCCAGCCGCCCGGCGCCCAGCGCGTGCCCGACGAGGGTCTGCGCAGCGATGGCGTAGGCGTCGAGCACCAGGGCCAGGAACAGCCACAGCTGGAGGGCGACCTGGTGGGCGGCCAGCTCCGCGGTGCCGGACCGGGCGACGACGGCGGCCGCGGCGGCGAAGGCGAACTGCAGGACGGCGGCGCGCACGAGCAGGTCCCGGCCGAGCACCAACTGGGCGCGCACCGACGCCCACCGGGGGCGCCACGGGATGCCCTGCCGGGTCAGCTCGCGGACGAGGGCCCGGCAGAAGCAGGTGGCCGAGACCGCCTGGCCGGCCAGATTCGCCACCGCCGAGCCGACCAGTCCCAGCCCCGCGGTGTGCACCAGCAGCGGGCACAGCACCAGGCTGACCAGGCTGCCGGCGAGCACGTAGCCGACCGGACGACGGAGTTCCTGGACGCCGCGCAGCCAGCCGTTGCCGGCCAGGGCGACCAGCAGCAGCGGAAGGCCGGGGCTGGCCACCCGCAGCCACTGCTCGGCGGCCTCGGCGACCGGCCCGGCGCCCCCGGCGAGCAGGCGGGTGAGTGGTCCGGCGAGGACCTGGAAGACGAGCGCGAGCAGCACCCCGAGGCCGACCGCCAGCCAGGTGGCCTGCACACCCTCGGCGACCGCCCCGGCCCGGTCGCCGGCGCCCGCCCGGCGGGCGGCGCGGGCGGTGGTCCCGTAGGCGAGGAAGTTCAGCAACGCGGCGACGTAGGCGAGCAGGCCGCCGCCCACGGCGAGGCCCCCGAGAGCGACAGTGCCCAGGTTGCCGACCACGGCGGTGTCGACGAGCAGGTACAGCGGCTCGGCGGCCAGCACGACGAGCGCCGGCGCCGCCAGCGCGGGGATGGACCGCTCGCGCGGGAGGGCGGGAGCAGTGCTCAGTGCTCGACCCCCGCGGCCAGTTCGGAGCGCAGCCGCGCCACCGTGGTCTGGAGGTCGGCGAACGAGCTGTACCCGGCAGCCGCGCGGTGCCCGCCACCGCCGAGCGCGATGGCCACCCCGGCCACGTCGGTGGCCCCGCGGGAGCGCATAGACACCACCCAGCTCCCGTCGTCCTGGCCCTTGACCACGCAGGCCACGTCGGCCTCCTCCGTGGCGCGGACGACGTCGACCAGCGCCTCCAGCTGGTCGCCGGGCAGGCCGCACTCACGCGCTTCGGCGGTGCTGGCCCACGTCCACACCAGTCCCGCGCCGACGTCCGGCTCGAGCTCGGCCCGGCCGGTCACCAGGGACAGCAGCCGCAGCCAGCCGAACGGCGCGGTGTCGAACAGCCGCTGGCTGATCGCGGCGTGGTCGATGCCGGTGCGCAGCAGCCGGGCGGCCAGCTCGTGGGTGCCCGGCGCGGTGTTGCCGAAGCGGAACGAGCCGGTGTCGGCGGCCAGGCCGGCGTACAGACAGGTCGCGAGCTGGGTGTCCCACTCGACCTCCAGCCCGTCGAGCAGCTCCGCGACCAGCACTACCGTGGCCGGAGCGTCGGGGACCACCAGCTGCACCGAGCCGAAGCCGGGGTTGCTGGCGTGGTGGTCGATGACCACCGACGTGCCCGCGCTGTCCAGCAGCCCCGCCAGCTCGCCGAGCCGGCCGGGCGAGGAGGCGTCCAGGCTGACGAAGACGTCGGGGGCGGCCGGCACCTCGGTCGAGGGCACCAGGCTCGCCGCGCCGGGCAGCCAGGAGAGCGACGCGGGCAGCCGGAACGGCCCGGGGAAGGTCGCGCACACCTGGGCGCCACGCCGGCGCAAGCCCTCGGCGAGCGCCAGGACGCTGCCCAGCGCGTCGGCGTCGGGCTGCACGTGCCCGGACAGCACCACGGTCGCCCCGGTGGCCGCGGCGGTGGCGAGCACCTCGATGGCAGCCGCGGCCGGTGCCTCCGGCGCTGCGGTCACCGTCAGTCCGAGTCGGCGGCCGCGGACCCGGCGCCGGCGGAGGTGCCGTCGCCCGGTCCGGGGCCGGCCACCGGTGCGGCGTTGGGCTCCTCGGTGACGGAACCGCCGCCGACCGGGATGGCCGGGCCACCGTCATCGGGCTCGTCGGCCGCGATGCTGCCGGTCTCGCCGATCTCGCCACGCTTGCCACCCACGGTCGGGTCGCCGTCCGCCGGCTCCTGGCGACCGCCGAGGGTGGACTCGCCCCGGTGTTCGTCGGGCGCGTACGGGTCCGGATCGACGGCTTCTGTCACGGTGCGCTCCTGGTCTGCTGGGGCTGCGGGGCGGTGTCGAGCCCGTTTCGGACGTCGTCCGGGACGGCGTCGTCCCCGGCTGCCCCGTCCTCGTCCGGGTCGTCCGGGTTGGCGTCGAGATCGTCGTCGGTGTCCTCGACCGGGCGCCGGTAGGGGTCGGCCTCGCCGGCGTACTCCGCGCCTTCGCGGGCGCGAGCCAGTTCGGCGTCGG
Source organism: Modestobacter sp. DSM 44400 (assembly GCF_900107175.1). Taxonomy (GTDB): domain Bacteria; phylum Actinomycetota; class Actinomycetes; order Mycobacteriales; family Geodermatophilaceae; genus Modestobacter. The sequence goes on along the minus strand of NZ_FNOZ01000046.1, from coordinate 18,013 downwards.
CGTGCCGGACGCGCTCCAGCGCCTCCTCGAGCTCCCGTGCGGTGTCCGGGACGATGTCGGCGATGAAGGCCAGCGTCGGCACGAACTTGATGCCGGTCTGCTTGCCCACCGTCGAGCGCAGGACGCCGGTGGCGCTGGCCAGTGCCCGGGCGGAGTCCTCGATCTGCGTCTCGTCCCCGTAGACGGTGTAGAACACCGTGGCCTCGCGCAGGTCGCTGGTCACGCGGGCGTCGGTGATCGTCACCATGCCCAGCCGTGGGTCCTTGATCTGCATCTCGATGGTGGCGGAGACGATCTGACGGATGCGCACCGCCAGGCGGCGTGCCCGGGCCGAATCGGCCATCGGAGGGGCCTCCTCGTTCGTCAGCGCCGGCGTCCGGGCGGACGCAGACGGCGGGTGGACGGCGCTGGCCGGAGCTCCCTGGTCTGGAGCCCCGGCCCGCGGCCCCGTCCCGGGTCCCGCCCCGAGCTTGCGAGGGGTGGGGAGGACGGGGTCCTTCAACATTCGTCGGAGTCGGACAGCAGCTGCCGGTGCGTCGACAACAGCGTCACCTCCGGCCGCTCGGCCAGCAACCGCTCGCACGCGTCGAGCACGTCGGTGACCTGGGCCGCGTCGGCTGCCACGGTGGCGACCCCGACCTGCGCACGGCGGTGCAGGTCCTGGTCACCGACCTCGGCGGCCGCCACGGCGAAGCGCTTCCGCAACTCAGCCACGATCGGCCGAACGGCGGCGCGCTTCTCCTTGAGCGAGTGGACGTCGCCCAGCAGCAGGTCGGCGGTCAGCGACCCGGTGAACACCGGCTCACTCCTCCCTGCCACCGGGCGGAGCCGGTTCCGCACCGAGCGGTGCGGAACCGGCTCCCGGCCCCCTTGCAGGGCCCCGCCACGAGGCTGCGAGTGGTGGGGGGCAAGGGGGTCCTTCCGTTATTCGCGCGGCTTCTCCCGCAGCTCGAAGGTCTGGATGACGTCCTCGGGCTTGATGTCGTTGAACGACCCCAGTCCGATGCCGCACTCGTAACCCTCGCGGACCTCGGTCGCGTCGTCCTTGAACCGGCGGAGGGACTCCACCGTCAGGTTGTCGGCGACCACGGCACCGTCACGGATCAACCGCGCCTTGGAGTTGCGCACGATCGTGCCGCTGCGGACCAGCGAACCGGCGACGTTGCCGATCTTCGGCACCCGGAAGACCTCGCGGACCTCCGCCGTGCCGAGCTGGACCTCTTCGTAGACCGGCTTGAGCATCCCCTTGAGGGCGGCCTCGATCTCCTCGATGGCCTGGTAGATGACCGTGTAGTACCGGACGTCCACCCCTTCACGGGCAGCCAGCTCGGTGGCCTGACCCTCGGCCCGGACGTTGAAGCCCAGGACGATGACGTCGTCGGCCAGCGCCAGGTCGATGTCGCTCTTGGTGATGCCACCGACGCCGCGGTGGATGACCCGCAGCGCGATGTCGTCGCTCACCTCGATCTTCATCAGCGCCTCTTCGAGCGCCTCGACGGTGCCTGAGTTGTCGCCCTTGATGATCAGGTTGAGCTGACGGGTCTCGCGCAGCGCAGCGTCGAGGTCCTCCAGGCTGATCCGCTTCCGCATGGTGGCGTTCTGCGCGTTGCGGATGCGGGCCTGGCGGCGATCGGCGATCTGCCGGGCGATGCGGTCCTCCTCGACGACGAGGAAGGTGTCACCGGCCCGCGGCACCGAGGTGAGGCCGACAACCTGCACCGGACGGGCCGGCAGGGCTTCCTTGAGCTTGTTGCCGTGCTCGTCGAGCAGCGACCGGACTCGCCCGTAGGCGTCGCCGGCCACGATCGAGTCGCCCTGGCGCAGGGTGCCGCGCTGGACCAGCACCGTGGCGACGGGGCCGCGGCCCTTGTCCAGCTTGCCCTCGATGACCACGCCCTGCGGGTCCTGCTCGGTGTTCGCGCGCAGGTCCAGCGAGGCGTCCGCGGTCAGCAGGATCGCCGTCAACAGCTCGTCCAGGCCCTGACGGGTGGTCGCCGAGACGTCGACGAACATCGTGTCGCCGCCGTACTCCTCGGCGACCAGGCCGTACTCGGTGAGCTGCTGACGGATCTTGGCGGGGTTGGCCCCCTCCTTGTCGATCTTGTTGACCGCGACCACGATCGGCACCGCGGCGGCCTGGGCGTGGTTGAGCGCCTCGACCGTCTGCGGCATGACGCCGTCGTCGGCGGCCACGACCAGCACCACGATGTCGGTCACCTTGGCGCCACGGGCACGCATCGCGGTGAACGACTCGTGACCCGGGGTGTCGATGAAGGTGATCGGCCGCTCGTTGTGCTCGAGCTCGGTGACGATCTGATAGGCGCCGATGTGCTGGGTGATGCCACCGGCCTCCTTCGCCACCACGTTGGTGTGGCGCAGGGCATCCAGCAGCTTGGTCTTGCCGTGGTCGACGTGACCCATGACGGTCACCACCGGCGGACGGATGTGCCAGTCCTCCTCGTCGCCCTCTTCGTCACCGAAGGTGAGGTCGAAGGTCTCGAGCAGCTCGCGGTCCTCGTCCTCGGGGCTGACCACCTGGATGACCCAGTCGATCTCGGCACCGAGCAGCTGCAGCGTCTCGTCGTTGACCGACTGCGTCGCGGTGACCATCTCGCCCAGGTGGAACAGGGCGGTGACCAGCGCGGCCGGCTGGGCGTTGATCCGCTCGGCCAGGTCGGTCAGCGAGGCACCCCGCGGCAACCGGACGGTCTGCCCGTTGCCACGCGGCAGGCTGACGCCGCCCATGCTGGGCGCCGCCATGGAGTCGAACTCCTGACGCCGCTGCTTCTTGCTCTTGCGCCCACGAACCGGCCCGCGGCCACCCGGACGCCCGAAGGCACCCGCCGTGCCGGCACCGGAACCACCGCGGCCACGACCGCGGCCGCCACCGCCGCCACCGGGGCGGAAGCCGCCAGTCGGAGCACCGCCACCACCACCGGGGCCGCCAGGGCCACCGCCGCCGGGACGGAAGCCGCCGCCGCCGCCACCGGGGGCACCGCCTGGCCGGCCACGGCCGGCCGGGGCGCCGCCGGGACGACCGCCGGGGCCGGACGGACGGCCGGGCATCATGCCCGGGCTCGGTCGCTGCGGCATCATCCCCGGGTTGGGCCGGGGCCCACCCGGACCGGCGGCAGGACGAGGTCCACCGGGGCCGGACGCGGGACGAGGTCCACCGGGCCCGGACGCCGGACGAGGTCCACCGGGCCCGGACGCCGGACGAGATCCACCGGCACCCGGGCCGGGACGGGGACCGCCCTGGCCAGGCGCACCCTGACCGGGAGCGCCCTGACCGGGAGCGCCCTGACCGGGAGCGCCCTGACCGGGAGCGCCCTGACCGGGAGCAACCGGGCGGCCCGGCGCGGCCGGACGCGGGGCACTGCTGAAGGGGTTGTTGCCCGGACGCGGCGCCGGCCGGGGGCCGGGACGCGGACCGGAACCAGCCGGACGCGGAGCACCGGGGGCGGTGCCCCCGGCCGGACGCGGCCCGACCGCACGCGGACCCGGCTGAGCCGGGGCCGCGGGCTGCTGGACAGGCGCGCTGGCCGCCGGCTGCTGCACAACCGGCTGCTGGGCAGCCGGCTCCTGGACGGCGGGGGCCGGTGCCGGGGTGGCCGGACGCGGCCCCGGGCGCGGGCCCGGTGCGGCTGGACGATCGGGCGAGGAAGCCACCGACGGAGTCTCCGGAGCCGCGGGCGCCGCGGCGACCGGCGTCTGGGCGACCGGGGACGGCGCGACCGGAGTCGCGGCGACCGGGGCGGCCGGCTGCGGGACGGGGGCCGACGGCCGGGGACCGGGACGGGGCGCACTGCCGGAACTGCTCCCGCCGGGGTACGCCTCACGGAGCCGCCGGGCCACGGGGGCCTCGACGGTGGAGGACGCGGACTTCACGAACTCGCCCTGCTCCTTGAGCTTGGCGAGCACTGTCTTGCTGTCGATGCCGAGCTCTTTTGCGAGCTCGTGTACGCGGGCCTTGCCTGGCACGGGTCTCCTCTTGGTGAGGCCGGCGGCTGGCCCGCTCGACCCCTAAGTCAGTGGTACATGGTCATCGTGACGACTTCACAGGTGGCTCATCCGAGGACGTCCTGCTCTCGACGTGCGGACCGGCCGGTTGCCGGTCCGACTGTGGTGCTGCCTTCGCCGCTCGTGCGCCCGCCGGGGGCCGGCCCGCTGTGTCGGGAACCGACCTGCGAACGTGGCTCTCGAGCGGACCGGCCTCCAGCGGTGTGCTGCAGCGCAGCGCACGCGGGAAGGCCCGACGCCGGACTGCTGCCTGCAGGCACTCCACGGTGGGGTGCAGGGACGCACCCCGGCCGGGGAGCCGCCGCCGCGGATCGGGGGTCAGCCCCCCGTCGCGGACGACGACACGCAACAGCTCGGTGACCTGAGCGCGCCCCCGGCACCCCACACAGGTGCGGACCGGGATCGACGAGTCGGCCATCGACGAGTCTAGCGCGCCGGGGGTGCCGGATGTTCCGCCCGGCGTACGGGCGGGCGGCCGGCCCCCTGCGGTGGCCGCGCCGGGGTGCGCGCCCCGGACCGCAGCGGCGCCCGACCGACCCCCGGGGAGACCGGACCGTCAGTGCCCTCGGGGGCGGTGTCGCTGCGGATGTCGATCCGGCACCCGGTCAACCGGGCCGCCAGGCGGGCGTTCTGCCCCTCCTTGCCGATCGCCAGCGACAGCTGGTAATCGGGGACGACGACCTGGACGGCGCGGGCCGTCGGATCGACGACCCGGGCGCTGGTCACCCGCGCCGGGGACAGTGCAGAGGCCACGAAGGTGGCATCGTCGTCGGACCAGTCGACGATGTCGATCTTCTCGCCGTTCAGCTCGCTCATCACGTTGCGCACCCGCTGGCCCATCGGGCCGATACAGGCGCCCTTGGCGTTCAGGCCGGGCACCGTCGTCCGGACGGCGATCTTGGACCGGTGACCGGCCTCGCGGGCGACGGCGACGATCTCCACGCTGCCGTCGGCGACCTCGGGGGCCTCCAGCGCGAACAGCTTGCGGACCAGGTTCGGGTGCGTCCGCGACAGGGTGACCTGCGGGCCGCGGAAGGTGCGCGCCACGGAGACGACGTAGGCCTTCACCCGGCTGCCGTGCGGATGGGACTCGCCGGGCACCTGCTCGGTCGGGGGCAGGGTCGCCTCGACCCTGCCGATGTCGACCAGCACCATGCCCTGGTGGTTGCGGCGGTCGTGGGCTTGCACGACCCCGCTGACGATGTCGCCCTCCTTGCCCGCGTACTGGCCGAAGGTCTGCTCGTGCTCGGCGTCGCGCAGCCGCTGGACGATCACCTGCTTGGCGGTGCTGGCCGCGATCCGGCCGAAGTCGCTGGGGGTGTCGTCCCACTCGTTGACGACCTCACCGTCGGGACCGAGCTCCTGGGCGAGCACGGCGACCTCGCCGCTCTTGCGGTCCACGTGCACGCGCACGTGCGGCGCGGCACCCTCGGCGTGCCGGTAGGCGGTCACCAGGGCGGTCTCGATCGCCAGCAGGACGGTGTCCGCCGGGATGCCCTTCTCCCGCTCGACCGCCTTCAGGGCGGTCACGTCGATGTTCACTGTGCTCCTCCGGACCCGGACGGGTCGTGCTCGTCGTTCAGGTCGTCGTCGACCTCGTCGTCGACCTCGTCGTCGATCTCGTCGTCGTCGGCACCTTCGCCCTCGGGGACGGTGGCGACCAGGGCGGCGTCGCGGTGCCCGGGCGGCCGGGTGAACTCGACCTGCACTCGCCCCTCCCCCAGCTCGGCCCAGGCCACGGTCCGCTCCCCGACCGTCCGGCGCACCTGGCCCTTCTTGGCCCCGCCCTTCTCCACCGCGAGGACGACGCCCTCATCGGTGACCCGTAGGAGGCGCGCGGTCACCTGCTCGCGGTCCCGCTCGGGGCCCACCGCCACGGTGACCAGTCGGCCGGCGTTGCGCCGCCAGTGCCGGGGCAGGGTCAGTGGCCGGTCCACGCCGGGGCTGGTGACCTCCAGCACGTAGGGCGAGCGACCCATGTCGTCGCCGTCGGCGTCGAGCACCTCGGAGACGGCCCGGCTGAGCTCGGCGACGTCGTTCAGGCTGACCCCGGCGTCGCGGTCGACGACCACCCGGACGACGGACCGCTGACCGGCCGCCCGGACCACCAGTTCCTCCAGGTCGTACCCCGCGGCCGTCACGGCCGGCTCGACCGACGCGGTCAGCCGCGCGGTGGTCCGGTCTGCGGGGTGGTGGGCGGCGGATGCATCTCGTGCGGACACCGGCTGCCTCCTCCTCGCTGTCGTCGTTCTGCTGTTGTCGGTGCTGCACCGGTTGCCCGGACCGTCCCGGCCGCCGCAGGACCCGACGATCGGCCGACCGGGGAGGTCGGACCGGCGGCGTGCTGCGCAGGAACGTCCAGGCTACCGCCCCCAGCTCCGGGTCGAGCGCCCGCGCAGGAGCAGGCCACCGCACCGGTGCGTTCGAGGGCCAGGAGCGGCCGGGGCTGCGAGGATGGAGGTGATGTCCGACTCCTCACGTCGTACCGTTGCGGCCGGCACCTTCTCCCGGCGCACGTTGCTCGTCGCCACCCTGGCCGGGACCGTCGTGGTCGCCGTCGGGTGCACCGCCGAGACCGGCGACACCGCCGACGCGGTCACCGAGGCCCAGATCGACCAGCTCGCCGCCCAGTTCGACGTGCAGACGGCGCTGGTCGCCGCCTTCGACCGCGCGTTCGCCGCCTTTCCCGAGCTCGCCGCCGCGGCCGCCGAGCAGGCCGATCAGGCCCGCCAGCAGCTCGAGCGGCTCCGGGCGGCGGCGCCCGGCGTCGGGTCCACGTCGTCGGCCGCGACCTCGTCCGACGCGATCTCGCCCGCTGCGCCACCGCTGGACCCAGCCGGCGCGCTGGGGTACCTGCGCACCGAGGCGTCCCGTGCGGCCGACGCGCACGCCACCGCCTGTCCCGGCTTCAGCGGCGCCCGCGCGGCGCTGCTGGGCAGCATCGCCGCCGGGCTGCGCGGGCAGGACGGGCAGCTGGCATGAGCGACAGGAGGAGGCCCACCCGTGGCTGACGACGAGAGCACCCCGACCGGCAGCAGGGCGCCGACCGCGCCCGAGGACGCCGCTCTGCAGGACGCGCTGGCCGCGGCCCACGCCGCGGGGTGGGGCTACGGCGTGGTGGGCGCGGCGCTGCCGGTCGGCGAACGCGGCCCGGTGGACGACGCTCGGCAGGCCCACCGCATCGTCCGCGACCAGGTGACCGAGCTGCTGGACTCCCGCGGCGTCGACCCGGTCGGGACGCAGGCGGCCTACACGCTGCCCTTCCCGGTGCTCTCCGCGGTCGACGCCGCCGTCCTGGCGCTCACCCTGGAGGACGGCGTGGCCAGGGCGTGGACCTGGGTGCTGGACCAGGCCGGCGAGCGCAGCACCCGCGAGCTCGGCGTGGCCGTGCTGACCGCCACCGAGCTGCGGGCCGTCGCCTGGCGTGCGGCCGCCGGCCGCACGCCAGTGACCAGCGCGTTCCCCGGCCTCCCCGACAGCTGAGCGCTTCTGACCCCCTCAAGGGCGTCCCGAGCTCCGGATGGCCCTCTCCAGGGCGTCCCCGAGCTCGCGAGGGGACCCAGGAGGGATGCCTTTCTCCAGGAAGGGGGCCTTCTTCAGCCCAGCGCGGCCAGGAAGGCGTCGGCGACGCCGACCGCCACCGAGCTGCTCTGCCCGGCCTCGACCAGGACGGCGAAGGCGATGTCGCCCTGCGGGCCGCCCAGCTGGTAGCCCATGAACCAGCCGTGGGAGTCCGGCGGGGTGTTGGAGCCGAACTCCGCGGTGCCCGTCTTGCCGTAGACCTCACCGCGGTCGGCCAGGCCGCGTGCCGTCCCGGAGAGCACCACCTGGCGCATCATCGGCCGCAGCGCGTCGAGCACCTGCTGCGAGGGGCCGGCCGGCGCGGGACCGGCCGGGTCGGCGCCTTCCACCTCGACCGGTGCGGCCGGGGTGCCGCTGGCGATTCCGGCGGCGACCAGAGCCAGCTGCGCGGGACTCATCAGCACCTCGCCCTGCCCGATCGCGTCGGCCGCCTTGGTGGTCCCGGTGCTCGTCGTGGGCACCGCACCGCTGAAGATGCCGACCGGCAGCTGCCAGTCGCTGCCGACGCCGTAGGCGGCCGCGGCCTGGGACAGCGCGTCGGCGGGCAGGGTCACCGCCTGCTGGATGAACGTGGTGTTGCACGACTGCGCGAACGCCTCGGTGAACGACACCGTGCCCAGGTGGAACTGGTCCTCGTTCTCGAACTCCCGGCCGTCGACGACGGTCGTGCCCGGGCAGGCGACCGGCGAGTCGGGGGTCAGCGTGCCGGCCGACAGCAGTGCCGTCGCCGTCATCGTCTTCATGCTCGACCCGGGTGGGAACTGGCCCGACAGTGCGTTCGCCGGGTTCGCCGCCTCGTTGGAACTCACCGCGAGCACCTCGCCGGTGCCGGGACGCACCACCACGAGATGGGTGGCCAGGGGCTGGCCAGCGACCGCGGCGTCCGCGGCGTTCTGCAGGGCGGGCACCAGCGGCGTCTGCACCGGCATGCCGGCGACGGGGTCGACCGAACCGACGACGGTCCCGGTGTCGCCGGTGCTCTCGTCGGCGCTGACCACCGAGACGCTGAAGCCGGGGGTGCCGGCCAGCTGCGCCTGGTAGGCGCGCTGCAGGCCGGAGAGCCCCAGCTGGTCGCCGGCGGCGTACCGGGCCTTTCCGTCCGCGTCCTTCGCCTGGTCGAGTACCTCGGCCGTCGCGGCCCCCACCCGGCCGAGCAGCGCGGTCGCGAACCGGGAGCTGGGGGCCAGCAGCCGGGTGTCGGTCGGAAAGACCGCGCCGGGCAGGTCGAACACCTGGGCGCGGATCCGTTCGAAGTCGGGCCGGCGCAACGTGATCACCGGCACGAACTGCCCGGCCGGGGCGGCCTGGACGTCGGTCGTGATCTGCCCGGCGGCGACCCCGGTGGCTGCCGAGAGTCCCGCCGAGAGCGCCGGGAGGTCGGTGACCTGCGCGGGGTCGACGCCCACGTTCACCACCTCGGTCGGGGTGAAGAGGGCGGCGCCGCCGGCGTCGGTGATCGGGGCCCGGTCGGCGAGGCTCCGGGCCAGCTCCAGGTGCTGCCCTGCGCCGAGCTGCGGGTGCACGATCGTCGGCTCGGCCACCACCTTCCAGCCGTCGTCGCCGTCGGTGAGCTCCAGGGTGGCATCGTAGGTCCAGTCCGGTGCGGCCGCGAGGTCCCAGCTCGCCGTCCACGCGACGGTGGCGCCCTCGTCGGTCACGGACACGTCGCCGGTCTTCGCCCTGAGCGTCGCGTCGGGCAGGTCGGTGGCGGTCTGCTCGAGCAGCGCGGTGGTCGCGGCGGCGTCGGTCGTGCCGACCGCGGCGCCCTTCGTGTTCCCGGAGGTCCAGTCGGCCAGGAAGGTCTGCGCGGCGTCGCGCACCTCGTCGGCCGGGTCGCTGGAGCAGCCCGAGAGCACCGGCCCCACCAGCAGCAGCACCCCGCCGGCCGCCACTGCGGCCCTAGACGAACCCCGTCGATTCCACACGTCCCCGAGCTTCGCAGACCGCGGGAGACGACCGGGCGGACCCTCCCGCGCGGGTGGGACGACCGGGGCCGGTGGGTCAGAAGAGCACGGAGGCGTACGTGCCCACCCGGGTGAAGCCGACCCGGGCGTAGGCGGCGCGCGCCGGGCTGTTGAAGTCGTTGACGTAGAGGCTGACCACCGGGGCGACCGCCGTCCGGGCGTACTCCACCACCGCCGCCGTGCCGCGCTGGCCGATCCCCTGGCCGCGGTACCGGGGGGCCACCCAGACGCCCTGCACCTGGCAGGCGTCCCGGGAGACCGCGCCGATGTCGGCCTTGAACAGCACCTCGTCGCCCTCGATCCAGGCCAGCGACTGACCGGCGCGCACCATGTCGGCCACCCGGGCCCGGTAGCCGGCGCCGCCGTCCACCCGCAGCGGGCTGACCCCCACCTCCTCGGTGAACATGGCGATCGCCGCCGGCAGCAGGGTCGGCAGCTGGTCGGTGCGCACCGGGCGGACCCGCGGTTCCGCGGGCACCGTCGGCGGGCCGGAGATGGCCAGCAGTGGCTGGCTGGGGCGCACGTCGCGGGCGGCGCCCCAGACCGGGGCCAGCAGTTCCCACAGCGGCAGGACCGACCCGGCGGGACCGACGATCGTCGAGCACCGCCGCCCGGCCCGGCGGGCCCGGTCGGCGAAGGCGCCGGCGGCCGCGCGCTCGGCGCCGGGACGGGCGAAGGGGATCAGGTTGGCCCCGGCCAGGCAGACGGCGTCCAGCTGGCGCCCGGAGTGCAGACCCCAAAGCGGTGCGCCGAGGGTCGAGGCCGCGGTGCCGTGCACCTCGATACGGCCGGCGAGCATGCAGGCAGCGACCGGGTCGGTGGCCAGCAGGGCACGGACGGCGCCCTCGTCGTCCTCGTCGAGGACGCGCGCCGATGCGGTGCGCAGCACGTCGTTCCCCCGTCCGGTTCCGGTGTCCCCCGCGCCAGGCTCAGGCGACGGTGACGACCGGCGGACCTGAGGGGGTGCCGGCGGCGACCTGCGCCTCGGCGATCCGCATGGCCTCCTCGATGAGGGTCTCGACGATCATCGACTCGGGCACGGTCTTGACCACCTCGCCCTTGACGAAGATCTGGCCCTTGCCGTTGCCCGAGGCGACGCCGAGGTCGGCCTCACGGGCTTCCCCCGGGCCGTTCACCACACAGCCCATCACGGCCACCCGCAGCGGGACCTCCATGCCCTCCAGGCCGGCGGTCACCTCGTTGGCGAGCTTGTAGACGTCGACCTGCGCGCGCCCGCAGGACGGGCAGCTGACGATCTCCAGGCCGCGCTGGCGCAGGTTGAGGGACTCCAGGATCTGGTTGCCGACCTTGACCTCCTCCACCGGCGGAGCCGACAGGGAGACCCGGATGGTGTCGCCGATGCCCTGGGACAGCAGCGCACCGAAGGCCACCGCGGACTTGATCGTGCCCTGGAACGCGGGCCCCGCCTCGGTGACGCCCAGGTGCAGGGGGTAGTCGCACTGGGCGGCCAGCAGTTCGTAGGCCCGCACCATGACGACCGGGTCGTTGTGCTTCACCGAGATCTTGATGTCGCGGAAGTCGTGCTCCTCGAACAGCGAGCACTCCCACAGCGCGGACTCCACCAGCGCCTCGGGGGTGGCCTTGCCGTACTTGGCCAGCAGCCGCTTGTCCAGCGACCCGGCGTTCACGCCGATCCGGATCGGGGTGCCGTGGTCCTTGGCGGCGCGGGCGATGTCGCCGACCTTGTCGTCGAACTTCTTGATGTTGCCCGGGTTGACCCGAACGGCGGCGCAGCCGGCCTCGATGGCGGCGAAGACGTAGCGCGGCTGGAAGTGGATGTCGGCGATCACCGGGATCTGGGAGTGCCGGGCGATCTCGGCGAGCGCGTCGGCGTCGTCGGTGTCGGGCACGGCAACCCGGACGATCTGGCAGCCCGCCGCGGTGAGCTCGGCGATCTGCTGAAGCGTGGCGTTGACGTCGGCGGTCTTGGTGGTGCACATCGACTGGACGCTGACCGGGGAGTCACTGCCGACGCCGACGCCGCCCACGTCCAGCTGGCGGGTCTTGCGGCGCGGGGCGAGGACGGGCGGCGGCAGGGCGGGCAGGCCCAACGAGACGGTCACGGCTACCAGTCTCCTACTGCGGTCACGGCGACGCGTCTCCTACTGCGAGAGCGTGATCGGGTTGACGATGTCGGCGACGAACAGCAGCCCGGACAGAGCGAGGAACAACCCGGCGACGACGTAGGCCACCGGCATGAGCCGGGCGATGTCGAACGGGCCTGGGTCGGGTCGCCCGCGCACCCGGGCGACGGAGGACCGAACCTTCTCGTAGAGCGCACCCGCGACGTGGCCGCCGTCCAGCGGGTAGATCGGCAGCAGGTTGAACAGGAAGAGCACCAGGTTCACCCCGGCCAGCAGCTGGAAGAAGTAGCTGATCTTCTCGGTGACGGTGAAGTCGTCGAAGGCAAACACCTCCCCGGAGATCCGGCTGACGCCCACGACACCGATCGGCCCGTTGGGGTCCCGCTCGTCGCCGAGGAACGCCGCACCGAACAGCGCCGGCACCCGCTGCGGCATCTGCACCAGCTTGTCCACCGACCGGCCGATGGTGTCGCCGAGGAAGGCCGGCACCGCGGTGACCGACTGCCGGACGTAGGCCTGCGCGGGGCTCACGCCGACGTAGCCGACCCTCATGGTCTGGTCGCCGGTCGCGTCGGTGTAGACGCGGTTCTCGATCGGGGTGACCGTCAGCTGCCGCCGTTCACCGTCCCGTTCGATGGTGAGCACGACGTCGGTGTCGATGCTGCCGCGGATGGCGCGCTGCACCTGGGTCCAGCCGACGTCGGTCTCCGAGGAGACGCGCCGGCCGTCGACGGCCAGGATGGTGTCGCCTGCCGCGAGCCCTGCCCGGGAGGCGGGGCTCGCGGGTGGCAGCGCACACCCGGCGGCGCCGACCTCGCACAACGCGCCGTCGGAGGTGATCGGCACCGAGCACGGGTCGGGGGCGGTGGCGCTGGCCGCGCCGGCGGGGAGCACGCAGGCGGGGACCGCGGCGATGGTCGTCGTCGACTCGGGGACGCCGAAGCCGACCAGGACGACGGTGAAGAACACGACGGCGAGCACCAGGTTGTGGAACGGCCCGGCGAACATCACGATCACCCGCTGCCACCAGGGCTTCTTGTAGAAGACCCGGTCGCCGTCGGTGGGGAGCACGTCGTTGAGCGCGGCGCCGCGGACCTCGGCAATGAAACTGCGCATCCGGGTGGCGCGCTTGCTCTCGCCCTCCTCGGCGGGCGGGATCATGCCGACGATGCGGATGTAGCCGCCCAGCGGAACGGCCTTGAAGCCGTACTCGGTCTCCCCCCGCCGGCGGGACCACACGGTGGGACCGAAGCCGACGAAGAACTGCGGCACCCGCATGCCGAACCTGCGGGCCCAGAAGAAGTGACCGGCCTCGTGGAAGCCGATGGAGAACATCAGCCCCGCGGCGAAGGCGACGATCCCCAGGACGGTCAGCAGAATCCCGCTCAGTTCAGCCTCCGGCGATCGCGGCGCGGGCGTGCTCCCGGGCCCACTTCTCCGCAGCCAGCACGTCCTCGACGCAGCTGGGTGCGCCGAGGTCCGGCGCGGCGTCGAGGGTACCCGCGATGACCTGCACGATGGCTGGGAACGACAGGTGTCCGGCGGTGAACGCCGCCACCGCCTCCTCGTTGGCTGCGTTGTACAGCGCCGGGACGACGCCACCGGCCTCCCCCGCCTGCCGGGCCAGTCGCACCGCGGGGAACGCCGCGGAGTCCAGCGGCGCGAACTCCCAGGTGCTGGCGGTCGACCAGTCCAGGGCCGGCTGGACGTCGGGCAGCCGGTCGGGCCAGGCCAGCGCCAGGGCGATGGGCAGCCGCATGTCCGGCGGGCTGGCCTGGGCGATGGTCGCGCCGTCGGTGAAGGTGACCATCGAGTGGACGATCGACTGCGGGTGCACGACCACATCGATGTCGGCGTACGGGACGTCGAAGAGCAGGTGTGCCTCGATGAGCTCCAGGCCCTTGTTCACCAGTGTCGCGGAGTTGATGGTCACCACTGGTCCCATGTCCCAGGTGGGGTGGGCCAGGGCCTGCTCGGGGGTGACGTCGGCCAGCCCGGCGGCGCTGCGGCCGCGGAACGGTCCCCCGCTGGCGGTGAGCACCAGCCGGGCGACCTCACCGCGGGCACCACCACGCAGGCACTGCGCCAGGGCCGAGTGCTCGGAGTCGACCGGCACCAGTTGGCCGGGCGCGGCGAGGGCGGTGACCAGGTCGCCGCCGGCGACGAGGGACTCCTTGTTCGCCAGCGCCACCGTGCGCCCGGCCCGCAGGGCCGACAGCGTCGGCCGCAGTCCGATGGAGCCGCTGATCCCGTTGAGGACGACGTCGGCAGGGCGGGCGGCCAGCTCTTCGGCGGCCCGCGGCCCGGCCAGGATCTCCGGCAGCGCGTACCGCCCCTGCGCCCAGCCACGCTGCTGCGCCGAGGCGTAGAAGGCCAGCTGCAGGTCCTGAGCTGCGGTGGCTCGGGCGACGGCGACCGTGCGGACCCCGAGGGACAGCGCCTGCTCGGCCAGCAGGGCGACGTCCCCACCACCGGCGGCCAGCCCGGTGATCTCCAGCCGGCCGGGGTTCTGCCGCGCGACGGCGATCGCCTGGCGGCCGATCGACCCGGTCGACCCCAGCACGGTGACCTTCCGCGGCTCGTCCACCTGCCCATCCTGTCAACACCGGCACCGCGCCCGCCGGTCGCCGGGTGGCCGCGCGGTGGGCCTGGCATCATTCGGGCCGAACGAGCGTGCGAGTTCAGCAGGCCGAACGAGCGTGCGAGTTCACCAGTCAGCACCGCAGTGCCGCGAACGCGGCCGACGAGCGCCAGCGAGGAAGCCAAGTGAGTGAGCACACCGGCCGTGGACAGGGCCACCAGACCAGCGCGCGGGTGATCGAGCAGTCCAACCGCGAAGAGGGGATCGTGCGGGCGGGGTCGACGCCGATCGAGCACGAGCGCCCCGAGGACTGGGGCTGGCACCACGAGATGGGCAAGGGCGGCCGCTTCCTCCTGGTGCTGCCGACCATCTTCCTGATCGCGATGGTCTTCGGGAACCACGAGGGCAACGTCGAGAACATCTACCTCGTCGGCTTCGCCGTGGGGATCGTCGTGATCATGCTGTGGGACGCCCGCCGGCGAAAGAACGCCTGGCGCAAGAACTAGCTCCTCGGCCGCCGCTCCGGCGGCTGGAGGTCGACGGCCCGTCTCCGCTCCCGGAGGGGGTCGTCAGGCGGCGCCGACGCCGATCGCCAGGCCGATCAGGTACGTCGCGCCGGCCGCCACGGCACCGAAGAGCAACTGGCGCAGGGCCGCCGACCACCACGGCCGCGGGGTGAACTGCGCGGAGAGCACCCCGGCCGCGACCAGTCCGACTCCGCCGCACAGCAGCGCGAGCCAGAGCACGGGCGCGCCGAGCAGGAAGGGCAACAGCGGGATCACCGCGCCGACGGCGAACAGCAGGAACGAGGAGACCGCTGCGGTCATCGGCGATGGCTTCTCGTCGGGATCCAGACCGAGTTCGCTGACCGCGTGCACCCGCAGGGCCTGCTCCGGGTCCCGCGAGAGCTGCTCGGCCACCGCGCGCGCCAGCGGGGCGTCCAGACCCCGGGCCTCCCACAGCTCGGCCAGCTCCTGCTGCTCGCCGACGGGGTTGGTGGCCAGCTCGTGCCGCTCCTTGGCCACCTCGAGGTCGAGCTGCTCGTTCTGGGTGCTCACCGAGGTGTACTCACCCAGCGCCATCGAGATCGCACCGGCCACCAGGCCGGCGACCCCGGAGAGGACGACGGCGTGCGCGCTCGCCCCGCCGCCGCTGACGCCGGCGACCAGGGCGGTGTTGGTGACCAGTCCGTCCATGGCGCCGAAGACCGCCGCGCGCAGCCAGCCGCCTGAGACGTCGGCGTGGGTGTGCGGGTGCGCCTCGGCCTGCTCGGCCCCACCGCCGGGCCGGGTCACTCCTCGTCGGGGTCGGCGCCCAGCGACACCGACCCGGGCGTCCCCCGGTCACCGGGACCAGGCGCCGGCAGCGCGACGGTCGGGACGCCGTCCACCTGGTCGGCGGCGGCCAGCTGTCCGCAGGCGCCGTCGATGTCCGAGCCGCGGGTGTCGCGGACCGTCGTCGGCACACCGGCGGCGCGCAGCCGGGCGACGAACTCCCGCTGCGCAGGCAGCGGGCTGGCGTCCCAGGGGCTGCCCGGGGTGGGGTTGAGCGGGATCAGATTGACGTGCGCCAGCCGCGAGGAGAGCAGCTTTCCCAGGAGGTCGGCACGGAAGGGCTGGTCGTTGACGTCGCGGATCAGCGCGTACTCCACCGAGTACCGCCGGCCGGTGCGGTGGGCGTAGTCGTCGGCGGCACCGAGCACCTCGCCGACCTTCCAGCGGGTGTTGATGGGCACCAGGGTGTTGCGCAGCTCGTCGTCCGGGGCGTGCAGGCTCACCGCGAGGGTGACGTTGAGACCCTCCTCGGTGAGCTTGCGGATCGCCGGCACCAGGCCGACGGTCGAGACGGTCACCGAGCGCTGTGACAGCCCGAGCCCATGCGGAGCCGGCGTGAGCAGCGCTTCGAGGGTCTTGCGCACCCGCGGGTAGTTGGCCAGCGGCTCGCCCATGCCCATGAACACCACGTTGGACAGCCGGCCCGGGCCGCCGGGGATCTCGCCGTTGGCCATCGCCGCCGCAGCGGCCACCGCTTGGCCGATGATCTCGGCGGCGGACAGGTTGCGGGTCAGGCCGCTCTGGCCGGTGGCGCAGAACGGGCACGCCATCCCGCAGCCGGCCTGGCTGGAGATGCACACGGTCGCCCGCTCGGGATAGCGCATCAGCACGCTCTCCACCAGCGCACCGTCGTGCAGCCGCCACAGGGTCTTGCGGGTGCGCCCGCCGTCGGCTGACTGGTGCCGCAGCGGGGTCAGCAGCCCCGGCAGCAGGGCGGCGGTGAGGTCGCCCCGGACGGCGGCGGGCAGGTCCGTCATCAGCGCCGGGTCGGCCACCCCGGCGTAGAAGTGCCGGGCGAGCTGGTCGGCACGGAAGGCCGGCTGCCCGAGCTCAGCGACGGCCGCGCGCGCCTCCTCGCGGGTCAGGTCGGCAAGGTGGCGGGGCGGCTTGGTGCGCCGCGGGGCGTCGAAGACGAGAGGCAGGGCAGTCATGGCACTTCCGATGGTCCCACCACCGGACGGGTGGGGGCGGGCCGGCGAGGGTGAGATGGCTCCCGGCGCCGGCTCAGTGGCGCCCGGCGGGGGCGAGGACCGGGGTGCTGTCGGGGTCGGACGTCGGGTCGGGAGAGCCGGACGGCGTGGTCGCACCGGTGCCGGTCGCTCCGCCCGCGTCCTCGCCGGATGTGCTGCCGTCGCCGCCGGTGGGGCCCGTGCCGCCCGTGCCGCCGTCCGGGGGGAGGTCGATCGGGAGCTCGACTCCGTCGTCCCCACCGGGGTCGGTGCCGGGGTCGTCACCGGGGTCGGTGCCGGGGTCGTCACCGGAGTCGGTGGCGGTGCCGTGGCCGCTGTCGTCGCCGGTGTCCTCGCCGGCGGTGCCGCCGGGGTCCTGGCCGGCGGTGCCGGAGTCCTGGCCGGTGTCGCCGTGCGGGGTGTCCCCGCCAGCCCCCGCGTCACCGTCGGCCCCTCGGTTCGGGACGCCCGAGTCGTCGTCCGTGGCGTCGGTGAGCGGGTCACCGGGCGGCGGGCCGGTGCCGGCCGGCTTCTCGGCCGCCGGAGCTGCCGCCACGGTCAACGGTGCGGGGACGGTCTGTGGAGCCGGCGGCTCGCGAGTCTCCGCGGGTGCCGGGACGCCGGCCACCGGCGGGGATGCGGCGACGGTGGATCGGCCGGCCGCCGGAGCGGTGCCCACGGCTGACGGGCAGGTGCTCGCAGCGGGACTGCTGCTGACGGGAGGCTGGATCGTCGGCACGGCGGCCGACTGGGTGAAGCCGCTGCGCGGAGCCGCGGTGGGCCGGCTGCTGTCGTACTGCACGGCGGCCGCCGGTGCAGGTTCGGCCGGGCCGTCGCCGGTGACCGTGTGCAGCACGGCGAAGCCACCGGCGACCACCAGCGCGGCGAGGGGCAACAGCACGCGCGCCCGGCGGCGGGGTCTAGAGCGTGTCTGCTAACTGCGGACGCGGTGATGGATGATCATGCAGCCGAGGAGGACACCGCCGAGGTAGGTGGTGGCGTATTTGTCGTAGCGGGTGGCGATAGCGCGCCACTGCTTGAGCCGGCCGAACCCGCGTTCGACGGTGTTGCGGTCCTTGTAGAGCTCGGCATCGCAGGCCGGTGGTCGCCCACCGGCCGAGCCCTTGGCCTTGCGGCGTGCGATCTGGTCGCTGCGTTCGGGAATCGTGTGAGCGATCTTCTTCGCCCGCAGGTGCGCCCGCGTACTGGGATGGGAGTACGCCTTGTCCGCCAGCAGCCGGAACGCGCCGGTGTCGCC
>NZ_FNOZ01000009.1 GCF_900107175.1 Modestobacter sp. DSM 44400 | reverse complement strand
GCAGCTACCAGCTCGAACGGGAACTGAGACGTCACGGCGCCCTGGCCAGCATGGGATCGGTCGCGGATTGCTACGACAACGCCATGGCGGAGAGCGTCTTCGCGACCATCGAGTGCGAACTGTTCGACCAGCAGCCACGCGGCCGGTTTGAGACTCGGCGGCAGGCCAAGCTCGCCGTCTTCGACTACCTCGAGACCTTCTACAACCCGCGCCGCCGGCACTCCTCCCTCGGCCAGGTCTCACCCGCTCGTTTCGAGCAGGCGCACACTGCACGAAAAGCTGCGGCCTAATCCGTGTCCGCAGTGACGAGGTGTCCGCGAAAGCGGGTCAACTCCACCCACGACCTTCTCCTTCGTACTCGGCGCCTCCACGATCCCGTTCGCCTTCAACGTGGTGCATTCCTGGAAGCACGGGCCGCAGGCGCTGCGCGATGACCCCTGGGGGCACGGCAACTCCCTGGAGTGGGCGGCGTCCTCCCCGCCGCCGCGGCACAACTACCTCGCAATCCCGCGGATCCGCTCTGAACGACCCGCGTTCGAGCTGCACTACCCACACCTGCAGGAGCGGTTGCAGGCCGAGGCGCACGCCGGCAAGCGCCGCGAGCCGTATGCCAGCGAATCCGCCGGCGACACCGGGAAGCGGCAGGGGCCCAATGACCCCGTCCCACGTGAGGCGCCGCCGGCGTCAGGCCGCTGTCGGGGTCGGGACCGCGTACCAGCGGGACAGCCGGGTGAACCCTTCCGCCAGGTCGACCTGCGGCCGCCAGGCCAGCGCGGCTCGGGTACGCCGCTGGTCGAACCAGTGCGCGGTGGCCAGCTGCTCGGCCAGGAAGCGGGTCAGCGGCGGCGTGGTGGTGCGCCGGGTCAGCGCCCATCCGGCTTCGACCGCGGCGCCGGCCAGCCAGGCGGCCCGGAACGGAACGGCTCCCCGCGGCCCGGGCACCGCGGCCGCGGCGCACAGCCGTTCGAGGACCTCACCGACCGGACGCGGTTCGCCGTTCGACACGACCAGCGCCTCGCCGTGCGCTGCCGCATCGACCGCGGCGACCAGTGCAGACGCGGCGTTGTCGACGTACGTGGTGTCGATGAGGGCCGCGCCGGAGCCGATCAGCGGCAGCCGCCCGGCTCTCGCCCGCTCGACGATCCGGGCCACCAGCTGCGTGTCGCCCGGCCCCCACACCAGGTGCGGGCGGACGGCGAGCACGCCCAGCGAGGGTGCGTCCGCGGCCAGCGCGTCCAGCTCGGCCACCGCCTTGGACCGCGCGTAGTTGCCCCGGGCGCCCGCGGGGTCGGCGGGCCCGGCGCCGACACCGACCAGCGCCGAACCGGCGTGCGCCACCGACGGGGACGACACGTGCACCAGCCGGCCGACACCGGCGGACCGGCAGGCGGCGACCACCGTGCGGGTGCCGTCGACGTTCGCCCGGGCGTACTCGGCCCAGTGGCCGACCACGTCGACCTTGGCGGCCAGGTGGACGACGGCGTCCTGGCCGCCCGCCGCGCGGCGCACAAGGGCATCGTCGGCGATGTCGCCGAGCACCTCGGCGCAGGGCAGCCCGGCCGGCCGGCGCTGCAGGACGGTCACGTCGTCGCCGCGGGCGATGAGCTGGTCGGCCGTCGCCCGGCCGAGCATCCCGCTGGCGCCGGTGACCAGCACCCTCACGGTCGGGCGCCGGCCAGCAGCCGGCCCGCCCGGCGGGCGACCTCGGCCCGGTCGACCTTGGACTGGTGGCGGACGTCGACCGGCAGCCGGGCCGCCACCAGCACCGCGGCGACCTCCGTGCCGGCGGCGGCCCGCACCGCATCGGCGAGCGACGTATCGGCCAGTTCCAGCCCTCGGCGCCGCGACCGCGGGACGGCGGTCACGACGACGACCACCACCACCTGGGCGCCGACCGGCCCGACCCCGACCACCGCGGCGGCCCGGACGCCGTCCAGCTGCTCCACGCGCTGCTCCACCCCGACCGGGGTGACCACGCCGGCGGCGGTGCTGACCACGTGCGGCAGCCGGCCCTCGATCCACAGCCGGCCGGCCTCGTCCAGGTGTCCGACGTCGCCGGTGCGGTGCCAGCCGGGGTTCCGGGACGACGCGCGCTCGGTGGCCCACAGCGCGTCGTACCGGTCCTTGACGTGCGCGGCGCGGACGCAGACCTCGCCGGTCCGGCCCGCCTCCTCGGTCAGCGGGCCGTCGGCGAGGCCGGCCGGCGACAGTGGGCTCAGCCGGACCTGGACGCCGGGCAGTGGCCGGCCGACGCAGACGCCCTCGCCCTCGCCGGCGGCCTCGATCTCGCCGGCCTCCACGTCGGTGACCGGCAGCGCCTCGGTCATCCCGTACGGCGTGTGCGCCGACGCCGCAGGCAGGACCTCGCGCACCGCGCGGAGCAGCGCGGAGGGGACCGGGGCCCCGGCCGACATCAGCAGCCGGACCCGGTCCAGCGCCGCGCGGTGCCGCGCCGACAGCCCGGCACCGGTCTCGGCCACGCGGCGCAGGGCGGCGGGGGAGGCGAAGACGACGGTGGCGTCGACCGCGGCGGCGGCCTCGGCCAGCGCTGTCGCGGTGAGCGTGCCCGGTGCCGTCACGTCGATGTCGGGCACCGCGGAGCCGATGCCCAGCGCCGGCCCGAGCAGGGCGAACGGGGCGAAGGCGGCCACGAACCGGTCGTCGGGGGTGAGCCGGTAGGTGGCGCGCACCAGTTCGAGCTGGGCCAGGACCTGCCGATGGGTGTAGACGACGCCCTTGGCCGGGCCGGTGGCGCCGGAGGTGAACACCACGGCGCAGTCGTCGTCCGGGGCGCCGCCGGCGGGTGCGGGCGCGCTGTGGCCCCGCTCGGCGAGATCGGGCAGGTCGCCGACCGGGATGCGCGAGCCGGGCAGCAGCATCAACCGGGCCGCGGCGAGCCCCGCCCGGCTGCCGATGACGTGGTCGACGGACGCGCTGCGCAGCGCCCGGCGCATGCCGGACAGGCCGAGTCCCTTGTCGGCCACCACGATGACGCCGCCGGCCCGCCACACCGCGTAGACGGCGGCGGTCAGGTCGGCCGAGGGCTCGACGAGCAGCGCGACCCGGTGTCCCGGGCGCACGCCGGCGGCGGCGAGCCCGGCGGCGAGGTCCTCGACGCGGCGGGCGAGCTGTACCCAGCTGGTGGTCGACCCGCCCACCTCGACCACCGCCGGGGAGTCGTCGTCCGCCCGGTCGGTGAGCGCGGACCACAGCCGCCGGCCGGCGGTCGGCTCCGCTGCCGGCGCCGCGGGAGGGGCCGCCGTGTCGAGGTCGGTCACCCACTGGACGACGGCCCCGGCGTACTGCGGCGCGTCCTCGGGGAGCAGGTGCGAGGCGCCCTCGTAGCGGTGCAGCTGTGCCTGCGGCAGCCGCTTCCGGAGGTCGGCCAGGTACCTCTCGGCGAACACCGGGTCGCGCGGCCCCCACAGCAGCAGCGCCGGGACGTCGAGCGTGCGGATGCCCTCGGCGATTGCCTCCTGTACCCGGCGGGACGGGTGGCCGCGGTGGAACGGGATGTCGGCGACGAAGTTCCCGACCGACCGGCGCCGGGCGGCCGTCCGGTAGGGCGCGGCGAAGGCGTTGCGGACGTCGGCCGGCAGCGGGGGCCAGGACAGCGCGGTCGCCGCCCGGACGAAGACCGGCGTGCCGACGGTGATCGCCGCGCGGACGCCGGGGGCGTGCGCGAGCCGGATCAAAGCCGGGCCGAGGTCGCCCGGCGGCATGGCGACCGCGGTGTTGCCGAGGACGACGCCGCGCAGCTGTGCCCGGTGGTCGAGCGCCCAGCCGAGGGAGATGACCCCGCCCCAGTCGTGCCCGACGGTGACCACCGGCCCGGTCACCCCGAGCGCATCGGTGAGGTCGCCGAGGTCGGTGACCCGTTGGGCGAGGCTGCGTGGCTCGGACAGCCGCTGCGACCACCCCATGCCCAGGTGGTCGGGAGCGACCACCCGCCAGCCGGGCGGGGCGCCGGCGAGCAGCCGGCGCCAGAGGTAGGACCACGTGGGGTTGCCGTGGATGCACAGCAGCGTGCCCACCGGCTCCCGGACGCCGTTGTCCAGGACGTGCCAGGTGTGCTTGACCCCGGCCGAGTCGGCGACGGTGACCGATCGGGACCACGCGGGGTCGAGACCGGGCAGCGCGGGGGGCAGGTCGGGGGCGGTCACCAGGCAATCTCGAGGCAGCAGGCGTTGAGGCCGGAGCCGATGCCCATCAGCAGGACGCGGTCGCCGTCGACGAGGGTGTCCACTTCGCCGGCCAGGGTGACCGGCACCGACGCGGGGCCGATGTTGCCGCGCTCGGGGAACGTCCGGGGCACCCGGGTCGGGTCGATGCCCAGCCGCGTACAGATCGCATCGGTGTGCACCTGGGAGACCTGGTGGATGACGTAGCGGTCCATGCCCTGCGACCAGTCGAAGTCCGCCGCGGCCTCGGTCCAGAGGTCCTCGGACAGCTGGAGGCCGGCGTCGAGCAGGCCCTTGAGGTCGGTGGTCATGCCGTCGTTGTCGCCGATGCACAGCTGGTGGTGCTCGGTGCCCGCCCGGCTGACCGCCGCGACGACGCGGTGGCCCTCGGGGTGCCGGTCGGCCCGACCCAGCACCATGGCCGCGGCACCGGAGCCGAGGGTGAGGGTGGCGAACTGGGAGATGACGTCGCGGGACGTCGTCCCCGGGCGGGACAGGTTGTCGAGGGTGATCTCCTGGACGGTCTGGGCGTCCTCACCGTTGACGACGAGCACATAGTCGACGAAGCCCGCGTCGATCATCGCGCCGGCCAGTTCGATGCCGTTGACGAACCCCAGGCAGGCGTTGGTGATGTCGAAATTCTGGCACGAGCTCGGCAGCCCGAGGGCGTGGTGCACCGCCGTGGCCGTCGAGGGCTCGAGGTGCTGGCGGCTCACCGAAGTGTTGACCATCAGGCCGATGTCGGAGGGGTCGATGCCGCTTTCGCTGATGGCCTTGGCCCCGGCCATGGCCGCGCCGTCGACGAAGGTGACGCCGTCAGGCCACCAGCGTCGTTCGCGGATGCCGACGAGCCGCTCGAGCAGGCCCGGTCGCAGCCGTACCCGCTGGTAGGTGTCGGTCAGGCGCTCGTCCAGCTCCGCGGAGGTGACGACGCGGGCGGCGTCGGCGGTCTGCACGGTGAGGACGGCGGTGTTGGAGAAACGGTGGGTCGTGTTGCCGCGCATCGCAGGTCCTGTCGAGTAGAGATCGGCTCCATACTCGTACGGCGCCCTGAAAGAGTTCCCAGTACCCCGGGTGGACGGGCGGTATGCCCGACGACGAATGGCCGTCGCGGGCAGCTGCCCGCGACGGCCATCGCTCGCTCAGGCGCTCGGTGGGCGCCCGGCCCGTCCGTCGTCCGCGGCAACGACCTGCTCGTGGTGGTGGGTCTCCTCGAGGACCTCGCCGACCTCGGTCAGCACCGGCGGGGTGGCCTTGCGGGGGAGTAGCCGGCGCACCAGCGGGGACAGCAGCAGGAGCGCACTGATGACGAAGATGACCACCGACACCGGGGTCACCAGGCCGGAGAGGTCGCCGTTGCTGATCTGCAGCGCCTGACGCAGCTTCTCCTCGGCGAACGGCCCGAGGATCTCCCCGATGATGGCCGGCAGGACCGGGAGCCCGAAGCGCCGCATCAGAAAGCCCAGCGCACCGATGGCCAGCAGCAGGAAGAGGTCGAAGGACGACGCGTTCACCGAGTACGCGCCCAGGCTGGAGAAGAACAGGATCCCGGCGTAGAGGTAGGGTCGGGGGATCCGCAGCAGCCGCGCCCAGAGGGGTGCGAGCGGGAGGTTCAGCACCAGCAGCATCGTGTTGCCGATGAAGAGGCTGGCGATGAGGCCCCAGACCAGCACGGGCTCGGTCTCGAACAGTCGCGGACCGGGCTGGATGCCGTAGGTCCGCAGGGCGACCAGCAGCACCGCGGCGGTCGCCGTGGTGGGCAAACCCAGGGTCAGCATCGGCACGAGGCCGCCGGCGGCCGACGCGTTGTTGGTCGCCTCGGGGCCGGCGACGCCCTCGATCGCGCCGTGGCCGAACTCCTCCGGGTGCTGGGACAGCTTCTTCTCGGTGACGTAGGAGAGGAACGTCGGGATCTCCGCGCCGCCGGCCGGGATGGCACCGAACGGGAAGCCGATCGCCGTGCCGCGCAGCCACGGCTTCCAGGACCGGCGCCAGTCCTCCCGGCTCATCCGGGGAGTGCCGACCGGGATGACCTCGATCGGCCGGCGGCGCAGGTGGGCGGCGGTCCACAGCGCCTCGCCGACGGCGAAGAGCCCGACGGCCACGATTACGATGTCGATGCCGTCGGCCAGCTGGGGGACGCCGAAGGTGAGCCGCTGCTGACCCGAGGTGGCGTCGATGCCGATGAGCCCGATGGTCAGACCCAGACCGAGGGAGGCGAGCCCGCGGACCCGGGAGCTGCCGAGCACGGACGTGATCGCGATGAAGGCCAGCAGGATGACGGCGAAGTAGTCGGCCGGACCGATCTTGATGGCGAGCCGGGCGACGGTCGGCGCGAGCAGCGCCAGCAGCAGCGTCGCGATGGTGCCGGCGACGAACGAGCCGATGGCGGCCGTGGCGAGGGCCTGGGCCGCCCTGCCGTTCTTGGCCATCTTGTTGCCCTCGATGGCGGTCACCACCGAAGCGCTCTCACCCGGGGTGTTGAGCAGGATCGAGGTGGTGGAGCCGCCGTACATGCCGCCGTAGTAGATGCCGGCGAACATGATGATGGCGCTGGTGGCGGGCAGGGCGTACGTCAGCGGCAGCAGCAGGGCCACCGTCATGGCCGGCCCGATGCCCGGGAGCACGCCGATCGCGGTGCCCAGCAGCACGCCGAGGAAGGCGTAGAGCAGGTTCTCCGGCGTCAGGGCGGTGCCGAAGCCGTTGATCAGCTGGGTGAGTGCGTCCATCAGAGAATCCCCCTCAGGATGCCCACGGGCAGGCCGATGCCCAGACCGAGGACGAACAGGTACCAGGAACCCACGGACAGCACGAGCGAGATCACCGCGTCCCGGACGTAGTGCCGGCTGCCCAGGGCGAAGGCGGTGCCCCAGAACAGGATCGCGCCGGAGATCGGCCAGCCCAGGCCCTCGATGAGCAGCGCGTTCGCCGCGAACGCGGCCACGAGCAGGCCGATCGTGAGCCAGTCGCTGCCGCCGGCCAGCTCGACGTCCTCGCCGCCCTCCGGCTCGCCGCGTCCGCACCGGGCGACGTCGACGCCGAGCAGGACGGCGACGATCACCAGCAGGCTGCCGACCACCACGGGCACCGCCGCGGGGCCGACCGGTCCGCGGGCGATCAGGCTGTCCGGCAGGAGCAGCGCCTCGACGATGACGAGCACGCCGAGCGCACCCAGGAACAGGGCCACCCCGAACTCGGAGCGGCCCTGTTCCGGAGCGCTGCCGGGGGCGGCAGAGGTCACGCCAGCCCCAGCTCGCTCAGCACGCTGGCCACGCGCTTGCTCTCGCTGGTGAGGTACGTGCCGAACTCGTCGCCGGTCAGAAAGGCGTCGGTCCAGCCGTTGTCCGCGAGCGCCTTCTTCCAGCCGTCGCTGTCGTGCATCGCGGTGACCATGTCGATGAACGCCGACGTCTGGGCGTCGTCCAGGCCGGGAGGCGCCACGAGGCCGCGCCAGTTGGTGAAGACCAGGTCGACGCCCTCGTCGGTCAGGGTCGGGGCGTCCACGTCCGGGACGGCCTGCTCGCTGGTGACGGCGAGGATCCGGACGTCACCGGCGGCGGCCTGCTCGGCCACCTCGCCGACGCCGGTCGCGCCGAAGGCGATCTGGTTGCCCAGGATGGCGGCCAGCAGCTCGCCGCCGCCGTCGTACGCCACGTAGTTGACGGACGTCGCGTCCAGCCCCACGGCCTGCGCCAGGAGCATCGAGGTCAGGTGGTCGGGACCACCGGGGTTCGACGCGCCACCGACGGGCACGTTGCCCGGGTCGGCCTTCCACGCGGTGACCAGGTCGTCGAGCGTCTTGTAGGGCGAGCCGGCCGGGACGACGATCGCCTCGGATTCCTCGATCAGCTTGGCCACCGGGGTGGTCTGGTCCAGTGTGGCCTCGGACTTGTTGGTGTACGAGGCGCCCACGACACCCAGGCCCATCTGCATGAGCAGCTTGTCGTTGCCCTTCTCGTTCACCAGGCGCTGGAGACCGACCGTCCCGCCGGCACCCTCGAGGTTGAACACCTCGATGCCGGAGGCGATGTCGTCGTCCTCCTGAACCTGGGCGACCGCCCGGGCGGTGGTGTCGTAGCCGCTGCCGGGGGAGTTCGGGACCATCAGCCGCAGGCCGGTGACCGGGCCGTCCCCGCTGCCTCCTGATGCCGATCCGCCGTCGGCGGTGGTGCCGCAGCCGGTGAGCAGCAGACCGGCGGCAACGGTGCCGGCGGCGAGCTTCCGCAGGGAAGCAGAGCGCATGTCGTCCTCCTGTGTGTCGGGCGGGTGACCGCCGCGTGCAGGGAACATGGCAACCGGCGCGGCACGTGTCACGCTTGCGTGCGCATTGGGCTTTGTGGTCGTTGTGTCCACGCTCACAGCCCTCGACCCCGCCCCGACGTCAGGAGGACACGTGACCCGGCGCCTCTCCCTCGCGGGGCAGTTGCTGGCGCTGCAGGTGGTGATCATCTGCGTCGTCCTGGTGGGCGTGGGCGCGGTCTCGGTCGCCCAGTCGACGCAGCGGGGAGGAGACGGAGGGCCGGCGCGCACTGGCGGTGGCCGAGACCCTGGCCAACACCCGCGCCGTCCGGGAGGCGATGGCGGACGGCGAGGTGGCCTACGTCCGGGTGGCGGCGGAGAGCACCCGCAGCGTCTCCGGTTCGGCCTCGGTGGTGGTCGCCCATGCCGACCGGACGGTGCTCGCCTCCGCGGACCCGGCCGAACTGGGCACCCGGCTGCGGCTGGGGAACAGCACGGTTCTGGAGGGCCGGGCCTGGACCGGCGACCGGCCCACCGGCGACGGGCGGGCCGCCGTGGCGATGGTCCCGATCATCGGCGACCGCGGGCAGGGCCGCCTGCTGGGCTTCGTGGCGGTGACGCGGGAGTACCCGTCGCTGGTGGAGGGGCTGGCCAGTGCGATGCCGAACCTGCTGACCTACCTCGGACTGGCCAGCGCGATCGGCATCCTGGGGTCGTTGCTGGTGGCCCGCCGGGTCAAGCGCCAGACCCTCGGCCTGGAGCCGGCGGAGATCACCGGACTGGTCGAGCACCGGGACGCGATGCTGCACGGCATCCGGGAGGGCGTGGTGGGGCTGGACCTGCGCGGCCGGGTGACCCTGGTCAACGACGAGGCGGTCCGATTGCTGCACATCCCCGGCGACGCCCTGGGTCGCTCGCTGGACGACCTCGGGGTCGGCGCGGACGTCCGGGACGCCCTGCTCAGCGGCGACGTGGAGCGGGACCGGGCCGTCGCGGCCGCCGGCCGGGTGCTCGTCGTGAACCGGGTGTCGATCTCCAACCGCGGCCGGGCCATCGGTTCGGTGACCACGCTGCGCGACCGGACCGAGCTGCTCGAGCTGCGCCGCGAGCTCGACCTCACCCGGCACGTCACCGACACGCTGCGCGCCCAGGCACACGAGTTCAGCAACCGGCTGCACACCATCGCGGGGCTGATCGAGCTCGGGGAGGCGGACGAGGCCGTGCGGTTCGTGCACCGGATCAGCTCCAGCCGGTCGGAGTTCAGCGCGGCGGTGACCGATGCCGTCCGGGACCCCTCGATCGCCGCCCTGCTGATCGCCAAGGCCAGCCAGGCTGCGGAGCTGGGGGTGGAGCTGCGCATCGCGCCGGAGTCGTTTCTCCCGGTGCTCGACGACGAGCTGAGCACCGACGTCACCACCGTCGCCGGCAACCTGGTCGACAACGCCATGGACGCGGCCGCGACCGCGGCCGAACGCTGGGTCGAGGCGGGGTTGGGCCTCGTCGACGGAGAGGTCGAGGTGGTCGTGCGCGACTCGGGCGTGGGCGTGCCCCCCGGGATGGAGCGGGAGGTCTTCCGCCGCGGGGTGTCCACGAAGGAGGCGCCCGCCGGTCAGCGGGGGATCGGGCTGTCCCTGGTGCACCTGGTGTGCACCCGGCGCGGTGGGGACGTCACGGTGACCTCGCGCGGCGGGTCGAGGTTCACGGCGACGCTGCCGGTCACCGAAGCGCTGGTGCGGTCGTGATCGGCGTCCTCATCGTCGACGACGACTTCATGGTTGCCAAGGTCCACGCCGGCTTCGTCGCCGGGCTCGAGGGTTTCGAGGTCGTGGGCACGGCCGCCACCGGGGCGGCGGCGCTGGCCGAGATCGGCCGGCGCCGTCCCCATCTGGTGCTGCTGGACGTCTACCTCCCGGACATGACCGGGCTGGACGTCCTGCGGCAGCTGCGGGCGAGCGGGCCGCCGACCGACGTCATCGTGATCAGCGCCGCGCGGGACGTCGACAGCATCCGCAGTGCACTGCACGGCGGCGTCCTGCACTACCTCGTGAAGCCGTTCGACCGGCAGACGTTCGAGAACCGCCTGCTCGACTACGCGGCCCTGCGCAGTGACCTGGGCGGCCTCGCCGAAGCCGCGCAGACCGACGTCGACCGCCTGTTCACGCTGTCCCGCCGCGGCGGCACGGCCGTGGTCACCACGCCGAAGGGCATCGCCCCGGAGACGCTGGAACTGGTCTGGCAGGCCCTCGCCGACGCCGGGGTGGTGGGGTTGTCGGCCAGCGAGTGCAGCACCCGGACCGGCCTGGCCCGGGTGAGCGCCCGGCGGTACCTGGAACAGCTGGTCAGCCAGCAGGAGGCCGACGTCCGGCAGCGGTACGGCACGGCCGGGCGGCCGGAGCGCCGGTTCACCCTGCGCGGACGGCAACGCAACGACCGAAACGATCCTTAGGCACGCGATGCTGACGACCTGCGCGCGGTGCAGCAGGCTTGCGGCATGACCATCGTCGTGGGTTATGTGCCCACCCCCGAGGGGGAGGCGGCACTGACCGCTGCCATCGCCGAGGCGCGGCGCACCGGCGAACCGCTGCACGTCGTCAACTCCTCCCGGGGCGACGCGTTCGTCGACGGCCATTTCGCCTCGTCGGAGGCACTGGTGGCTGTTCGCGAGAAGCTGGACGCCACCGGGCTCGTCTACGGGGTCGAGCAGCAGGTGCGGGGTCGGGAAGGCGCCGAGGAGGTCGTCGCGGTCGCCGACCGGGTGCACGCCAGCGTCATCGTCATCGGCATGCGGCGGCGGACGCCGACCGGGAAGCTGCTCACCGGCAGCCAGGCGCAGCGCATCCTGCTGGACGCCAACTGCCCGGTGCTGGCGGTGAAGGCCTCCTACTGATCAGCCCCGGGTTGCAGGTCCATCGACCGGTCGCCGGGGCCGTCCAGCACGGTCGCGAAGATGGTCCGGACGCTTTGCGCCAGGTGGTCGGCGCACGCTGACGCCGCCTCGGCGCGGTCGCCGGTGAGGACGGCGTCGCACATCCGCAGGTGCTCGACCACGGAGGTCTCGATGCGCTCGGGGTCGGCGTGGGAGAGCCGGCGCAGCCGGGCGGTGTGCGGGCGCAGGTCGGCGATGGTGCGGCGCAGGTGCTCGTTCCTGGTCGCGTCGACGACCGTCGCGTCGAACCGGTAAGCGAGCTCGTAGAAGGCCGCGGATCGGGTGGCCGAGGGCGCCTCCTGCTGGAGCCGGGCGAACCCGGCGCGCAGGTGCGTGAGCGTCGACCGCACTCGGGGATCGGTCTGCGCCGCGTCGGCCGCCTGGCGCATCGCCTCGGACTCGAGCAGGGCGCGCAAGTCGAAGAGGTCGCGCACGCCCTGCGGGGAGATCCGCGAGACCCGGGCGCCCTGCCGGGGGACCAGGTCGACCAGCCCCTCCGCCGCCAGCCGCCGGAGCGCCTCGCGGACCGGCGTCCTGGAGGCGCCGGTGCGGCCGACCAGGGAGAGTTCCGACAGCGGGGTACCGGGGGTGAGCTCGCCGGACTCGATCTGCGCCTTGAGCTGACGGTGGACGTGGTCGGTCTTGCTCGCCTCGACGGCCGGCCGAGCCGTGGTCACGCCGCCGTCCCGGCCGGGAAGGGGACGCCCATCTCCGCGGACAGGCGTCTCAGGTCTGCCAGCGACTGCTCGGCCAGCTCGATTCCTCCAGCGGTGACGTTTGCCGCCTCCGAGCGGTCCTCCACCTCACCGGGGTAGAACACCTCGTCGAAGCCCTGCGCCAGGGGCACGCCCTTGACCTCGTCGATGAGCTGCTGCACGCGGGCCCGGTACCCGGTCGGGTCGCCGAACGCCGCAGGATCGAGGGCGAGGAGGAGGTGACCGCAGCCGCTGGGCTGCGCCGGCTCGTAGGGTCCGTGCACGCTGCTACCGACGCTGCTACCGACGCTGCTACCGACGCTGCTACCGGTCAGCGCGCCGGACAGCACGTCCATCAGAAAGGTGATCGCGTAGCCCTTGTGGCCGGCCATCGGCAGGATCACGCTGAGCACGCCCTCCGCCGGGTCGGTGGTCGGCGCGCCGTCGGGGCTGAGCGCCCAGGTGTCGGGGATGGGCTCGCCGCGGTTCTTCGCCAGGTGGACCTTGCCCCGGGCGACCGCGGTGTTGGCGATGTCGACCGCGACGACCCGGCCGTCCGGGCCCGGTGCCGCGATCGACCAGGGGTTGGTGCCGAGCACCCTCTCCCGGCCGCCCCAGGGAGCCATCGCCGGACTGGCATTGGTGGTCAGGACGGAGACGAAGCCGTCCCGGGCGGCCCGGCGGGTGAAGTACATGGCCGTGCCGAAGTGGTTGGAGTTGCGGACGCCGACGACTCCGACACCGTGCGTGCGGGCCCGGTCCACCGCCAGCACGCGGGCGCGCTCGGCCAGCACCTGCCCGATGCCGTGCCGGCCGTCCAGCAGGACGAGGGGACCGGTGTCGGAGAGGACGGCCGGGTCCGTGCGGGCGTTCATCGCACCGGTGCGCAGGCGGGCGACGTACCAGGAGAGTCGCAGGAGACCGTGCGACTGGTGGCCCCAGAGGTCGGCCTGGACGAGGCTGTCCGCCACGAGAGTGGCGTCGTCCGGGGGGACGCCTTCGGCGGTGAGCGCGGCCGTGCCGAACGCGCGCAGGGCCTCGGGGGCGATCCGTCCGGTGGTCATGGCGGGCTCTCTTGATCGACGGGCATCCTGTATACAGATTGGCATACATCCCGCCGTCGAGGGAGGCACCTCGTGTTCAGCCTGCTCGTCCAGGTCCAGGTCGTCCCCGAGCGACGGAAGGAGTTCCTCGCCGCGATCGCCGCCAACGCCGAGGCGTCGGTGCGCGACGAGCCTGGGTGCCTGCGGTTCGACGTGTGCGCGGTGGACTCCGACCCGGACCGCTTCGTCTTCTACGAGCTCTACGCCGACGAGGACGCCTTCGCCGCCCATCGGGCGTCCCCGCACTTCGCCGACTGGAGCACCGCGGCGGCCGCCATCCTCGTCCCGGACAGCCGGGTCAGCACAGCCGGCTCTGTGCTGTTCACCCACTCGGCCGAGAAGCGCGCGTGAGCGCCGGCCAGCCCCTACCTCCGTCGAAGGTGCTGCGTCCGGCGGAGATCGAGCGGTTCGACCGGGGCAACGGTGGCGTCACCATCCTGTTCGTCGGCAAGTGGAACGCCGAGGGGAACGCGGTCACCACCGGGATGACCGTCCTCTCACCGGGTACGGGGATCCCGCTGCACTCGCACAACGTCGAAGAGACGGTGCTGGTATTCGAGGGTGAGGCGACCGCGACGGTCGGGGACGAGCGGTTCGACCTGATCGCCGGACAGGCCACCTGGGTCCCGGCGGGCATCCCGCACTGCTTCGTCAACCGCGGCGACGGCGCGATGACCATCTACTGGGTGTACGGCGGCCGCGACGTCACCCGGACGATCACCGCCACCGGTGAGACGTTCGAGCACCTGTCGGACAGCGACCGCGGCGCCACCCCGGCGCACTGACGGCTGGCGCCCGTCAGAACGGGGCCGGGTCCTCATGGGGGAGGTCGGGTCGGCTGTCGAGGCGTGGCGGTGTGGTGCGGGCGGTGAGGTCGGTGGGGGTGGTGATGGTGAGGGTGCCGTCGGTCTGGAGGGTGTGGGTCCAGTCGGGGGCTTGGTGTTTGCCGCGGTGGTGGTGGGTGCAGTAGCCGGTGAGGTTCCCGGCGGCGGTGGGGCCGAGCGGGTAGGGCCGGTCGTGGTCGAGTTCGCCGGTGCGCACGGGCATGCGGCAGCCGGGGAACCGGCAGCGTTGGTCGCGGGCGCGGACGAACCGGTCGAGCATCTCCGACGGCCGGTAGGATCGCCCGCACCAGCCGCTGCGCCGCACCGCGCGGATCGCGGGCCAGCACCAGCCGCCGGGCCTTGTCCGCCACCTGCGCCGGCGTGGTCACCCGCCCCGCCGACCACCGCAACAGCTCGGCCTCGACCTCAGCCCGCACCCCAGGGTCGCTGATCGCAGCGACCCGCTCGAGGAACGGAAACAGGTGCCCGGGGTGGATCACACCCGCCTCGAACGCCGCCAACGTCGCCGGCAGCACCTCCACCAGCGTCAGCGACTGGACCAGCAACTTTCCCGCCGCCGACCGGGTGATCGACAACGCGACCATCAGCTCCTGCGCCGCCCACTCGCTCACCGGCCCCAGCACCGCCGGCCGGGCCGCCCGGGTCGCAGCCGACGCACACCCCCGCTCACCGGGCTGCCGGTCCACCGACGCCGGCCGCGACCCGGCGAACTCCGCCACCGCCCGCACCCGGACCGCCGTCTGCACGGCGATCGCCCGATCCGCGGCCTGCACCCGACCCAACGGCCCGGACGCCCACCCCACCGACGGCACAACAGCCCCCTGGACCGGAGAGGTCACTGCAGTCGACATGCGTTCGAATCTTGCCTCAGGCAAGCCGCTGACCAGGCACCTCGCGGTCATCGCAGTGTGCAATCGATGGCCCGGCGGCCGGGCGGCCACCAGAGATCGGTCCAGTTGCAGCCATGCACGTCAGGCCGGGAGGACCACCACGCCGTCGTCGTCGGACCACAGTCGGTCGCCGGGCCGAAACGTGGTCCCACCGAAGGACACGGGCACGTCCCGTTCGCCGGCGCCGGTCTTCGTGCTCTTCCGGGGATTGGACCCCACCGCCTTGATCCCCAGGGGCATCCCGGCCAGCGTCGCGGTGTCCCGCACGGCCCCGTGAAGAACGACCCCCGCCCAGCCGTTGTCGACGGCGAGCTGGGCGATCAGGTCGCCCAGGAGGGCGGTGTGCACCGACCCGCCCCCGTCGACGACCAGCACCCGGCCGTCGCCCGGACCGGACAGCACGGACTTCACCAGGGCGTTGTCCTGGTGGCACCGCACGGTCGACACCGGGCCGGCGAAGGCCCGCACGCCGCCGTACTGGCGCAACTGCAGGTCACAGGAGCCCAGGGTGTCCCCGTGCTCGTCGATCAGGTCGGCGGTGGCTGTAGTCATCGTGCTGGCTCCTCGGACGGGGTGGACGGTGCGGGGATCTCGGGGGTGCGGGAGCCGTCGGTCTGCAGCTTGCGTGCGGCGGCCGCGACCACGGCGAGGGCGACGGCGGTCGTGCCGAGCACCCCGGCCGCACCGATGCCGACCGCGACCGCCCCGACCGCGCTGGGGATGACGACCTGACCGAGCCGGTTGCCGGTGAGCCGCAGCGACATCGCCCGGCCGCGCAGCCCGGCGGGTGCGGTCTCCGCCAGCCACGACATCGTCAGCGGCTGGCCGACGCCGAGGCCGAGCCCGAGCAGGACCACGAGGACGGCGGTCGCCCACGGCGGCAGGGGCAGCCCCACCGCGGCCATGGCGACCGCGGACATCGTGACGCTGATGATCATCAGCCGCCGCCGGCCCAGCCACCGGGCGAGCCGGCCGAGCAGCAGCCGCGAGGTCATGGAGGCGAGGGCGCGCAGGGTGAGCAGGAGGCCGATGAAGCCCGCGGCCAGCTCGCGTTCGGCGCCCAGGGCAGGCAGGTAGACCAGCGTGATGTCGACCGCCGCCAGGACGACGCAACTGATGACCAGCGCCCGCAGCAGTCCCGGCAGCCGCAGCAGGGACGCGAGGCCGCCGGCTGCGGCGGACCCGGTCGGTCGCTCCCGGCGCGGGATGCGGATCGGGGCGGCGCACACGACGAGGACGCCACCGAGCGCCGTGGCGACCAGGAACAGGGTCGCGGTGTCCGGGATGGCCTGCCCGCCGCCGGCCAGGATGATCAGCCCCGGCCCGATGGCCTGCCCGAGCGAGGCGGCGAACGTGTAGCGGCCGAAGGCGGTGTCGAAGGTGCCCGGCCCCGCCGCGTTCGCCACGGCCGCCTGCTGGGCCACGACGCAGAACAGGTGCGCCGTCCCGAGGACGGCGATGCCGGCGACCAGGCCCGGAGCACCGGCGCCGGCAAAGACGAACACGACACCGGCCGCGAGCATGAGCAGCGAGCCGGCCAGCAGCACCCGCCGCTCGCCGAGGCGGTCGGTGGCCTGGCCGGCGGGGACGGCGAGGAACAGCGGCACCACCGCGAAGCAGGCGGTCAGCGCGCCGAGCCAGGCCGGCGGCACGTCGAGCTCGATGGCCCGGTAGGTCGCGGCCGGGCGCAGCACGAAGGTGACCACCTGGGTCAGCGCGGAGTGGAGCAGGAGCAGCCCGAGCAGCCGTCGGCCGCGCGGCTCGCTCACGGTGTGCCAGCCCCACCGGCGAGCCGCCAGGCCGCCCGTGCGCCCAGGCTGGACTCGACGTGGCGGTGCATGAGCGCGGCTGCACCCTCGCTGTCCCGGTCCACGACCGCCTCGACCAGGAGGCGGTGCTCCTCGGCTCTGCGCTGTCGCTCCTCCTCCGTCCGCTCCACCTCGAGGGCGTGCCGCCGGTAGCGGTCGCTCTTGTCCCAGAGGCCGTCGAGGGTCTCGACGAGCAGGTCGTTGTGCGAGGCCCGGTAGACGGCTGCGTGGAAGCGGCGGTGTGTGTCCAGTTGGGCAGGGGAGGGATCGCTGGGCAGGGATGCGAGGCCCTCCAGGGCCCGCCGGATCTCGGCGATGTCCGACGCGGTCCGCCGTTCGGCGGCGAGCCCGGCGGACAGCGGGTCGAGACTGCGGCGCAGCTCCAGCAGGTCGCGGGCCTCCGCGGCGTCCAGCGGCGCGACGCGGGCGTCCCGGTGGGCGTCCAGCTCGACCAGCCCCTGCTCCTTCAGGCGCCGCAGTGCTTCCCGGAGGGGAGTGGTGCTGATCCCGATGGTCCGGGCGAGGGTCGCCTGGTTCAGCGCGCTGCCGGGCTGTAGCACGCCGGAGAGGATCAGGTCGCGGAGGCGGGCGTAGGCCAGGTCGCTCTTCCGTGGGAACTCCCCGGCTGGTGGCGATGCCGCCGCCATCCTGCCCTCCTTATGACGGGTGAATCCGAAAAGGCCGGCCCAACTACCGCTGCCCCCGCGCTCGACGAACAGGTTATAACCTCGGGCCATGACCGGTAACGACCGCACGGACGGCGGCCCGATCGGCCCCCGCCTGGGGGTGCTCATCGGCGACGGCATCGGGCCGGAGATCGTCCCGGCAGCGGTGGCCGTCGCCGATGCGGCGGTCGCGGCCGCCGGAGCAGCCCCGCTCGAGTGGCATCCCCTGCCGATCGGGGCCTCCGCAATCGACGAGAACGGGACGCCGACCCCGGCCGCGACGCTGGACGCCCTGGCGGCCCTGGACGGGTGGGTGCTCGGGCCGCACGACAGCGCCGCCTATCCCGAGCCCTTCCGGTCGCAGCTGAACCCCAGCGGCACGGTCCGCCGGCATTTCGGCCTCTACGCCAACATTCGGCCCGCCGTCGCCTTCTCGGGCGCCCGTGCCGTCGTGCCCGGCATGGACCTGGTGGTCGTTCGGGAGAACACCGAGGGCTTCTACGCCGACCGGAACACCGTCGCCGGCACCGGGGAGTTCATGCCCTCGCCGGACGTGGCGATCGCGCTGGGCGTGTTCACCCGGACCGCGGTCCGGCGGATCGCCGTCACGGCCTTCGAACTGGCCCGGCGGCGGCGCCGGCGGGTGACCGTCGTGCACAAGGCCAACGTGCTCCGGCTGACCATGGGCTTGTTCCGGGACGTGTGCCGGGAGGTCGGCCGCGACTACCCGGACGTGGCGGTGGACGACCTGCACATCGACGCGGCGACGGTGCACCTGGTGCGCCGGGGCGCGGACTTCGACGTCGTCGTCACCGAGAACATGTTCGGCGACGTGCTCTCCGACCTGGCCGGTGAGCTCGCCGGCTCGCTCGGCACCGCGCCGTCCCTGAACACCTCGGACGACCGGGCGATGGCGCAGGCGGCCCACGGGTCCGCGCCCGACATCGCCGGCCGGGACGTGGCCAACCCGATCGCCATGATGCTGTCCACCGCGATGCTCCTGGAGTGGCTCGGCGACCGGCGCGGTGACGCCGTCCTGCGGGACGCCGGGTACCGGGTACACGCTGCGGTCCGGTCCACCGTGGTCCGCGGCATCACGACGCCGGACCTTGGCGGCTCGACGACGACCAGCGGCTTCACGGCGGCGGTCGTGGCCGAGCTGGCTGCCGGCGGCTGAGGAACGGGCGTCCGGTCAGGGCAGCGACAGGACCCGGTCGGCGAGGTCGTCCAGATCGTCGAGGGTGAGCACGATGCTCGCTTCGGCCAGAACCGCCCGCGGCCAGCCGAACGCGGCCGTCGGGCGGCAGCCCGCCGAGCCAGCAGTCCGCGTCGAGGGAGAAATCGTCGTCGCCGCCGGAGGACCGCTGCCCCAGTGGGTCGGCGACCCCCGACAACCCGTCCAGCTCGACGGTGAGCAGCGGACCGGACCACGCCTCGTGGTCTCCCCGGTTGCGCAGGAAGGTGGCGCGGGCCGCGGCCTCGGCCTGCACATCCCGAGCGCGCAGGACCAGCGGCAGCCGCAGACCGCCGGGGTGCGCCAAGACGCAGCGCACTCCGGCGGCGATGCCGGGGGAGCGGGCGAGCACGACCGGCCCGTGGACGACGGCGCCCAGCTCGTCCGGCGGTAGCTGGGCGGGCCAGCGGTGTTGCGGCATGCGGTCAGCATCGGCCCCGATGGGCCAGGATGGGCGTTCCGCCGCGACCGACCCGTACAGGAGCTCCGCCATGACCGTCCCTCCCGGGCACCAGCCACCGGCCGCCATGGTCGTGCCGGCGTTCTTCGTCAAGCAGCGGATCACGCTGATGGTCAACCGGTACGAGGTGCTGGCCGCCAACCCCGACGGCAGCGAGGGGCACCTGCTGGCGCTGGCCGAGCAGAAGCGGATGAAGCTCAAGGAGGAGGTGGTCTTCTACGCCGACGAGTCTAAGACCCGCCCGGTGTTCTCCTTCAAGGCCCGGCAGCGACTCGACGTCTCGGCCGAGCATGACGTCTTCGACGAGCACGGCAACCCGCTCGGCATGTTCAGCAAGCAGTTCGGGGCCAGCCTGCTGCGCTCGACCTGGAACCTGTCGGCTCCGGGCATCGAAGCCGTCGGCCAGGAGCGCCGGCTAGGGATCGCGATCCTCCGGCGGATGTGGGGCGTTCTCCCCTACGTGGGCGACGTCTGGGTGCCCTTCGTCTTCCACTTCGACTTCGTCGACACCCAAGGCGTGACGGTGTTGGTCAGCGAGCGGCAGAAGACCATCAAGGACCGCTACACCGTCAGCGTCCCCGACCCGCGGCTCGACTTCCGCGTCGCCGCCTCCATGGCCGTGGCCCTGGACGCGCTGCAGAGCCGCTGACCCGAACGTGCCGGACAAGCCGCTGCCGGACGTCGTCGTCCCGGATCTCGACGTGCTGTTCTGCGGCATCAACCCCTCGCTGCTGTCGGCCAGCCGCGGGCACCACTTCGCCCGGCCGGGCAACCGGTTCTGGCCGGCCCTGCACGCGGCCGGCCTCACCCCGCGCCGGCTGAGCCCCGAGGAGGACGGCGAGCTCCCGCGCTACGGCCTGGGAGTGACCAACCTGGTGGCCCGGCCGACCCGGACGGCGGCCGAACTGGAACCGGCCGAGCTGCGGGAGGGCGCCGCGGCGCTCGCCGACCTCGTCGCCCGGTACCGGCCGCGGGTGCTCGCTGTCCTGGGCATCACCGCCTGGCGGCTGGCCTTCGAGCGTCCCCGGGCCGTGCTGGGGCCGCAGCCGGAACACGTGGGCGGTGCGGTGACCTGGGTGGTGCCGAACCCCAGCGGCCTGAACGCCCATCACCAGCTCCCCGACCTGGCCCGGCTGTACGGGGAGGTGCGGGCCCCGTAGCGGGCCCGCACCTCCCCCTCAGGGCACCAGGATCGCCCGGCCGCGGACCCGGCCGGCGTCCAGGTCGTCGATCGCGGACTGGAAGTCGTCCAGCGCGTACTTCGCGGTGTGCAGCCGGACCTTGTGCTGCGCAGCCAGGGCCATCAGCTCGACCAGGTCGTTGTAGCTGCCGACGAGGTTGCCGATGATGTTGATCTCGGCGGAGACCAGGTCGATGGTCGGTACGTCGACGTTCTCCCCGTAGCCGACGACCAGGTAGTCGCCCGCCCGCCGGGTCATCGCGAGCCCCTCCTTCGTCGAACCGCCCTCGCCGACGAAGTCGATGACGACCTCGGCGCCGTGTCCACCAGTCAGGTCGAGCACCTGCTGGACCTGGCTGCCGTCGGCCACGATCCCGTGGCTGGCGCCGATCGACAGCGCCAGCTTCACCGCGTCGGGGTTGCGGTCGACGACGATCAGCTCGGCAGGCGAGATGGCGTCCATCACCTGGATTCCGATGTGTCCCAGGCCGCCGGCGCCGATGATCACGCACCGGTCCCCGGCGCGCAGCCGCCTGGCTGCCTTCGCCGCCGCGTGGTAAGCGGTGAGGCCGGCGTCGGCCAGCGCAGCGACGTCGGCGGGCTCCAGGGAGTCGTCGATCTTCACGCAGCTGCGCGCTGAGGTCTTGAGGTACTCGGCGTACCCGCCGTCGCTGTCGATGCCGGGAAACTGCGAGTTCTCGCAGTGCACGTCGTCCCCGGCCCGGCAGGCGCGGCAGAGCCCGCAGGTGACCAGCGGGTGCAGGATCACCTTGTCACCGACCGCCACGTTGGTCACCGCCGAGCCGACCTCGTGCACCCACCCGGCGTTCTCGTGGCCGATCGTGTAGGGCAGCGCGACCTGCGACTTCTCCGCCCACTGCCCCTCGAGGATGTGCAGGTCGGTGCGGCACACCCCGGCGCCACCGATCTTCACGACGACGTCGTGCGGACCGGTCGCCTCGGGGACCGGGACGTCGTCCATCTGCAGCTGCTGGTGGTAACCGGTGACTCGGACGGCCTTCATGAGCTCACTTCCTGGACCAGGACGGGGAGGAGGGGACGGTCGTCGGCGCGAGGGAACTGGTCGTCCTCCGCGCCGGGGTAGCGGGTGGCGAGCAGCCCGCGGCAGAAGTGCGCGTTGCCGTCGATCGAGATGCGGACCGACCGGGCCTTACGCACCGCCAGCGGCACCTCGGCCCGGTCGGGCCGCCGGCCGGCGGCGTCGACCAGGACCGGCGCCCTCCCGTCCACCGGCAGGCCGAGGGTGGCCCGCCGGCGGAGCAGCGCTTCGGTGGTGGGCCCGGCGGGGAGGTCGGCCAGCGTGACCTCGCCCAGGTCGGCCTCGGTCCGGACCGG
The DNA here is from genome assembly GCF_900107175.1 of Modestobacter sp. DSM 44400. Lineage (GTDB taxonomy): Bacteria > Actinomycetota > Actinomycetes > Mycobacteriales > Geodermatophilaceae > Modestobacter. The sequence continues at coordinate 119,040 of NZ_FNOZ01000009.1, read as the reverse complement.
TTCGGCGCGCAGCAGTGCGGTGAGCGCCCGCTCCATCGCCGCGGTGTGGGCCTTGCGCTGGAAGGTCGCCCGGAGCTCGTCCAGGCTCTCCTCGGCCTCGTGCCCGAACGTGCCCCGGTAGCCGGCGTCAGCGGCCAGCCCCGCGTTGATCAGGTCGGAGTCGGAGTGGTCGTCCAGCTCGAGCACCACCCGTCCGACCCCGGGCACGCCCGCGACGGCGTCCCGGGCGTCGGAGACCATCAGCCAGGCGAAGTTCGGCGCGCAGAACGACGTCGGCAACCGGAGGTGCACCTCCACCGTCCCGCCGTCGACGGCGACCGAGCGGACGAAGCCCAGGTCGGTGATCGGCTCGTCCAGCTCCGGGTCGACGACGGAACCCAGCGCGGTGCGGACGTCGTCCTCGGTCACCGCCGTCAGGACCGCCGTCATCAGGCCATCGCCAGGTCGGCGCTCTCGGGCTGCCGTGGCCCGGTCGCGGTCTCGTCGGCGTCGGGCAGCTGCAGCTCGGCCGGCACCGGGATGTCGTACATCTTGGCGGCGTTGAGCCCGAGCACCTTCTTCTTCTGCGCCGTGGTGAGCGGGCCGTACTCGCTCATGTCCTCGGGGATCTGGAAGTCCACGAAGCTCTCGATGAGCCACTTCGGCGTCCACAGCGCGTAGTCGCTGGAGAAGAAGATCCGGTCCTCACCGAGCCAGTACAGAAGCTCACCCATGATCTGGGCGAAGTAGCGCGGCCGGGTGTGGATGAACGGGATCGCCACCGCCAGACCGGCGTAGACGTTGGGCTCCTGGGTGGCGATCCAGCAGAAGTCCTCGAGCCGGGGCAGCCCGCAATGCTCGACGATGAAGTTCAGGTCGGTGAAGTCGGTGGCCACGTGGTCGACGTCGGCGACGTCGAAGGCGTCCCGGTCCAGCGGGCGGATGGTCGGGCCCTTGTGCACGTGGATGTTCCGGATGCCCAGCTCCCGGCAGACCTCGAAGTACCGGTAGGCCGTCGGGTCGTTGAGCTTCCAGCCGCGGGAGTCGCCGTGCCAGTCGGCGGTGTAGAGCTTCACGCCCGTGAGGCCGAAGCGCTCGGCGTCGGCACGCAGCTGGTCCAGCCCGCGCTCGCCGTCCCGGGGGTCGAACCAGTGGTTGTAGGTCAGCTTGTCCGGGTTCGCCTGGCTGAGCGCGAACGCCTCCTCGGTCTGCCCGAAGCCCTTCGCGTAGAACTCGGCGAGGCGGGCGGGCTGGAAGATCGCGTGGTCGACGTAGCCGTCGGTGAACAGGTCCTTCATCAGCCGCTCGCCGCCCTGGTAGAGGTACTCCTCGTAGGGCCAGACTTCGGACTCCGGGCTGAGGTTGCGGTGGTAGTCGTAGAAGCAGTCGATGAACTGCTTGCCGTGCACGTTGAGCTGGTTCTCCGGGCGGGCGTCCCAGAGTGCGACGTGGGCGTCCACGATGAAGTAGTTCTCGCCGTCCTTGCTGTACACGGTTCCTCCTCGACCGGCCGGCTCGTCGGGTGCGAGCTGGATCACACAATCGTCACGCTAGGCCCACGCGGCGCCGGTGGACGGGGTGTGCTGTCTCATTTTGAGACACCTACAGTCGGCAGGACGCAACGAGGCGTTCGGAGGTCCCCGTGCCCGACGGCCCTGCTCAACTGGCTGGAACCGGCCGCCATGGCGGCGTTGCCCGGCCGCGGGTGCAGGCGTCCTGGGTGCGCAGCCAGCGTTACGGGGTGTCCCCGGAAGCGGTCGAGGCGGTCTTCACCGACGCGGTCCCCACGGACTCGCTGTTCTACGAGTGCGGCGCCGAGGTGCTGGAACACCTGCACGGAACCCTGGTGAACGAGCCCGTCGGGCTCATGATCACCGACGCGGAGGGCCTCGTGCTGGCCCGCTGGTCCGGCGACTCGGACATCAACCGCTCGCTGGACCGGGTGCACCTCGCCCCGGGCTTCTACTTCGGCGAGCGGACCGCCGGCACCAACGGGCTCGCGCTCGCCCTGGCCGACCGGGTGCCCTCGCTGGTCCGCGCCGGAGAGCACTTCGTGGCACCGCTGCGCCGGTACACCTGCGCAGCCGTCCCGGTCCTCGACTCGCGCACCGGGAGCCTGGTGGGCAGCATCAACATGACCACCTGGTCCGACGCCTCCTCGGACCTGCTGCTGGCCCTGGCCCAGTCCGCCGCCGGCAACACCAGCGCCCTGATGCACGTGCGGGCCGGTGGTCACCCGGTGCGGCCGATGCCCCGCGGCGAGGTGTTCCACGTCTTCGCCGACCGGCTGCCCGGTGCCGACCCGTGTCCCTCCCGGGCCTGGCGGGACGCCGTGGCGGCGGCCCGGCAGGCGGTCACGGCCGGCCGGTTGCTCGCCGTGGTGGGGGAGCCGGGGGCGGGCAAGGCGGCGGTGGCCACGCTGGCCCGGCACGGCGGCCGCCGGCGTGAGCGGGTGCTCGTCGCCCGGCCACCGGCCGCTGTCGACGTGGACTCCTGGCTGGCCCTGTGGGCCCCGGAGCTGAGCGCCCGGGACACCTGCGTGGTCGTCTCCGGCGCCGACGCCCTCCCGGCCTGGGCCGCCGACGACCTGGCCGCGGTGCTCTCGGCGGCGCAGCCGGGGGTGGTCCGCCCGGCGGTGCTGACCGCGCCGTCGTTCGCGGCGGTGCCCGAACCGCTCGCGGCGGTGGTGGACGCCGTCGTCGAGGTCCCGGCGCTGCGGCACCGCCCCGAGGACGTCGAGCCGCTGGCCCGCTCCTTCGCCCGGGAGCTGCGGCACCGCGACGTGCAGTTCACGCCCCGCGCCGTCCGGGCCCTGGCGGGGTACGCCTGGCCGGAGAACGTCCGCGAGCTGCGCTCCGTCGTCCGGGAGGCCGTCGCGCGCACCGACGTGGGCCACCTTCGGCCGGCGGTGCTGAGCTCCGGCTCGCGGTCGCTGACGCGGTTGGAACAGCTCGAGCGGGACGAGATCCTGCGCTGCCTGACCCACCCGGGCACCACGGTGTTGCAAGCGGCCACCGAGCTCGGACTGTCCCGGGCGACGCTCTACCGCAAGATCGCCCAGTACGGGCTCAGGGTGGCCGGACGGGGCGGTGAGCCGACGGAGGCATGACCGCGGGCCGCGAGCCGAACCCTACGAGCCGGTCTCGTCCCGCCAGGAGTGCGTCGGTTCGTAGCCGAGCACCCGGCGCGCCTTGTCGATCGACAGCAGCGTCTCGTGTGACCCGATCGGGCGCGCGAGCGGGACGCCGGCGAATTCCGCCGCCAGCAGCTCCTCGTTCGGCCGGGACATCACCGTGTCGGCGTTGGCGACGATGAAGACGTCCGCCCCCGGGACGTCGTGCTCGAGGGCACGCCGGACCGCCTGCGCGCCGTCGCGGGCGTCCATGTAGCCCCACAGGTTCCACCGGCGCAGCGAGGGGTCGGCGTCGAAGGACGGAAAGGCGGCGTAGTCCTCGGGGTACATGACGTTGCTGAACCGGAGCCCGGTCATCGACAGGTCCGGATGCCACCGGCACAGCTGTCGGGCCAGCTCCTCCTCGAGGGTCTTGACCAGCGAGTACGTCGTCGTGGGCCGCGGCGCGTACTCCTCGTCGACCGGCACGTAGGGCGGCGGCTCGTCGAAGGGCAGCCCCAGCACGGTCTCGCTGGAAGCCCAGACGATCTTCCGGACGCCGGCCCGCAGCGCGGCGCTGTGGACGTTGTACGAGGTGGTCATGTTGTTGGCGAAGGTCGCCGCGTTGGGCAGCAGGCCGGGCGCCGGGACTGCGGCCAGGTGCACCAGGGCGTCGACGCCGTCGTGACGGTCGTCGATGCCGCTCAGCGCCTCGACGGCCTGCCCGAAGTCGGTGAGGTCGACCGTGGAGGAGACGACGTCGTCCCGCAGGCCGGCGACCCGGTCCAGGGCCACGACGTCCCAGCCGTGCTCGACCAGGTGGGGCACCACCGCCCTCCCGAGCTTGCCGCTGCTGCCGGTGACCGCCACCCGTGCCATGTGAGCCCCCTGCCGTCGCTGTCCGGGCCAGCCTGACCCAGGCCTGTGCTGCCCGCACACCGGGCCGCGGGTGCTCCCCATTCCTGGCAGGGTGCAGCCATGAGCCGGCTGGACGACGTGGACCTGACCCTGCGGCTGAAGAAGCCCGAGGCCAAGGCGCAGCTCGCCGCCGCCCAGGAGCGGCTGGTCGGCCTGCGCCTGCTGCTCGGCGGCCAGCTCGGGCCGGGAACGATCGGGCCGCCGCTGTGCGTGCTGTTCGAGGGCTGGGACGCCTCGGGCAAGGGCGGTGCGATCAAGCGGCTCGTCGACCACCTCGACCCCCGGCACGTGCGGGTAGCGCAGTTCGCCGCCCCCACCTTCGACGAGAAGCGGCACCACTTCCTGTGGCGGTTCTGGCCGGTGCTGCCCGGCTGGGGCGGCATGGCCGTGCTGGACCGCACCTGGTACGGCCGGGTGCTGGTCGAGCGGGTGGAGGGCTTCGCTCCGGAGGAGGCCTGGCAGCGGGCGTACGGCGAGATCGCCGACCTCGAGGCCACCCTCGCCGCGGAGGGGACGGTCCTGGTCAAGTTCTGGATGCACCTGTCACCGCAGGAGCAGCTGCGCCGGTTCGAGTCCCGCCAGGCCGATCCGTACCGCGCCTGGAAGCTCACCGACGAGGACTGGCGCAACCGGGAGAGACGGGCGGACTACGAGGCCGCCGTCGAGGAGATGATCGAGCGCACCGACGTACCGGCGGCGCCCTGGCACATCGTTGCAGCCGACGACAAGCGCTGGGCGCGCGTGGCGGTGGTCCGCACCGTCTGCGAGGCGATCGAAGCGGCCCTGCGCGCGCGGGGTGTCGACCCGGACGCCGCCCTGGCCGTTTGACCGGGACGGGGACAGGGCAGGTCGGGGCGATGGGGATCGAGGCGCCGACCGACCGGGGGATGTCGGTGACCGTGCTCGGCAGCGGTGGCCCGTTCGTCAACCCGGACCGCGCCTCCTCCGGCCTGGTGGTCCGGCTGGACGGGCAGGCGAAGGTGCTGGTCGACGCGGGCGGGGGGACCTTCGAGCGGCTGGGCCGCGCCGGGGTCGACGTCACGTCGCTGGAGGCGGTCCTGCTCACCCACACCCACATCGACCACAGCGGCGGGCTGGCCCCGGTGGTCTTCGCCATGGCGATGGCCGAGCGGGAATGGCCGCTGGCGGTCGCCGGCCCGGCGGGGCGGGAGCAGCACCCGGGCTGCGCGCGGTTCTGCGACCTGCTCTTCGGACCGCAGGGTGCCTGAGCTACCTGCACACGTTCCCCGACTTCGCGCTCGCACCGACCGACGTGCCCAGTGACCCCCAGGACTCCTCTGTCACGAGGGTCCTGGCTGGTCCCGGGTTCACCGTCTCGGCCGTCGCGGTGCCGCACGGCATGATGCCTGCGGTCGCCTACCGGATCGAGGCCGCTGACCGGGCCGTCGTGGTCGGCGGCGACGTCCAAAGTCATCACCCGCCGCTGGCCGGGCTCGCCCGCGGGGCCGACCTGCTGGTGCACGACATGGCGCTGCCCGAGCGCGACGTCCCGCACGGGGATCTGCACGCCACCCCCAGCGAGGTCGGCCGGACGGCGGCTGCGGCAGGGGCCCGGGCGCTGCTCCTCACGCACGTGATGCCGGAGCTGGAGGACGAGCAGGCGGCCGCGGAGCGACTCATCCGCAGCGAGTACGACGGCCCGGTGTACTGGGCGGGCGATCTGATGACCGTCCGGTGCTGATTCCCGGCACCATCTCAGGAGGAACCGTGAGCTCGTGGGACAAGCGCGAGGACATGCTGGTGCACGAGCAGGACCCCTACAACGCCGAACCCCCGGTGTCGGCCCTGGCCGGGCATCCCGTCACCGCGGTCGACACGTTCTACTCCCGCAACCACGGCCCCGTCCCCGATCTGGACCCCACGTCGTGGCGGTTGCGGGTGGACGGCCTGGTCGAGCACCCGGTGGAGCTGTCACTGGCCGACCTGCAGGCCCGGTTCGTCGAGCGGACGCTGCCGGTGACCCTGCAGTGCGCCGGCAACCGGCGTGCGGGACTGATCGCTGTGCGGGACATCCCCGGAGAGGACCCCTGGCAGGGCGGGGCCACATCCACCGCCACCTGGACCGGGGTCGCACTGGGCGACGTGCTGGACGCCGCGGGTCTGCTGGAAGAGGCACAGCACGTGTGCTTCCAGGCTCCCGACGTCTCGCACATCCCTGACCCGCCCGAGGCCTACGGCGCCTCGGTGCCGGTCGGCAAGGCGACCTCGCCGGAGGTGCTGCTGGCCTGGGCCATGAACGGCCGGGCACTGACCCCCGTGCACGGTGCGCCCGTACGGCTCGTGGTGCCCGGCTGGATCGGGGCGCGCAGCGTGAAGTGGCTGCAGCACGTCACTGCGTCCGCGGAATCCTTTCCCGGCCACTTCCAGGCCACCGCGTACCGGCTGCTGCCCCCCGCCGCGGACCCGGGGACGGCCGACGCCGCCGCCGGGCCGTCGCTGGGCCCGGTGGCCCTCAACTGCGAGATCCTCGCCCCCGGGGACGGGCAGACCCGGCCGGCCGGACCGGTCACCGTGACCGGGTACGCCTACGCCGGCGAGGACCGCACCGTCGAGCGGGTCGACGTCTCGGCCGACCGGGGGGTCACCTGGGTGCAGGCCCGGGTCGACGCGCCAGACGGGCCATGGACGTGGCAACACTGGCGCATCGACGTCGACCTGCCGCCGGGGACCACCGAACTGACCGCCCGGGCGTGGGACCCAACCGGCGCGCTGCAACCGCAGCAACCGGAAGACCTCTGGAATCCCAAGGGCTACGTCAACAACTCCTGGGCCCGGGTGCGCGTCACCGCCACCTGAGCCCGGCCACTCGGCTCAGGAGCCGGCGAGCAGGGCGCGCACCGCCTCGATCGTGTCGGCGTCGGCCGCGGTCCGGTCCGGCCGGTACCGCAGCACCCGGGCGAACCGCAGCGCGACCCCGCCCGGGTAGCGGGTGCTGCGCTGGGCGCCATCCAGGGCGATCTCGACGACGAGCTCCGGTCGGAGCCGCACCCCCCAGTCGGCGTGCTCCTGGGCGTGCCCGGGGAAGGTCCGCGTCTGCCAGTCCAGCAGCTCGTCGGTCATCCCCTTGAACGTCTTGCCCACCATGACCGGCTCGCCACCGTCGGGGTCCCGGGCCCCCAGGTGGATGTTCGACAGCTTCCCCGACCGGCGACCGTACCCCCACTCCGCGCCGATCACGACCAGGTCGAGGGTGTGCACGGGCTTGACCTTCTGCCAGGCCCGGCCGCGCCGGCCGGCGGCGTACGCCGCATCGAGGGCCTTGACGACGACGCCCTCGTGGCCGGCGGCGAGCGCACCGTCCAGCACCGCCGCCGCCTGCTCGACGTCGGGCCGCCGGACGCCGGGCATCCGCAGCGCGGCGTGCTCGTCGGCGGCCAGCAGGCCGGCCAGGGCATCGAGGCGGACGTACAGCGGCTCGTCGAGGAGGTCGCGACCGTCCAGGTGGAGCAGGTCGAACAGGAACGGGGACAGCAGCACGCCCTCGTCGGCGGCGTCGGCACCGAAGCGGCTCATCGTGTCCTGGAACGCGCGCGGCCGGCCGTCGTCGTCCAGGGCGAGGGTCTCGCCGTCGAGGACGGCGGTCTCGCACGGCAGGGCCCGGATGCGCTCGACCAGCTCGGGCACGCCGTCGGTCACCTCGCGCAGGGTGCGGGTCCACACCCGGACGACGTCGCCGTCCCGGTGGACCTGGATGCGGGCGCCGTCGAGCTTGTACTCCACGGTGATGTCGCGACCGAGGTCGGCGAGCGCGGCGTCGAGCGAGGAGCCCGGGCTGGCGAGCATGGGCCGCACCGGGCGGCCGACCTCCAGGTGCACCGCGTCGAGGGCGGCGACCCCGCCGGCCAGCGCGGCTGCCGCGGTCTCCGGCAGCCGGCCGGAGAGCATCAGGGCCCGGCGGACGCTCGTCGCGGAAACGCCGGCGGCGCCGGCAACCGCGTCGAGCACCACGCCCTCGAGCGCCCCGTGGCGCAGCTCGCCGGTGAGGAGCCGCACCAGGAAGCCCTGCTCATCGACGGTGGCGGCCGACAGCAGGCCACCGAGGACCGCGTCGCGCCGGGCCACCGAGCCCGGGCCGGTCGTCGCGGCGAGCTCGGTGAGGGCCCGGTCGACCTCGGCCACGGTCAGGAACGGCGCCGGCGCCGGCGGCTGCGCCGCGGTCGACAGGGTGCGCCGGCCCAGGCCCAGCCGCCCCTGACGGGGCTCGCCGGCCAGCCAGGCGGTGACCGGCTCGACCTCGCCGGGCGCCGCGCCACTCAGCAGCTCCGCGATCGCCGCGGCCTTCGCCGTCCGGGATCGGGTGGCCGCGACGGCGGTGGAGGTCCCGAGGACGTCGGCGAGGAGCACGGCGCCATGCTCGCAGCCGCCCACCTGCTTGACTGGCGCCCATGCATGTGGGCGTCGACAGCTTCGTCTCGGCAGTGACCGACCCCGCCTCGGGCCGCGTCATCGGCGCCGAGGAACGGATGCAGCACCTGCTGGAGGAGATCGAGCTCGCCGACCGGGTGGGCCTGTACTCCTTCGGCATCGGCGAGCACCACCGCCCGGAGTACTACGACTCCGCGCCGGCGGTCATCCTCGCCGCCGCGGCCGCCCGCACCTTCCGCATCCGGCTCGGCAGCGCGGTGAACGTGCTCAGCGCCGCCGATCCGGTGCGGGTCTTCCAGGAGTTCGCCACTCTGGACCTGATCTCGAAGGGCCGGATCGACCTGGTCGTCGGGCGGGGCTCGTTCACCGAGGCGTTCCCGCTGTTCGGCCTGGACCTGGCCGACTACGACAGCCTGTTCACCGAGAAGCTGGACCTGTTGCTGCGGATCCGGGACTCGGAGCAGGTGACCTGGTCCGGTCGGCACCGGCCGGCCCTCACCGGGCAGGGCGTCTACCCGCGCCCGGTGCAGGACCCGCTGCCGATCTGGGTGGGGGTCGGCGGGACACCGGAGTCCTTCGCCCGTGCCGGGCTGCTCGGCCTGCCGCTCATGGTGGCGATCATCGGTGGCGAGCCGCGCCAGTTCGGGCCGCTCGTCGACCTCTATCGCCGGGCCGGTGCCCAGGCCGGGCACCCGCCCGAGGCGCTGCAGGTGGGGCTGCACGTGTTCGGCTTCGTCGCCGAGAGCAGCCAGGCCGCCGCGGACGCCATCTACCCGGGCTGGCACGAGATGTTCACCAAGGTTTCCCGGGAACGGGGCTTCTCCCCGCCCACCCGCCGGCAGTTCGACGCCACCTCCGGGCCGGACGGCGCCTTCTTTCTGGGCGACCCCGACACCGTGGCCGCCAAGATCGCCCGGGTGGCCGGGCAGCTGGGCGGGGTCGACCGCATCTCGCTGCAGATGACCAATCCGCGGCTGGCCCATGCCGGCCTGCTCCGGGGCATCGAGCTGCTGGGCACGGAAGTCCTGCCGCGGGTGGCCGGGGCGTAGACCATGTGCGACCGCCCTGTCGCAGCGCCCGCTGCCCGTGTGGCGTCCCCCCACGACAAGTTCAGTCGTTGTGTGCGCGGGCGACGTGGGGCGGGTCGCATCCGCCGTCTACCGTCCGGGGCATGACAGCGACACCCCTGGCGGGCCGGCGGGCGATGGTGACCGGAGGGGCATCGGGCATCGGCCGGGCCTGCGCGGTCCGGCTGGCCGCCGACGGCGCGGCGGTCGTCGTGGTCGACCGGGACGCCGACGGCGCACAGGCCGTCGCCGCCGAGGTGGGCGGGACGGCGGTCACCGTCGACCTGTCCGACCTCGACGCGGTCGACGCCCTGGACCTCGATGTCGACGTGCTGGTCAACAACGCCGGCCTGCAGCACGTGGCGCCGCTGCACGAGTTCCCGGTGGACCGGTTCTCCCTGATCCTGCGGCTGATGCTGGAAGCGCCGTTCCGGCTGGTCCGGGGCGCGCTCCCGCACATGTACGAGCGCGGCTGGGGTCGGGTGGTGAACATCAGCTCGGTGCACGGGCTGCGCGCCTCGCCGTACAAGTCCGCCTACGTCACCGCCAAGCACGGCCTGGAGGGTCTGTCGAAGGTGATCGCCCTGGAGGGGGCACCGCACGGGGTGACCTCGAACTGCGTCAACCCCGCCTACGTGCGGACGCCGCTGGTCGAGGGACAGATCGCCGACCAGGCGAGGGCGCACGGGATGAGGGAGGAGGACGTCCTCGGGGAGGTCATGCTCGGTCCGGTGGCGGTCAAGCGGCTGCTGGAGCCCGACGAGGTCGCCGACGCCGTCGCCTGGCTCTGCTCGCCCGCCGCCACCTCGGTCACCGGCACCTCCGTGGTCATGGACGGCGGGTGGAGCGCCCACTGATGGAGGACCCCCTGCCCCCCACCACTCGCCAGCTCGCGGCGGGCCCCTGCAGGGGGCCGGCCCCGGGTTCCGGTCAGCTGGCTGTGGCGGGGGAGTTCTTCGAGCTTCTACTCGGAGAGGCCGCCGCCATCGAGTTCGAGCGACCCGTCGTCCAGGCACGCGCCGCGGGCGCCGGGCCCGCCGAGCTGGCCGAGCTGGAGCAGGTGAAGCTGCGCGCCCTGCAGGTGCGCGAGGCCTTCGCCGCCCGCCGACGACGGGAGTCCGAGCTCTCGGCCCTGTTCGACACCGCCAACGACCTGGCCGCCCTGCACGGGGTCGACCAGGTGCTCACCGCGATCGTCCAACGGGCTCGCCGGCTGCTCGGCACCGACACCGCGTACCTGACCCTCAACGACGACGCCCGCCGCGACACGTACATGCGGGTCACCGACGGCTCGGTGTCAGCACGGTTCCAGGCCCTGCGGCTGCCGATGGGCGCCGGCCTCGGCGGCCTGGTCGCGCAGACGGCGTCGCCCTACGCCACCGACGACTACTTCTCCGACCCGCGGTTCCGGCACACCACCGACATCAACGGCGGGGTGGACGACGAGGGGCTGGTCGCGATCCTCGGGGTGCCGCTGGTGCGGGGGTCCCAGGTCATCGGCGTCCTCTACGCCGCCGACCGCAGCGTGCGGTCCTTCGAGCGCTCCGAGGTCGCCCTGCTGGGGTCGCTGGCCGCGCACGCGGCCATCGCGCTGGACAACGCCCGGCTGCTGGAGGAGACCCGGACCGCCCTGGACGAGCTGTCCACCGCAAGCCGCGAGCTGCGCGCGCACACCGAGTCGGTCGAGCGGGCCGCCGGCGCGCACGACCGGTTCATCGACCTGGTGCTGCACGGCGGCGGGGTCGAGGACGTCGCGGCGGCGGTCACCGAAGCGCTCGGCGGTGCGGTCACCGTCGTCGACTCCGACGCCCGGGGGGTGCGTGACCGGGGCACCGGTGCCCAGGTGTCGCCCGACGCCGCGGGCACGCTGGCGCTGGCCTCCACCACAGGACGCACGGTCCGGGACGGCGAGTGGTGGACCGCCGCGGTCACCGTGGACTCCGAGCTGCTCGGGGGCCTGGTGCTGCGGCGCGCGGCGGAGCTCTCGGAATCCGACCAGCGGATCCTGGAACGGGCCGCGCTGGTGACCGCGCTCCTGCTGCTCTTCCGCCGGTCGGCCGCCGCGGCCGAGGACCGGGTCCGCGGCGAGCTGCTCGACGAGCTGTTCACCTCCCCGGGACGCGACCCGGAGGGGCTGCGGGAGCGGGCCCGCCGGGTCGGGGCCGACCTCGACGCGCGCTGTGCGGTCGTCGTCGTCCGGGTCGAGGAGCGCTCCCAGGCCCGCGCGTGCGCGGCCGCCACCCACCTGGCCGCCACCCGGGGCGGCCTGGCCGGCGTGCACGCCGGCCGCGTGGTGCTCTGCCTGCCCGACGTCCCGCCCGCAGACGCCGCCGCCACCGTGCGGCGCGACCTCACCGGCGCCGGCGCCGGGCCGGTCACGGTGGGCGCGGCCGGGCCGGCCGCTGGGCCCGAGGCGCTGGCCGGTGCGCACGCCGATGCGGAGCGGTGCGCCACCACGCTGGTCGCGCTGGGCCGCGCCGGGCAGGCGGCCGCGGTCGACGAGCTCGGCTTCTTCGGGCTGTTGGTGGGGGAGGGGCGCGACGTCGCCGGCTTCGTCACCGGGGAGTTGGGGCCGGTCCTGGACTACGACGCCCGCCGCGGCACCGAGCTGGCCGCCACGCTGCGCGCCTGGTTCGACGGCGGTGGCAGCCCCGCACGGGCCGCTGAGGCCCTCGGTGTGCACGTCAACACCGTCACCCAACGGCTGGAGCGGGTGGGGCGGCTGCTGGGCCGGGACTGGTCGGCCCCGGACCGGGCCCTGGAGGTCCAGCTCGCCCTGCGGCTGCACCGCCTGGCCGCCGGCTGAACCGCCCCCGGGGGCAGAAATGGCCATTTCTGCCCCGGGGGCCGGCTCGATGTGCGGGGGTCAGATGCCGTCGCGCGGGCCGCTCATCCCGGCGCCGACCCGGTCCTTCAGCTGCTCGACCACCCGGCCCGGGGCCGGCCCGTCGTCCTCGCCCCGGCGGCGCCGGGAACGCAGCCGGTCCACCAGCCCGGCGATGCCTCCGGGCACGAAGAACACCACGACGACGAACAGCGACCCGAGCAGGAACAACGGCTCGCTGAGCGGGACCCGCAGCCACTCGGGCAGGTCCTGGACGGCGGGGGAGGAGGCCAGGTCGGTGAGCCGGCTGTCCAGATAGGTGTAGAGCACCCCGCCCAGCACCGCCCCCCACCGGCTGCCCGCCCCGCCCAGCACCACCATGACCAGCAGGCTGAGGGTGAACTCCGAGGTCGTCGTCCGGGGGGTGGACCCGCCGAGCACCAGCAGGTGCACGACACCGCCCAGGGCGGCGAGGAGCCCGGCGAGAACGAACACCAGCAGCTTGAAGGTGTAGGGCCGCAGGCCCAGCACCTCGACCCGGCGCTCGTTCTCCCGGATGGCCTGCCACACCCGGCCGGCCCGCGAGCGGGTCACCCAGCTGACCACGACGTAGACCACCGTCAGGTAGACCAGTGCGAGCCAGTACAGGTTGACGGTGTTGAACACGCCGACGAAGGCGTCGGGGACCTGCCCGCGGTCCAGCGCCAGGCCCTCCTCGCCGCCGGTGTACCCGCCCGGGTCCTGGAGCACCAGGATGGAGCCGACCTGCGCGGTGGCCAGGGTGACCATCGAGAAGGCGATCCCGGAGACCCGCAGCGCGACCGAACCGACCAGCAGCGGCAGCACGGTGCCGACGGCGGTGGTGAGCAGCAGCGCCGCGCCCAGGCCCCAGCCGAGCTCGGTGAGCGCGAGGTTGGCCACGTAGGTGCCGCCGGCGAAGTAGAGCGCGTGCCCGAACGACAGCAACCCGGTGAACCCGAACAGCAGGTCGTAGGAGAGCGCCAGCCCGCCGAACAACAGGCAGAGCGCGAGCAGCTGCAGCGTGCCAGGGCTGTTGAGCAGCCCGTCGAACAGGACGGGCACCTGCAGGGTGGAGTACGGCAGCACCGCGAGGACCACCAGGATGACGAGCGGTGCGAACCGCCCGATCGGGACCGACCGCATCTCAGGCCACCTTCGCACTCAGGCCGCTGGGCCGGGTCAGCAGGACGACGGCCAGCAGCAGCACGACCGACAGGTCGCCCACCCCGCTGGCCGCGTAGTAGTTGGCGTACTGCTGCACCAGCCCGACCAGCACCGCGGCGACCGCCGTGCCGGTGATCGAGCTCATCCCGCCGATGACGACCACGATGAAGGCGAAGATCAGCAGCGAGGTGCCCTGGCCGGGGGAGATGGAGCCCAGGTAGACCCCGCCCAGTGAGCCGGCCAGCGCAGCGAACGCCCCGCCGACGGCGAAGACGAGGGTGAAGGCCTTGCGGACGTCGATGCCCAGCGCGGTGACCATCGTGCGGTTCTCCACCCCGGCCCGGATGACCAGGCCGATCCGGGTGGAGCGCAGCAGCACCAGCACCGCGACCAGCACGACCACGGCGGTGCCGATCAGCAGGAACCGGTCGTTGGGCACGTTCGCGCCCAGCAGGGACGTCGTCCGCTGTGCCCACTCCGGCCGGGGGAATGGGCGCGCGTCGGCGCCCCAGATGGCCCGGACCAGCGCCACCATCGCCAGCGACAGGCCGACGGTGACGAGCACCTGCTCGATGTGCCGTTCGTAGAGCGGGCGGATCAGGGCCAGCTCGACCAGCGCGGCCACCGCCGTCCCGACCGCGACGCCGAAGACGACGGCGAGCACGAAGCTCCAGCCGGTGGACCCGGCACCGGGCAGGTGCCCCGCCGCCCACCACGTGCCGTAGGCACCGACGGTCAGGAACGCGCCGTGCGCGAAATTGAGCACGCCCATCAGGCCGAAGATCAAGCTCAGGCCTGAGGCCACCAAAAAGTACAGCGCCGCCAGACCCAGCCCCGTGACGGTCAGCAGCACGATGGTGCTCATCCACCCACCTCCGGTGCCGGAGCGGAACGGCTGCGCCGTGCGGGCAAATCCTCCCGAGTGCGGCCTTCGGCCCCGCTCGACGAATGGCTTCGCGATTCATCGAGCGGCGCGCTGGTGGCGACCCCGAGAAGCTCCCTGGTGCGGTCTGCGTCGGCGAGCAGCTCGGAGGCCGAGCCGGTCCAGACCACCCGTCCGTTGTCGACGACGGCGGCGTCGATGGCCATCCGCCGCACCACCGACAGGTTCTGCTCCACCAGGAGCACGGTGACCTCCTCGGCCGCGCGGGCCAACACCTCGGCGACCTCGGTGACCAGCAGCGGGGCAAGTCCCTTGGTCGGTTCGTCGACCAGCAGCACCTGGTTGTCGTTGAGCAGCAGTCGTCCGATCGCGACCATCTGCTGCTGGCCGCCGGACAGCGTCCCGGCCAGCTGGCGGCTGCGCTGCTGGAGCTCGGGGAACAGCTCGTAGACCCGGTCGGGGTGGTGGGCCGAGCCGCGGCGCTCGGCGAGCGCCAGGTTCTCCGCCACGGTGAGCCCGCCGAAAACCTCCCGGTCCTCCGGTGCGTAGCCGACGCCGAGCCGGACCACCTCGTGGGTGCGCCGGCCGGTGAGCCGGTGCACCCGGCCCGCGGCGTCGGTGAGCTCGATGGTGCCGGCGGCCGGTACCAGCCCGAGCACCGACTTGACGGTGGTCGTCTTGCCGGCGCCGTTGCGGCCCAGCAGCGCGGTGACCCCGCCGCGCCGGACGGTGAGATCGACGCCCTGCAGGATGTGGCTGCCGGACAGCCGGACGTGCACGTCGGTCAGCTGGAGCACCACCGGACGCTGGGCGGCGGTCGGCTCAGTCGTGCTCACAGGGCGTCCCCCAGGTACGCCTCCTGGACGGCGGGGTCGGCAGTCACCCGGGCCGGGGTGTCCAGTGCCAGCAGCGAGCCGTGGTGCATCACCGCGACCCGGTCGGCCAGCCCGAGCAGCACGTCCATGTGGTGCTCGACCATGAGCACGGTCTTGCCCTCCTCCCGGTGCACGGCGCCGATGACCTCGGTGAGGCCGGCGACGTCCTCGATGCTGACCCCCGCCATCGGCTCGTCGAGCAGCACGACAGCCGGGTCGGTGGCCAGCAGGATGGCCAGTTCGAGCTTCCGCTTGTCGCCGTGGGACAGGGACCCGGCGAGGTCCCGGCTGCGGGCGGCGAGCCCGACCCGCTCCAGCGAGCGGGTGGCGACCTGCTGGGCCTCGTCGTCCGGTCGGACCCGCTGCCAGAATCGGAGGCTGCCGCCGAGCCGGGCCTGGGCAGCGAGCCGCACGTTCTCGGCGACCGACAGCCCGGCGAACACCGAGGAGGACTGGAAGGTGCGGCCCAGCCCCCGCCGCGCGCGGGTGGCGGGGGAGGCGGTCGTGACGTCGTGCCCGGCGAGGGTCACCGTGCCGCCGGTGGCCGGCATAAGCCCAGACAGCAGGTTGAACAGCGACGTCTTGCCGGCGCCGTTCGGCCCGATGACGGCGATGAACTCACCCGGGGCGACGTCGAAGGAGACGTCGGAGACGATGACCGCCCCGCCGATCGCGCAGGTGAGGCCGGCGACCCGGAGCACCGGCCCGCCCCCGCCGGACGGCGCGGGGCGGGGCGGACCCGGTTCGGTCTGGGTCGTCACGCGGAATCGCTCAGGGCTTGGTGACCGGCGGGGCGGTCTGCTCCGGGTCGAGGGTGTCGACCAGGACCGGGCCCAGCGTGCCGCCCTGGTCCTCGAGCGTGGCCTGGAACATCGGCTGCAGCAGCGCGTGGTCCTCGGCGCGGACGGTCAGCTCACCCTTGACGCCGTCGAAGGTCCAGCCCTCGAGGGAGTCGATCATCGCGTTGACGTCGTCCCCGCCCTCGGAGATGGCGTGCACGATCATCTGCGCGGCGGTGAAGCCGTCGGGGGTGAATATGTCGACCGTGCCGCCGGCTGCCTCGACCCGCTCGGCCATGGCCTGGCTGACCTCGTTGTCCACGGCCTCGGCGAAGAAGTGGGACAGGAAGTTCAGCTGCGTGGCCTGGTCGCCGTAGGTCGGGTAGGAAGCCCGCAGGTCCAGTCCGCTGACCACGGTGGTCGCATCGAAGACGCCCTGCTGGCCCATGGCCTGCCACATCGCCGGCGCAGTCTCTCCGGCCCACGCCACGAAAGTCAGATCGGCGCCGGCGTCGCGGGCCTGGACGGCGAACGGCGTGAGGTCGGTGGCGCTGGCCGGGACGAGCAGCGGGGTGACGGTGGCTCCCGCGCCACCGAGCACGGCGGTGACCGCGGCGACGTTCGCCTGGCCGAACGCGCTGTCCTGGGCGTAGACCAGGACGCTCTTGCCCGCGGGATCGCCGATGAAGGACTGCGCGGTGAGGATGTCCTGGTAGGTCTGCCGGCCGGAGCGGAAGGTGTTGCCGTTGATACCGGTGATCGCGTCGGTGGCGGCCGGGCCGGAGACGAACAGCACGTCGTTCTGCTCGGCCAGCGGCGCGACCTGCGTGGCCACGCCGGAGGATGTGGAGCCACCGAGGATCTGCACACCCTGACCGATCAGGTCGGTGGCCTCGGCGACGGCCTTGGCCGGATCGCCGGCGTCGTCGCGCTCGATGACCTCGATCGGGCGGCCGTCGACCTCGCCGGTGCCGTCGGTGGCGTAGTCCAGCCCGGCCTGGAAGCCCTGCAGGTACTGGGCGCCGTAGGTGGCCAGCGGGCCGGACTTCGAGTAGACGAGACCGACCTGCACGGGCGTGCTGTCGCCGGCCGCGTCGCCACCGCCACCGCCTCCGCCAGAGGACGACGACGAGCTCGGGCTGCCGCAGGCGCCGAGGGCGAGGACGCCGGCCAGCGCGAGGGTCAGGGTGACGGAGCGGGGACGGTGCACGGAACTTCTCCAGGGGTGCGGCTCTGCACGGGTGGTCTGTGCCACATCGTGCTACTGCGCCTGTGTGCTGCCCATGTAGCCAGGCCCCATGATCGCGCGCCGGGCAGTGGTGTCGACCGCCAGTTCGTCGCCCGTGCGGCTAGCCGTCCGGCAATCGGTTGACCCGCACGTCCCGACGGGTGGAGATCGGCGCCTCTCGGAGGGAGCCAGCGATGGCGTGGAGCCTGACCGGAAGCTACGTCGAAACCTGTTCCTGCGAGCTGATGTGCCCGTGCAGCCTGTCCTTCGACCACGGCGCCACCTATGACTTCTGCCGGGCGACGCTCGTGTTCTCCATCCGAACGGGGGAGATCGAGGGCACCGACATCGCCGGGCGCCGGGTGGCGGCGGTGATCGACACGCCGAAGGTCATGACCGACGGCAACTGGCGGCTCGGGGTGTTCATCGACGACCAGTCCACCGACGAGCAGTTCGACAAGCTCACCCAGCTCTTCGGTGGGCAGCTCGGCGGCCCGATGGGAGCGCTCGCCCCGCTCGTCGGTGAGGTGCTCGGGGTCGAGCGCGCGGCGATCGAGGTCAGCGACGACGGGCTGCGGCACAGCGTCCGGGTCGGGGACGCGATCGACTTCGAGATCGAGGACATCGTGCCCTGGGGGGTCGAGTCGGGGACGCCGGTCCGCTTCGCCGGCGGGTTCCACCCGGTCGCATCCGATCTGACCATGGCCGAGGCGCGGCGCTCGCGGATCAACGCCTTCGGCATCGAGTACGAGGGCAGGAGCAGCCTGTCGACGTCCGAGTTCGCCTGGTCCGCCTGAGCGGATGAGCGCTCCGGCGCGGGGACGTACCGGCGGCGGTCCGGCCCCGGCCCTCGCCGCGGTTCGGGTCCGCCTCGGCCTCGTCGCGCTGCTGTTCGCCCTGGCCGGCGTCGGCTGGTGGTGGACGGTCGACCGGATGCGCGGCATGGACGCCGGGCCGTGGACCGGCCTCGGGGCGTTCGGCTGGTTCCTCGGGGTCTGGGTCGCGATGATGGCCGCGATGATGTTCCCGTCCGTGGCACCGACGGTCGCTCTCTACTCCCGCCTGACCAGGCAGCGGTCCCCGCTCTCGCCGCTGCTGTTCGCCGCGGGCTACCTGGTCACGTGGGCCGGCGCCGGTGTGCTGGCCTTCGCGATCGCCGTGGCCGCAGCCCGCATCCCCGGGGACGTGCTCGCCTGGGACCGCGCGGGCCGGTCGGTGGCCGGGGCCACGCTGCTGGTCGCGGCCGGCTACGAGCTGAGCCCGTTCAAGGACGTCTGCCTCGGCCGGTGCCGCAGCCCACTCGGGTCGCTGCTCAGCTCCTGGCGCGACGGGCGGGTGGGAGCGTTCCGGATGGGAACCAGGAACGGCGCCTGGTGCGTCGGGTGCTGCTGGGCGCTGATGGCCGCGCTCTTCGCGCTGGGGGTCATGAGCGTGCCCTGGATGGCAGTGGTGGCCGGGCTGATCGCCGTCGAGAAGACCGTCCCCTGGCGGCGGGTCGCGACGTACGGGACGGCGGCGGTCCTCCTCGTCCTCGGGGTGCTCCTGCTCGCCGCCCCAGAGGCGGTCCCGGCGCTGACCGTCCCCGGCGACGGCCCCGTGCACGGGATGTCCCCCATGGGGGGCTGACCGCGGGCTGACCGGCCCCGCCGGGTCTAGGTTGGGTCCCGTGGCCACGCTCGAGCACGGCGACCCATCGGCACCAGGCCTCTTCGGGTTCGAGCCAGCGGTCATCGGGCACCGCGGCCTCGGCCGCGGGGTCGTCGATGGGCACCGGGAGAACACGCTGGGGTCGTTCACCAGCGCGGTCGGGCTGGGGATGTCGTGGCTGGAGGTGGACGTCCGGCGGACCGCGGACGACACCCTCGTCGTGGCTCACGACCCCACCTACGCCGACGGCGTCCGCGTGGCCGACCTCTCCGGGGCCGAGACCGACGAGCGGGGGACCCTGCGCCTGGCCGACCTGTTCGCGGAACTGCCGGCGCACGTCGGGGTGGACGTGGACCTGAAGTCCTCCATGGACGACGGCTCCCGTCCGTCGGACCGCACGACGGCGGGCGTGCTCAGCCCGGTGGTCGCCGACGAGGCCACCCGGCGGCCGGTGGTGGTCTCCTCCTTCGACCCGGCCGCGCTCTCCTGGATCCGCCACGAGGCACCGCAGGTCGGCCTCGCCTGGCTGACCTGGCACCGGTTCCCGCTGGAGATGGCCGTGGCCGGGTGCGCACACCTGGACATCGACGCCCTCGGGTTGCACGTGGGCTCCCTCGGGGTGGACCGGGCCACCGGGCAGGTCGACGTGCCCGCGGTGGCGCGCATGCTGTCCCTGGTCCACGGCGCGGGCCGTGAGGTGATGGTGTGGTGCCCCGAGCTGGAGCCGGCCCGGATGCTGGTCGACGCCGGAGTCGATGCCGTGGTGGTGGACGACGTGCCGCAGGCCCTCGGCGCATTCGCGATGACCGCCTGACCGGCCTGGCGGCGCACGTCAGCCGGCCGCGTCGGCTCCCGGACCGGCGAGCCGGCCCGACAGCTCCGCCCGGGACGCCACGCCGAGCTTCAGGTAGACGTGCCGGAGGTGGTACTCGACGGTCTTCGGGCTCAGGAAGAGCGCCGTCGCCGCCTCCCTGGTCGTGCGCCCGTCCGCCAGCATCGTGCCGATCTGCAGCTCCTGGGGGGTCAGCTGGTCGAGCGCGCTGGCCGTGCGGCGGTGCGCGGTCTCGCCGGTGGCCCGCAGTTCCACCGCCGCCTGGTCCGCCCACGGGGCGGCGCCCAGCGACTCGAACGTCGCCAGAGCGGCGCGCAGTGGTGCGCGCGCATCGGTGCGGCGGCGGGCGCGGCGCAGCCGCGCACCGTGGGCCAGCTGTGTCCGGGCCAGCTCGAAGACGTCCAGCGTCTGCCGGTGGGAAGCCAGGGCCAGCGCGAACTGCTCGTCCATGGCCGGCGCGGGGCACGTCAGCGCCACCGCCCGGGCCGCCCGGGCCAGTGCCCAGGGCTGCCCCTTGGCCCGGGCCCGGGCGGAATAGCGGTCGGCCAGGTCGCCGGCCGCGTCGGCGCGACCGGCGTGGACGAACGCCTCGACCAGTTCCGGGGCGGGGGAGAGGTCCACGTCGACGAGCCGGAGGTCGCCGAGCAGCCGGTCGAGTCGCTCGAGGTGACTGATCGCGTCCGCGACCCGCCCGGTGCCGAGCTCCAGCTCTCCGAGAGCGAACAGGGACCACGCGTGGAACAGCGCCAGGTGCCGCGATCCGGCGAGCCGCATCGTCTCGGCGGCGTGCTCACGGCACACCACCGCGCGCCCCTGGCGGGCCTCGAGCCAGGTAAGGCCGGCCAGGCAGGCCACCAGGTCCGTGGTGTGCCCCGCCTCCCGGGCCAGCTGAATGCCCTCGGTGTAGTTGACCTCGGCGACGTCCCAGCGGTCCCTGGTCGCCTGGTCCCGGGCGACCTGGAACAGCAGGAACGGCAGTCCGCCGATGTCGCTGCGGCGACGGAGGTCCGCCACGACGGTCTCGACCAGTTCCCGGCCGGTGCCGCTCTCCCGCAGGAACAGCGGGCCGATGACCAGCCAGGGCGCCAGCCGCGGGTCGGTCAGCAACAGTCCGCCGGGCGTGACCTGCCGGACGGCGGAGCGCATCCGCTCGGGCCCGCCCGCGCCGGTGAGCACGCCGGCCACGCCACCGGCCATCGCGGCCACCCACCGCGCGGAGTCGGTCCCGACGCGTTCGACCAGCCGGTCGATGCGGGCCGAGGCGTCGGCCACCGTGGCGGTGTCGGCGAGGAAGAAGCAGGCCAGGATCGCGTCGGCGAAGAGCAGGACCGCCGTGTCCGGCGCGGCGTCGGCGCTCTCGGTGCCCGCGGCCATCAGCACGTCCCGGGCGTCCTCGACCGACCCGGTCCGGGAGGCGATGGCGCCCCGGAGGCCGGCTGCCCGCACCCGGAGAGCCGACGGCTGGGGCAGACCGGACGACTCGGCCAGCAGGGTGTTCGCCCGCTTCCCCGTCCCGGCCTGCCAGGCGGACGCCGCGGCCGACACCAGCCGGCGGGTGCGATCGGCGAGGTCCGGGCTCAGCCGGGCAGCGCGCTCGAAGGCCCCGGCCGCGACCGCGTGCGCGCTGCGGTCCCGCGCCCGGGTCGCCGCGGCGTCCAGGAGCCGGGCGGTCTCCTCGTCGGGCCCGTGCGCCGCCGCACCGAGGTGCCACGCCCGGCGGTCGACGTCGGCCTCGGGGAGGGCGTCGGCCAGGGCGCGGTGCACCGCGCGACGCTCTGCCGGGGACGCCTCGGCGTAGACGGCGGAGCGGACCAGGCCGTGGCGGAAGGTGAGGACGTCGGCGTCCACGCGGACGAGGTCGGCGGTCTCGGCCTCGTCGAGGGGCGTGCCCTCGACGCCGAGCAGCCGGCAGGCCCGGGCGGTGAGTCCGGGGTCGCCGCCGCTGGTGGCGGCGACCAGCAGCGCGGTGCGCGCCGGTGCCGACAGCCGGTCGGCGCGTCGCGCGAACGCGCGCGCCAGCGAGGCGGACACCGGCAGGGGGGCACCCGGCGGCAGGGCGTCGACGCCCTCGACGTCGTCGGCGAGTTCGAGCAGGGCCAGCGGGTTGCCCCCGGTGACCTCGTACAGGCGCGCGGCGACGCGATCGGCCAGCCGACGGCCGGTCGCGGTGACGAGCTCGCCGGAGGCCCCGGGGGACAGGCCCTCGACGTGCAGCACCGGCAGGTCGGCCGCGGTCATGGGGCAGGGGTGCCCGTCCCGGACGGCGGCCACGAGCAGCACCGGGTCGGCGGTCAGCCGCCGGGCCGCGAAGACCAGTGCCTGCGCGGAGGGCTCGTCGAGCAGGTGCGCGTCGTCGACCAGGACGGCGAGCGGGTCGTCCTGGGCGGACCTGCTCAACAGGCTCAGGGTCGCGGCGCCGACCGCGAACCGGTCGCCGCCCGTCCCGGGCCGCAGGGCCAGGGCCGCGGCCAGCGCATCGGCCTGCGGGGCCGGGATCGCGTCGAGGTGTGACAACAGGGGCCGCAGCAGCTGCAGCAGCCCACCGAAGGGCACCTCGGACTCCGACTCGGCGCCGGTGGCCCGCAGCAGCCGCATGCCGGTGGTGCAGGACGCGGCGTGGCCGAGCAGTGCGCTCTTGCCGATGCCCGCCTCACCGGTGAGCACGAGCACGGCGCTCCGCCCGACCCGCGCGGCGGTCACCAGGCCCTCGATCACCTGGCGCTCGCGAGCGCGACCGACCAGCATCCGCCGAGTGTAGGGACGGACCAGGGGGGTCCCCTGATGCGACGACACCCCGTGCGCGGCCAGGGTCGACGGCGACCGCACCACCGCCCGAGAGGGGCCCGTCATGACCGCCACCGAGCAACCCACCGCCACCGTCCAGCCGGTGACCCAGCCGCAGACCCGGCCGGCCTCCCGGCCGGTCGACCCGGACAAGCTGATGGCCTTCGTCTTCCGCGCGGTGGACGAGGTCGGCGCGACGCTGAACACGGCGCTGGTCGTGATGGGCGACGCCCTGGGCTACTACCGCGCGATGGCCGACGGCGCCGGCATCACCCCGTCGGAGCTGGCGGAGCGGACCGCCACGAGCGAGCACTACGCGCGCGAGTGGCTCGCCGCCCAGGCGGCCGGCGGCTACGTCGAGCACGACCCGGTGACCCGCCGGTACACCCTGCCGGCGGAGCACGCCTCCGCGCTGGTCGACGAGAGCAGCCCGGCCTACCTGCCCGGGTTCTTCCAGATCGCCGCCGGCACGGTGCGGGACGCCGCCGGGGTCATCGAGGCGGCGCGGAACGGCGACGGGATCGGGTGGCACGCACACAACAGCGACGTGCACGTCGGCTGCGAGCGGTTCTTCCGCACGATGTACAACGCACACCTGACCAGCGAGTGGCTCCCCGCCCTGGACGGCGTCGTCGCCAAGCTCGAGCGGGGCGCGGCCGTCGCCGACGTGGGCTGTGGCCACGGCGCCTCGACCATCCTGATGGCCCGGCACTTCCCGCGCTCGACGTTCACCGGCTCGGACTACCACGCCGGGTCGATCGAGATCGCCCGGTCCCGGGCCGCGGAGGCCGGCGTGGGCGACCGGGTCCGCTTCGAGATCGCACCCGCCGCCAGTTTCTCCGGCAGCGGTTACGACCTGGTCACCATGTTCGACTGCCTGCATGACATGGGCGACCCGGTCGGGGCGGCGCGGCACGTCAGGGAGGCGATCGCCGACGACGGCACCTGGATGATCGTCGAGCCGATGGCGGGCGACCGGGTGGAGGACAACCTCAACCCCGTCGGCCGGGCCTACTACGGCTTCTCGACGCTGCTGTGCACCCCCGCGTCCCTGTCCCAGGACGTCGGCCTGGCGCTGGGCACGCAGGCCGGGCCGGCCCGGATCAAGGACGTCGTCACCGCCGGGGGGTTCAGCCGGTTCCGTGCCGCGACCGCGACCCCCTTCAACAACGTCCTCGAGGTCCGTCCGTGACGGGAGCCGATCGGGTCCGACCAGGGCCGTGGAGGGAGCAGACTGCCCGCGTGGGCCAGGTCGCTCGGGCACGGGAGCCCGACGTCCAGGGCGTCGTCGAGCGGGACGGCGTCCGGCTGGCCTACGAGGTGTTCGGCGAGGGCCACCACCCGACCGTGCTGCTGATGCCGACGTGGTCGATCGTGTCCTCGCGGTTCTGGAAGGCCCAGGTCGGCCACCTGGCCCGCTGGTACCGGGTGGTCACCTTCGACGGCCGGGGCAGCGGCCGCTCGGACCGGCCGGCGGGGGCGGCCGCGTACACCGACGGCGAGTACGCGGCCGACGCCCTCGCCGTCCTGGACGCGACCGCCACCGACCGGGCGGTGCTCGTCTCGCTCTCCTGCGGCGCCGCGTGGTCGGTGCACGTGGCCGCGTCCGCGCCGGACCGGATGCTCGGCCTGTTCGCCATCGCGCCGTCCTGCGGATTGCCGGTACGGACGCCGGGCCGGGACCTGCAGCCGTGGAACGCCAGGCTCGACGGGCACGAGGGGTGGGCGAGCTACAACAAGCACGTCTGGCTCGATGGTGACTACGACGGCTTCCTGCAGTTCTTCTTCGGCCAGATGTTCAGCGAGCCGCACTCGACCAAGCAGGTCGAGGACTGCGTCGGCTGGGGCCGGGAGATCTCCCCGGCCACCCTGGCCGACACCACGGCCGGCCGGCTGGGGTGCGACGGGGCGGTCTGCGAGCCGCTGGAGCCGTTGTGCCGGCTCGTCAGGTGCCTGGTGACCGTCGTCCACGGGACGGGGGACCGGGTTCGCAGCCCGGAGGTGGGGGAGATGCTGGCCGAGCTGACCGGCGGTTCGCTGGTGCTCCTGGACGGCGCCGGCCACGGCCCACCGGCCCGTGACCCGGTGCGGATCAACCACCTGATCAGCGAGTTCGTCGACCGGGTCTGCCCCCCGACGGAGCAGGCGACGTGGGTCCGGGCGGCCCGGCGCAGGCGCCGGGCGCTGTACCTCTCCTCACCGATCGGGCTGGGCCATGCCCAGCGCGACACCGCCATCGCCACCGAGCTCCGCCTCCTGCAGCCCGACCTGGAGATCGACTGGCTCGCCCAGCACCCGGTCACCCGGGTGCTCGCCGACCGGGGCGAGCGCATCCACCCGGCGTCCGCCGAGCTGGCGAACGAGTCGGGCCACATGGAGCACGAGTCGGGCGAGCACGACCTGCACGCCTTCCAGGCCATCCGCCGGATGGACGAGATCCTGGTGAACAATTTCATGGTCTTCGCCGACGTCGTCCGGGACGGCGACTACGACCTCGTCGTGGGCGACGAGGCGTGGGAGGTCGACTACTTCCTGCACGAGAACCCGGAGCTCAAGCGGTTCGCCTTCGCCTGGATGACGGACTTCGTCGGCTGGTTGCCGATGCCCGAGGGCGGGGCGCGGGAGGCGGCGCTGACCGCCGACCTCAACGCGGAGATGCTTGAGCAGCGGGCCCGCTTCCGGCGGGTGCGGGACCGCTCGGTGTTCGTGGGCAACCCCGAGGACGTCGTCGAGGACTGCTTCGGTCCGGGGCTGCCCTCGATCCGGGAGTGGACCGAGCAGAACTTCGACTTCTCCGGATACGTGACCGGCTTCGACCCGGCGGCCCTGACGGGGACCGCCCGGCTCCGTCGCGGCCTGGGGGTGGGCGAGGGCGAGGCGCTGTGCCTGGTGACCGTGGGCGGCTCCGGGGTGGGCGGCTCGTTGCTGCACCGGGTGCTGGACGCCGTGCCGCTGGTGCGGCGTCGGGTGCCGGAGCTGCGGTTCGTGGTCGTCACCGGACCGCGGATCGACCCACGGTCGCTGCCCCGGACCCCCGGTGTTGCGGTGCTGGGGTACGTGCCCGACCTCTACCGCCACCTGGCCGCCTGCGACCTCGCGGTGGTGCAGGGCGGCCTGACGACGTGCATGGAGCTCACCGCGCTGGGCAGGCCGTTCGTCTACGTGCCCCTGCGCCGGCACTTCGAGCAGACCTTCCACGTCCGCAAACGGCTCGACCGGTACGGGGCCGGGCGGTGCCTGGACTACGCCCAGGCCGCCGAGCCCGACGCGCTCGCCGAGGTCATCGCGCAGGAGGTCACCCGGTCGGTGGCCTACCGCCCGGTGGAGACCGACGGGGCGGCCCGGGCCGCGGCGCTGCTGGCCGACCTCCTCTAGTCCGCCGGCGCGGTCGGGAGGCCGGCCAGCAGCTGGGCCAGGTGGACCGCCGTCCGGCCGTCGAGCTGGTCGAGCTGGGTGCGGCAGGAGAAGCCGTCAGCGAGGACGACGGCGTCCGGGCCGGCGCCGCGGACGGCGGGCAGCAGGTCGTGCTCGGCGATCCGGACCGACACGTCGTGGTGCCCACGCTCGACGCCCCAGTTGCCGGCCAGCCCGCAGCATCCGCCGACCCGGGTGACCGTGGCACCCGCCCGGCGCAGCAGCCGTTCGTCTGTGCTCCAGCCCAGCACGGAGTGGTGGTGGCAGTGCGGCTGGGCGACCACCTCGACCCCGGCCAGGGACGGCGGCGCCCAGCCGGGGGTCTCCGTCAGCAGCTCGGCCAGCGTGCGGGTGGCCCGGGCGACCCGCACGGTTGCCGGGTCGTCGACCAGCTCGGCGGCCTCACCGCGCAGCACGGCGGTGCACGACGGCTCGACACCCACGATCGGCATCCCGGCGTCGGCGTAGCCGGCGAGGGTGGAGATCGTGCCGCGCAGGATGCGCTTCGCGGCGTCGAGCTGGCCGGTGGTGATCCAGGTCAGCGCACAGCAGGTGTCCGCCGGGGGCACCTCGACCCGGTAGCCGGCCGACTCCAGCACCGTGACGGCTGCGACGGCGACCTCGGGGGCGAAGTGGTCGGTGAACGAGTCCACCCACAGCGCCACCGGCGGCCGGTCGTCATCGGTTCGCGGCGTCCACCCCGCGCGGAACGTGTGCGCGGCGAAAGCCGGCAGGTCACGTCGCTGGTCGACACCGGCGGCCCATTTCGCCAGCGCACCGCCGGGCCGGGAGCCCATGAGCGCGTTCACCAACCGGGGCGCGCGGGCGGCCAGGTCGGCCCAGCGGGGCAGCTGGCCGAGCGCGTAGTGCGGCCGCGGCCGAAGGTGCCGCCGGTAGGACTGGTGCAGCACCTCGGTCTTGTAGGCGGCCATGTCCACGCCGGTGGGGCAGTCGCGGGAACAGCCCTTGCAGGACAGGCACAGGTCGAGGGCGGCGTGCACCTCGGGGGAGCGCCAGTCGTGCACCGGCCCACCGGGGGCGAGCATCTCCTGCAGCACCCGGGCGCGGCCCCGGGTGCTGTCCTTCTCCTCCCGGGTGGCCGGGTACGACGGGCACATCACGCCGCCGGTGGCGGTCAGGTCGGCCCGGCACTTCCCGACTCCGGTGCACCGGTGCACCGCGGCAGTGAGATCCCCGCCGTCGTGCCGGTAGGCCAGCGCCAGGTGCTGCCGCCGGGGGCCGACCTCGGCGACCCGGACGTCGGCGTCGAAGGGTGCGGGGCGGACCAGGACACCGGGGTTGAGCACGTCGCCGGGGTCCAGGACGCCCTTGACCTGCTCGAACAGCGCGATAACGGCGGGGGAGTACATGTGCGGCAGCAGCTCGCTGCGGGCCCGGCCGTCGCCGTGCTCCCCGGACACCGACCCGCCGTAGCGGGCCACCAGCCGGGCGGCGTCGGTGATGAACGCGCGGTACCGCGGCCGGCCGCCGTCCTCGTGCTGCTGGCCGAACGGGAAGTCGATGCGGACGTGCACGCAGCCGTCGCCGAAGTGCCCGTAGGGCAGCCCCTGCAGGTCGTGCTCGGTGAGCAGCGCGTCGAAGTCGCGAAGGTAGGCGCCCAGCTGCTCCACCGGAACGGCGGCGTCCTCCCAGCCGGCGTGCGCCGGATGCCCGTCGCTGGTCCGGGC
Source organism: Modestobacter sp. DSM 44400 (assembly GCF_900107175.1). GTDB lineage: Bacteria > Actinomycetota > Actinomycetes > Mycobacteriales > Geodermatophilaceae > Modestobacter. The sequence goes on along the minus strand of NZ_FNOZ01000009.1, from coordinate 91,439 downwards.
GGCCAGGCCGGCGCCGTCCTCCCGGATCCGCCAGATGGCCGCTGCCTCGGCCGGGTCGGCCACCACCAGGGAGTCGACGGCCCCGGCGCCGGCGACCATCCGCCGGGCGCGGTCGGCCACCTCGCCGGCGTCGTCGCCGGTGAGCTCGACGATCAGCCAGCCCTCGCCGCGCGGCAGGTCGGGGACGACGGCGGCGGGCACGTCGCGCAGGCGCTGGACGATGCGCGAGTCCAGCCCCTCCACGGCGGTGGGGGAGTAGGCGAGCAGGGCCGGGGTCTGGTCGGCCGCGTCGGGCATCGAGGGGTAGCCGAGGACGACGAGCGCGCGCACGGCCGGCTCGGGCACCAGCCGCACGGTGGCGCCCAGGGTGAGGGCGAGGGTGCCCTCGCTGCCTACGAGCGCCCGGGTGAGGTCGCCGCCGCGCTCGGGCAGCAGGTGCTCGAGCGCGTAGCCGGAGACCTGCCGGCCGAAGCGCCCGAGCTCGGTGCGGATGGTCGACAGGTGCGCGTCGACGAGCGCCTGCAGCGGGTCGGGCAGTGCGCCGGCGGCGGCGCTGGCCAGCTGCAGCTGTGCGCCGGCGCCGGTGACGACGTCCAGCGCGGCGACGTTGTCCGACGTCCGCCCGTAGCCCAGCGCCCGCGAGCCGCAGGCGTTGTTGCCGATCATCCCGCCGATCGTGCAGCGGTTGTGCGTGCTGGGGTCGGGGCCGAAGCGGAGCCCGTGCGGCCGGGCGGCGGCCTGCAGTGCGGCCTGGACGACGCCGGGGTCGACCACCGCCGTCCGGGTCTCCGGGTCGATCGACCGGATCCGGGACAGGTGCCGGCTGGTGTCGAACACGACGCCGGGGCCGACCGCGTTGCCGGCGATCGACGTGCCGGCCCCGCGGGCGGTCAGCGGCACGCCGAGCTCCCGGCAGACCGCAAGGGTCGCGACGATCTCGTCGGCGTGCCGGGGGCGGACGACCGCCCGGGGCAGCACGCGGTAGAGCGAGGCGTCGCTGGAGTACAGCGCCCGCGCCAGCCCGGAGCCGTCGACGTCGGCGACCCCCGCCCGGTGCAGACCGGCCAGCAGCTCGGCGTCCGCCACCTCCGAGTTGGCCGCGCGGGTCACCACAGGGTGATCGACCGGCGGAAGATGCCCTCGAGGTCGTCGGCGGTGACCTCCTTGGGTGCCGTGGCCAGCAGCCGCTGCTGCTTGAGCGTGCCCTCGACCAGGTCGCCGATGTCGCCCTCGTCGTAGCCCACCGCGCCGATCCCCCCGGGGATGCCGATGTCGCGCATCAGCGACGACAGCACCGCCGGCAGGTACTCCGCGGGGTCGTTCGGCTCCTCGGCGCGCGGGTCGAGCAACTGGGCCGCACGGCGGTGCCGGTCGGCGGAGGCGTCGAAGGTGAACCGGAAGGCCTCCGGCGCGGTGAGGGCCACCGACATGCCGTGCGGGATCATCGGGTGGTCGGCCGGGTAGTCCTTGGGGTTGAAGTCCTTCACCCGGCCGGCGATCGGGTAAGCGTTGGCGTGCGGGATGTGCACCCCCGCGTTGCCGAAGCCCATGCCGGCGAAGGTCGCGGCCATCGCCATCTTGGCCCGCGCCTCGTCGTCGTCCCCGTGGTGCACCGCGCGGCGGAAGGACTCCGCCAGCAGGCTCATCGCCTTCTCCGACCACATGTCGGCGATCGGATTGGCGCCGCAGTAGGGCACCCGCTCCTCGGGCTTCTTGTGCTCGTAGGTCGTGTACGGCCGCGCGGTGTAGCTCTCCAGCGCGTGGCAGAGGATGTCCATGCCGGCTGCGGCGGTCACCCCGGCCGGCTGGGTGCGGGTCAGCGAGGGGTCGATGACGGCGAGCGTGGGCCGGAGACGGACGTGGCTGATCCCGGTCTTCACCTTCTGCGACAGGACGTCGAGCACGCAGATCGTGGTGCTCTCCGCGCCGGTGCCCGTCGTGGTGGGGACGGCGACGAGCGGGTGCAGTGGGTTGACGGGGGCTTTCCCCCCACCGACCGGCTTGTTGACGTAGTCCATCAGCTCGCCGGGGTTCGTCGTCATCAGGTTCACCGCCTTGGCGGTGTCGATGCTCGTCCCACCGCCGACCGCGACGATCGCGTCCCAGGGGCCGTGTTCCCGGGCCCAGTCGACGGCGAACTGCAGGCTCTCGTCGGTCGGCTCGACGTGGGCGCCGTCGAAGACGTGCGCGTCGATGCCGAACTGGGTCATCTGGTCGGCGACCCGCTGCGGGTGGCCGGTGGCCGCGACCCCGGGGTCGGTGACGACGAGCACCCGCTTCGCCCCGGTCTGGGCGAGGTCGTAGCCGATCTCGTCGGCGGCGCCCACGCCGAACTTCAGGTGCGGGGCGCCGTAGGTGAAGACGCTTTCGGGATTCGCTGGCTGGAACGTGGACATGGGCGCGGACATCGTCTCTCCTCGCTGAGCGGACGGGGCTGCCCATCCTGCCCCAGCGGGCCCTTCACCCGGGAGGCCGTCCGGCGTAGCGTTCGCGCTCCGTACGGGCAGGAGTGCGATGCACGAGCTCACGATCACCCAGAGCGTGGTGGACGCCGTCACCGAGCGCACCGGGAGTGCGCGGGTGGCGAGCGTCCGGCTCCGGGTGGGCCGGCTGGCCGGCGTCGTGCCCGACGCGATGGCTTTCTGCTTCGGGCTGGTCACCGCTGGGACGTCGCTCGACGGCGCCGTCCTCGAGTTCGACCAGCCGGAGGGACGCGGCCGGTGCCGCACCTGCGGCCGAGAGTTCGTGCTCGCCGACCTCCTCCTGCTGTGCGACTGCGGCAGTGCCGACGTCGAGGTGCTGGCCGGCCGGGAACTGGCGGTCGCGTCGGTCGTGCTGGCCTGAGCGTTGCCGAGCTGATCGCCGGCGTGGTGCCGGCCGGGAGAGGTGGTCGAGCGTGTGCGGCACATGTGGCTGTGGAGAGTCCGACGTCCGCGTGGAGGGGCTGGCCGACGGGCACCGGCACGGTGTTTCGACCGAGCACGGGCACCCACCTGTGCACGAGCCGCGCTCGAGGACGGTCGACATCGAGACCGCTCTGTTGGCCAAGAACGACCACCTGGCCGGGCACAACCGCAGCTGGCTGGCCGAGCGGGGCATCGTCGCGCTGAACCTGATGAGCTCGCCGGGCGCGGGCAAGACCTCGCTGCTCGAGCGCACCCTCAAAGGCGCCCGGGTCGGGCGTGAGATCAGCGTGATCGAAGGTGACCAGGAGACCACCTTCGATGCGCAGCGAATCCGCGACGCGGGCGCGCGGGCGATCCAGATCAACACCGGATCCGGATGTCATCTCGACGCGACCATGATCGAACGAGGTCTTCGCGCACTCGACCCGAAGCCGGACAGTCTCGTCTTTCTCGAGAACGTCGGAAATCTGGTCTGCCCCGCGCTCTTCGACCTCGGGGAGCGTGCAAAGGTCGTGATCATCTCGGTGACGGAGGGCGACGACAAGCCGCTGAAGTATCCGCACATGTTCGCCGCCGCTGATCTGGTCGTCGTGAACAAGACCGACCTCCTGCCCTACGTGGACTTCGACGTGGACCGGTGCGCACGCGATGCCCGCCGGCTCAAGCCGACCCTGACGGTCCTTCCGTTGTCGGTACGCGACGGGTCCGGCCTCGGTGCCTGGTACGACTGGCTGAACGCGCTGTGACGCTTCGCGCGGCCTCCTCTCTTGACAGGGCGGTGAGCGGAAGGCCTAGATAGGACTCTGGTTGCGCAAGAGAGACGAAGATCTCGTCCCCCGCAACAACGCAGCGTGCGGGTCCGGGCGCTCCGGCCCCACGGGAAGTGTGGCGTCGATGCCCACAGCTGAAGCCCAGAAGGCCGAAGAGACCCTCATCCACGTGCTGTGGATCAACGCAGGTCTCAGCTGCGACGGGGACTCGGTGTCCCTGACCGCCGCCACTCAGCCCAGCATCGAAGAGATCGCGCTGGGCGCATTGCCCGGTCTGCCGCAGATCGCCATGCACTGGCCGTTGATCGACTTCGAGTGCGGCCCCAACGGGGGCGCCGACGACTTCCTCGAATGGTTCTTCAAGGCCGACCGCGGCGAACTCGAGCCGTTCGTTCTCGTCGTCGAGGGTTCGATTCCCAACGAGAAGCTGCACGACGAGGGCTACTGGTGCGGGTTCGGCAACAATCCCGCCACCGGCCAGCCGATGACGACGAGCGAGTGGCTGGACCGCCTGGCCCCGAAGGCGACCGCGATCGTGGCGGCCGGCACCTGCGCAACCTACGGCGGGATCCACGCCATGGCGGGCAACCCGACGGGGGCCATGGGCGTGCCGGACTACCTGGGCTGGGACTGGAAATCCAAGGCCGGCATCCCGATCGTGTGCGTGCCCGGCTGCCCCATCCAGCCCGACAACCTGTCCGAGACGTTGACCTACATGCTCTACATGGCCACCGGCCAGGCCCCGATGATTCCCCTCGACGACGCCTTGCGACCGACCTGGCTGTTCGGGCAGACCGTGCACGAGGGCTGTGACCGCGCCGGCTATTACGAGCAGGCCGACTTCGCCACCGAGTACGGCTCGCCCAAGTGCATCGTGAAGCTGGGCTGCTGGGGCCCGACGGTGAAGTGCAACGTTCCCAAACGCGGCTGGATGAACGGCATCGGCGGCTGCCCGAACGTCGGCGGGATCTGTATCGGCTGCACGATGCCCGGCTTCCCCGACAAGTTCATGCCGTTCATGGACGAGCCACCTGGCGGCAAGCTCTCCACGAACGCAGTGGGCCCTTACGGGTCGACGATGCGCAGGCTGCGGAGCATCACCACGCGCACGCTCGACCGAGAGCCCAAGTGGCGCAAGCCCGGCAGGACCCTTTCCACCGGCGCCACCCGCACGTGGTGACCCCCGCACCCGGTAATCCGACCCCCGACGAGAAGGCGGCGGCGCGATGACGTCGACAGTCCCGAAGCCCAGCAGCATGAGCCAAGGCAAGGACGGACTCGTCGAGATGGCGTGGGATCCCATCACGCGCATCGTCGGGAGCCTGGGGATCTACACGAAGATCGACTTCAACCAGAAGATCGTCGCCGAATGCCACAGTACGAGTTCGATCTTCCGCGGCTACTCGATCTTCATGAAGGGCAAGGACCCCAGGGACGCGCACTTCATCACCAGCCGGATCTGCGGCATCTGCGGGGACAACCACGCCACCTGCTCCTGCTACGCGCAGAACATGGCGTACGGGGTGAAGCCGCCGCACCTCGGCGAGTGGATCGTCAACCTCGGCGAGGCCGCCGAGTACATGTTCGACCACAACATCTTCCAGGAGAACCTGGTCGGGGTCGACTACTGCGAGAAAATGGTCGCCGAGACCAATCCGGGGGTGCTGGAGAAGGCCAACCGGACCGAGTCGCCGCATGCCGACGCCCACGGATACAAGACCATCGGCGACATCATGCGCTCGCTGAACCCGTTCACCGGCGAGTTCTACCGCGAGGCGCTGCAGGTCAGCCGCCTGGCGCGGGAGATGTTCTGCCTGATGGAAGGGCGCCACGTCCACCCCTCCACGCTCTATCCCGGTGGTGTGGGCACAGTCGCGACGATCCAGCTGATGACCGACTACATCACCCGGCTGCAGCGCTACGTCGAGTTCATGAAGAAGGTCGTGCCGATGCACGACGATCTCTTCGACTTCTTCTACGAGGCCCTGCCCGGCTACGAGCAGGTAGGGAACCGGCGGATCCTGCTCGCCTGCTGGGGGTCGTTCCAGGACCCCGAGCACTGCAACTTCGAGTACAAGGACATGACCGACTGGGGACGCAAGATGTACGTCACCCCCGGCGTGGTCGTCGACGGCAAGTTGGTCACCACCGACCTGGTCGAGATCAACCTCGGCATCCGGATCCTGCTCGGCTCGTCGTACTACGACGACTGGGAGGACCAGGAGATGTTCGTGAAGAACGACCCGCTCGGCAATCCGGTCGACCGGCGGCACCCGTGGAACCAGCACACCAATCCCGAGCCGCAGAAGCGGGACCTGGACAACAAGTACAGCTGGGTCATGTCGCCACGCTGGTTCGACGGCAAGGACTACCTGGCCCTGGACACCGGCGGCGGCCCGTTGGCACGGCTGTGGGCCACGGCGCTGGCCGGGCTGGTCGACATCGGTTACGTCAAGTCCACCGGCCACAGCGTGCAGATCAACCTGCCGAAGACCGCGCTCAAGGGCCCGGTGGAGTTCGAGTGGAAGATCCCGCAGTGGAGCAACACGATCGAGCGCAACCGGGCCCGGACCTACTTCCAGGCGTACGCGGCCGCCTGCGCCCTGCACTTCGCGGAGAAGGCGCTGGTCGAGATCCGGGCCGGCCGGACCAAGACCTGGGAGAAGTTCGAGGTTCCCGCCGACGGTGTCGGCTGCGGCTTCACCGAGGCGGTGCGCGGCGTGCTGAGCCACCACATGGTGATCCGGGACGGCAAGATCGCCAACTACCACCCCTACCCGCCGACCCCCTGGAACGCGAGCCCACGCGACTCCTTCGGCACCCCCGGGCCCTACGAGGACGCGGTGCAGGGACAGCCGATCTTCGAGGAGAACGACCGGGAGCACTTCAAGGGCATCGACATCATGCGCACGGTGCGCAGCTTCGACCCGTGCCTGCCCTGCGGGGTGCACATGTTCCTGGGCGAGGGCAAGAAGCTGGAACTGCTGCACTCACCCACCCAGTCCGCCGGCAGCTGAGGCGAGAAGTGGCAGCGCAGACGGAGGGCGTGCCGGCCGATCACGGGCCACCGGACTGGCGGGCGGCCGGTGAGCGCATCGACACGCTGATCGACGCCAGCGCGTCGGGTGGCGCCGTCGCCCGGGAACGGACCGAGGAGCTCGTCCGCCTGGTGGCCGACCTCTACGGGGCCGGACTGGAACGGGTGCTCGACATCGTGCACGACCTCGGCCATCTCGACGACGTGGTCCTGGACGCGCTGGCCAAGGACGATCTGGTGGCCAGTCTGCTGCTCGTGCACGGCCTGCATCCCTACGACGTGGTCACTCGGGTCGAGCAGGCGCTGGACAGCGTCCGGCCTTACCTCGGCTCGCACGGCGGGGACGTGGAGCTGCTCGAGGTCACCGAGGACGACAGCGGCGAGGTGGTCGTCCGGCTGCGGCTGCTGGGCAGCTGTGACGGCTGCCCGTCCTCCTCGGTCACCCTGAAGCTCGCCGTCGAGGGGGCGATCGAGGCCGCTGCTCCCGAGATCACCACGATCGAGGTCGAGACCGCGACGGAGGACACTGCCGGGCCGGTGATCCCGGTCGAATCGCTGCGCGCCCGGCTCGGGTCGGCCGCCGGTCCGCAGACGGCCGGCGGCTCGTCCTGGCAGCCGATCCCGGAGCTGGACGGGCTGCCCTCCGGTGGGGTCACTCGGGTGCTCGCCGGTTCTGTCCCCATCGTGGCGTGCCGGATCGGCGCGGACCTGTTCGCCTTCCGGGACCGGTGTGCCCGCTGCGAGCAGTCGATGGGCGGTGCCGTACTGGCCCGCCGGCTGGGTGGCGCCACCGGGGACGCGGTGCTGCGCTGTCCCAGCTGTGCCGCGCACTACGACGTGCGACGGGCCGGTGTCTGCCTGGACGCCGAGGGCCTCCATCTTGCCCCGTTGCCGCTGCTGGCCGATGGGGTCACCGTCTCGGTCGCCGTGCCGTTCCCGGTCGCGGTATGACCGGCCCCGGTCGATCAGGTGTCCCGCTGGCCGCGCTGCGGCGGATCGCCCGGAACCGGCCGGCGCCGGTTGTCGGCGAGCGCTGCGAGATGTGCGCGGAGTCGATCGCGGCCACCCATTCCCATGTGGTGAACCTGGACAGCCGCGCGCTGATGTGCACGTGCCGCGCCTGCTACCTGCTGTTCACCGATCAGGACGCGCACCTGCGCTATCGGGCGGTGCCCGAACGGTACCTGCGCTTTCCCGGCCTTCCGCTGGACGCGCGGGCCTGGGACGAACTGCAGATCCCGGTCGGGCTGGCCTTCCTCTTCCAGAACTCCGTGCAACGGCGCACGATCGCTTTTTACCCCAGCCCCGCCGGCGCCACCGAGTCCGATCTGCCGCTGGATGCCTGGGACCGGATCGTCGAGCACAACCCCGAGCTCGGTGTGCTGCGCCCCGACGTCGAGGCACTGCTGGTGCGCCGGGACGACGGGACGAGCGGCTCGTGCTACCTGGTGCCGATCGACGCGTGCTACGAGCTGGTCGGCCGGCTACGGATGCTGTGGCGAGGGTTCGACGGCGGTTCCGAGGTGCACGAGGCGATGGATGCGTTCTTCGCCCAGGTGCAGGTCCGCAGCCGGCCCGCGCCTTCGGTCGGTGCCGTTCCGGAGCCCGCGCCATGAGCGACTACTCGTTCGCCGTGCTCGACGTCTTCGCCGAGCCGTACGCCGTTGCTCCGCAGCTGACCGCCCGACTCCGGATCGAGGAGGCCACCGGGCAGGTGATCCACGCCATCGCGCTGCGGTGCCAGGTGCGGATCGAGCCGCAGCGCCGGCACTACGACGAGGCCGAGACTCGTGGTCTGCGCGGCTTGTTCGGGGAGCGGGACAGGTGGGTGGACACCTTGAAGCCGTTCCAGTGGATGCAGTGCAACACGACCGTGCAGGGATTCACCGGCGGCTGCGACGTCGACCTCGTGCTGCCGTGCACCTACGACTTCGACGTGATCGGCTCGCGTTACCTGCACGCCATCGACGCGGGCACGGTGCCGATCACGCTGCTCTTCTCCGGCACCGTGTTCACCCGGGGCAGTAACGGCTTCGGGGTGCAGCCGGTGCCGTGGGACTGCGAGGCCAGGTATGACCTTCCGGTCGCGGTGTGGCAGCAGATGATCGCGTCATTCTTTCCCCACACCGGCTGGCTGCGACTGGACTCCGACGTGCTCACCCTGCTCGCCGACTACCGCTCGCGGCACGGGCTGATCAGCTGGGAAGAGACGGTGCAGACGTTGCTGGCCGCCGAGGGGCAGACCGTGTCATGAGCCCCGACAGTGGTATCGACAAGGTCCGCACGATTGCCGACGCGGTGCTCTACGAGGGCTACCTGCTCTACCCCTACCGCGCGAGCTCGCGGAAGAACCAGTCGCGCTGGCAGTTCGGTGTGCTCGGCCCGCCCGGCGCCTCGGCGGTCGGCCTCGGCGAGGAACCGGGCATGGCGATGCAGTGCCTGCTCGCGCCAGGTCAGCGACCCGGCTCGATCACCGTCCACCTGCGCTTCCTGCACCTCCAGGCCCGCGAGGTACAGCGGCTCGACGCGGACGGCCGCTTCGTCCCGGTCGACGAGCTCACCGTGGACGGGCTATCGGTGCTCAGCTGGGACGAGGCGGTCGAGCGCGAGATCACCCTGCCTGCGCACGCCCTGGCCGATCCCGTCGAGACGCTGCTCGAGGTTCCCGGGGGTGAGGACGTCGAGCCACTGTCGGACTCCCGCGGCCACGTCGTGGGCCGGGTTCTCCGCCGCCGTTGGCCGCTGGCGGCCCGGGTCGCGATGCACACCACCGCCGACGGCGACTTCCTCCGGCTGTCGGTGTCGGTGGACAACCAACATCCCGGGCCGGCAGAAAACAAGGACGCCGCCATCCGCAGCTCGCTGATCGGAGCGCACCTCGTGCTCAAGGCGCAGGGCGCCGACTTCGTCTCGCTCCTCGAGCCGTCCGACGAGGCGAGCGGGGCGGCCACCAGGTGTTCCCAGCGGCGTTGCTGGCCGGTGCTGGCCGGCGCACCGGGGGCGACCGACGTCGTGCTCGGCGCCCCGATCATCCTCTACGACTACCCCGAAGTGGCCGAGCAGAGCCCCGGTGCGCTGTTCGACGGCACCGAGATCGACGAGATCCTCACGCTGCGGGTGATGACCTTGACCGACGAGGAGAAGGCGGAGGCGCGGGCCACCGACCCACTGGCACGGGCGATCATCGACCGCTGCGACGACATGTCGGCCGCGGACCTGCAACAACTGCACGGCATCCTGCGCGATCCGCACGCGGCGGCGCTGGTGGAGGCTGTCGAGACGCCGTTCACCGACCTGCGCGACGCCGATCTCCGGAACGCCGAGCCGCCCAGCTTCGGCACCGGCGACGTCCCCTGGTGGGACCCCGAGGCCGACGCCGACGTGCAGCCAGGGACCGATGCGGTCGTGATCGACGGAGTTCCCGTGGCCAGGGGCAGCCTGGTGCGGGTGCACCCGTCGCGTCGAGCCGACGCGCAGGACCTGTTCTTCGCCGATCAGGTGGCCCGGGTGACCGCGGTGCTCTCCGACGTCGATGGCGCCGTGCACGTGGCCCTCGTCCTCGTCGACGATCCGGCGGCGGATCTGCACGACTGGTACGGCCGGTACTTCTACTTCGCGCCCGACGAGCTCGAGCCGCTGGGCGTCAGTGCCTCAGCAGAAGGTCCGGCCCAGCCAGAACCAGCCAAACCAGACCCGGTACAGCGAGAGGAGAGTCGCTCATGAGAAGCCTAGGCATGGTCACCGCGGGTTTGGGCGCGGTCGTTGCCATGGTCGCCGTCGTCGTCGGGGTCCAGTCGATCCCCGACATCCGCAGGTACCTGAAAGTGCGCTCGATGTGAGCGGTAGGAGGAGGACTCGATGAGCGAGACGCCAGGTGCGCACCTCGAAGAGGAGCCGCAGACCGAGCGCGGCCCCCAGGGCTCACGCGACACCGGGTCGGACGAGCCGTCCGGCGGCCCGGTCGACCGCCCCGCGGGTACAGCGGACGAGAAGTCCGACACCTCGGTCCTGCCGCAGAAGTCCTCAGACCCTGATGCGCCCGACCTGCCAACCGGGCGCTAGGCCCACGACCACAGGAGGAGAACATGACCGTTGATCCGAACGGGCCCGACAGCCGACACGGTCCAGAAGGCGTCGACACCCGAGGTAAGACGGTGCCACCGTATGAAGGGCGCCGGGAGACGGCCGATGTCGACGACAAGCAGAAGTCGACGAAGGACGGCGCCAAGACCGCCGGCGCCACCGGACCGGTCGCGGACGACGAGATGAAGGCACCCGACCCCGGCAGCACGCCGGGCGGGGCAACCGGTTCGCCCGCCGATGAGCAGCCGGCGAGTTCGATGCCGGAGACCGACCTCGACGACGACCGGGTGGGGCCGGCACACACCAAGGGCACCTCGCGCGCAGAGGACCAGCCCTGACGTGGCGGGTCGCGTGCTGGTCGCCGGCATCGGCAACGTCCTCCTCGGCGACGACGGCTTCGGCCCCGAGGTCGTCCGCCGGCTGGCCGGGCAGCACGATTTCCCTGAGGAGGTCCGGATCGTCGACTACGGCATCCGCGGGCTGCATCTGGCCTACGACCTGCTCGACCCGTGGGACGGGCTGATCCTCATCGACGCGCTGCCCGACCGGGGTGACCCCAGCCGCATCGTCGTCCTGGAGCTCGGCGCGGAGGACGTTCCTGCGGGAGGGCAGGTCGACGCGCACAGCATGGACCCGGCCACCGTGCTGGCCAGTCTGGCGGCGCTCGGCGGAAAGGTTCCGCAGATCACCCTGCTGGTGGGCTGCCAGGTCACCGACGTCGACGAGCGGATCGGTCTCACGCCGCCCGTCGAGCAGGCAGTCGATGAGGCCGTGCGCACGGTGCAGGCCCTGCTGACCCGCGAGCTGACCCGGGCGGAGGTGTCCTGAGATGTGCCTCGGAATTCCCGGCCGCGTGGTCGGCATGGTCGACGGTTACGGCGATCAGATCGCCCTCGTCGACATCGAGGGCGTGGCCCGTCGGATCAACATCGGCCTGCTCGACGACGCGCCGCGGCCAGGGCAGTGGGTGCTCGTCCACATGGGCTTTGCGGTCGAGCTCACCGACGCCGACGGCGCCGAGCGGGCGATGTCCGGCCTGGAGATGATGGGCCGCGCACGCAGCGACCCGTCCGTCGAGCAGGCCGGGGCGGACCGATGACCGGCCTGGTGACGGGTCTCGGGGTCGATGCGAGGCCACGGGTCGTGCCAGGACCGGTGCTGTTCGCCCGCTACGCCTTTCCACCCAACTCCCACGGCTTCTGCGGGCCGGCGGACTCCGGGGAGTTCTTCGAGCACGGCGTCGCCGGGGTCGATGACAAAGGCCTACGGGCCATGGCCCAGCAGTTCGCCGGGGCCTGGCCCTACCTCCAGCTGATCGCCGGCGCCACCGGACTGGCCGACCCGTTGGACCGCCGGGTGGTGGAGGCGTACTGGATCGGGAGCCGCCGGCTGGACCAGGTCGGCACCCGGGCGGTCGGCAACTCCATGGAGGACCGGTTCCGGCACATGACCGGGGCGATGTTCGGGAGTCTCACCGAGGGGGTGCTCGCCGGGGGAGTGCCGCACCACAGCTTCGCCGTCTTCTGCATCTACCCCTACACCGGCCTGCTCACCGACCGGCGCAAGGCGCCGCACGCGCTCACCGTGCTCGACCGGTGCCGAATCCGCTGGGGGCGGGTGCTGGCCGTCTCCGGCGACCAGGTCGTGGTGGAGAGCCAGCCGCTCACCTGGGACGGCGACGTCCTGGGCCTGGGACCGAGCACGACGGAGACCGTCGTGCAGTCGGTCGACGGCGTGGGGATGGTCGGCGGCGTGCGCCCCGGGGACTGGGTGTCGCTGCACTGGGAGTGGGTCTGCGACCGGCTGACCGACAGCCAGGTCGCCCTGCTGCGCCGCTACACCCAGCGGCACCTGGCGATCGTCAACGACCGGCAGGCACGGTCGGTGGTGCCCGCGATGCTCGGCTGACTCTCACCCGGTCGGCCCGGGTAGCGGCCAGCTGCGCAGCAGCGTCCACCCCACCCGGGCGCCGACCGGGTGCCGCGGCGGGCCGGGCTCCCGGACGAGCAGCTCACCCAACGGGCCGGCGACCAGGTGGTCGGAGTGCGGGCCGCGGAACCAGACCGCGCGCACCTCGGCCTCCAGCGGGCCCCCGAGCCGCGCCCAGCCGGGCCGCACCAGCACCGTGCCCCCACCGTCCGGGGCGTCGATCAGCGACGCGGGGCCGGTGAGCCGGGCGGCGAACAGGTCCACGGGCTCGTCGTAGACCTGCTGAGGCGTGCCGATCTGCAACAGCCGTCCCTCGGACAGCAGGGCGACCCGGTCGGCCAGCCCCAGCGCTTCCTCCGCGTCGTGCGTGGCGTACACGGCGGCGGCGCCGGCCTCGCGCTGGCGGGCGACCAGCTCGGCGAGGAAGACCCCGCGCACGTGGGTGTCCAGGTGCGCGGTCGGCTCGTCGAACAGGTAGACCGCGGGCCGGCGGGCCAGCGCCCGGGCCAGGCCCACCCGCTGCTGCTCGCCGCCGGAGAGCTCGGCGGGCTTCCGGTCGGCCAGGTGCGCGATGCGCAGCCGCTCCAAAATTGCCCGTGCCTCGCTGCGGGCCTGCGGCCGGCCGACGCCGCGCCGCCGGGCGGGATAGGCCACGGTGTCCAGCGCCGACAGGTGCGGCCACAGCGCGTAGTTCTGGAAGACCACCCCGAGGTCCCGGCGCTCCGGTGGGACCGGCCGGCAGTTGCCCGCCACGGTCGTCCCGCCCAGCCGGACGGTGCCGGCGCTGGGCACGACGAACCCGGCCACGGCCTGGAGCAGGGTCGACTTGCCCGAGCCCGACGGGCCGAGCAGGGCCAGCACCTCCGCCGTCCCGACGCTGAGGCTCACCCCGCACAGCGCCGTCGTCCGGCCGTAGGCCACGACGAGGTCCCGGACCTCGAGCGCCGGTTCAGCCGGCACGTGTCCGCAGCCGGTTGCTGGCCCACCACAGCAGGATCCCCGGGACGGCGACGAGCAGGGTGAGGACGACGGACAGTGCCGCGGTCGGCCCGATCCGGCCGAGCTCGGAGCTGTTGAGCACGATGACCGCCAGCGTCTCGCTGCCCGGGCCGTAGAGCAGGCTGGACATGGTGACCTCGTGCAGGGCGGTGAGGAAGCAGACCAGCCACGCCCCGAGCAGGGCCGGCGCCAACGGCCGCAGCGCGACGGTGCGGACGGCGGTGAGCACGCCGGCGCCGCTGGCCCGGGCGGCGTACAGCTCCGCGGGGGGCAGCCGGTCCAGCGCGCCGGCGATCGGCCGGTGCGCGAAGGCCCACAGCTTGGCCAGGTAGGCCAGCAGGATCAGCGCCAGCGACCCGGACAGCCAGCGCCCGTAAGCGATCAGCAGCGCGACTGCGAGCGTCGAGCCGGGCAGGACGAGGGTCAGGGTGATCAGGGACGCGGTCGCGCGGCCGGCGCGGCGCCGCTCGGCCACCGCCACCAGGCCGCCGAGCACGACGAGCAGGGTCGCCGCGACGACGGACAGGCCCAGGCTCCGGCCGAGCGCCTCGAGGGTGCGGACGGTGAGCACGCCCCGGAAGGAGTCCAGGGTCCAGTTGGCCGGGGTGGGCGGCACCCCGAGGGCCCGGGTGACCGAGGAGAGCGCCAGCGCGGCCAGTGGCAGGCACATGCTGAACGCCAGGTACCCGCCCAGGACGACGGCCTCGGCCCGCCGCACCGTCTGCCGTCCGGGCACCGGGTGTGCCGCCTGCGCGTCGGCCGGCCGGGCAGCCCGTAGCCGCGGTCCGAGGATCGAGTCGGCGGGTGCCACCGTGGCCGCGGCGACGAGGACGAGCAGCAGGGCGAGAGTGACCGCCTCGACGAACGACGCCGGGTCGCCGCCGATGGAGAGGTCGGCGTAGATCCGCGTGGTGACGGTGCTGAACCCGGCGGGCGCGCCGAGGACCTGCGGGATCGCGAAGGTGCCCAGGGTCAGCACGAACACCAGCACGGCTGCGGCGGCCACTGCCGGGAACACGAGCCGGAGCGTGATGGTGACCAGCGTCGTCGCGGAGCCTGCGCCGGAGACCCGGGCCGCGCGTTCGAGGTCCGGCTCGGCCCGGGCGGCCAGGCCGACCGCGACGACCAGGTAGGCCAGCGGCGACGCGTTGACGACCAGCACGAGCCACACCCCAAGCGGGCCCTGGACGCCGGCCCAGGACAGTCCCAGCAGGGTGTCGGTGAAGCCCGCCCGCGCGTAGGCCTGGGTCCAGCTGTAGCCGAGGACGAAGTCGGGCACCACCACCGGCGCCAGGACGGTGGCCTGCCAGAACGCTCGACCGGGCAGGTCCGACCGGCGCAGCACCAGCGCCAGCACGACCCCGAGCGGCACCGCGGCGAGGGTGACGCCGGCGGCGAGGACGACGGTGTTGCGCAGCGCCGTCCCCAGGCCGTCCGCGCCGAGGACGCCCGAGAGATCGCCGCCGCCCTCCTGCCACGCCACCTGGACCAGCCGGAACAACGGGAACGCGACGAGGGCGGCGAGCGGGACGACGACGGCGGCCGTGGCGCCGGCCCGGGGCAGGGCCGAACCGCCGCCGCGCACCGCTCAGCCGCCGAAGAGCTGCTGGTAGCTACTGAGGATGGTGTCCCGGGACTGCCCGATCGTGGCCCAGTCCGGGAAGACGATCGGCGCGTCCGCGGGCACGGTGGGGCCGGCCCCGCCGGGCCGGGTGGGATAGGAGCCGGCCTCCCCGAGCACCCGCTGCCCGTCGGCGCCGACGACGAAGGAGATGAAGTCCTGGGCGACCTGCGAGTCGGCGCTGTGCGTGGCGAGCGCGACCGGTCCATAGATGGCGACCGCGCCAGGCTCTGGCCAGACGACGTCCACGGGGGAGCCGTCGTCCCGGGCCGCGTAGGCGGCGTTGGCGGTGGTCATGCCCGCGTCGTAGATGCCCTGGGCCACGCCGGTGGTGACGTCGTCCGGCGTCTTCACCTGGACGGCCCCGTTGCTCTTCAGGTCCCGGTAGAAGTCCAGGCCGTAGCCTGGTGCCGCCGCGAACCAGCCCAGCGCGCCGAGCGCCGAGGCGGCGACGGAGGGGTCGGGCACGGCCACCGCGCCGGTGTAGTCGGGACCGGTCAGGTCGGACCAGGCACGTGGTGCGGGGACGTCGGTGCGGTGCACGGCCACCAGGTAGAGGACGGCGGCGCCGACGTAGTCGTCGGTGCGGTACTGGGTGGGGATCGCGTCGGCTCCGGGCGGGGTCCAGCCGCCGACGAGGCCCTGGTCGACGAAGGCCTGCACGGTCAGCGGGTCACACCCCCAGATGACGTCGGCGCGCAGCCCGCCCGACCGGACGTCGGCCGCCACCCGGGCGTTGAGTTCCCCGGTGGGGGCGCGAAACAGGTCGACCGTGCTGCCCGGCTGACTCTTCTCGAACGCCTCGAGGACCGGCTGGATCGTCGTGTCGCTGACGCAGGTGTAGAGGGTAAGCGCCTCTGGTGACGCCGCCTCACTGGACGACCCTGCCCCGCCGGACGACCCTGCCCCGCCGGACGACCCCGCCCCGGTGCTGGTCCCACCGCAGGCGGCGAGCACCAGCACCAGGGCAGTCGCCAGTGCGGGCGCGGTGCGTGGCCGGCGACTCCCGGCAGGTGGAGCGACCGACTCCGTCAAGAGAGCTCACCTCGCGGGGGAGGCTACGGGCGCGCAGCCGTGGATGTAAGGGGCCCCGACGCGGTTCTGCCAGCGGGAGATCAACCGTGAGCTCGATCGACGCACCGCCCGGGCTCCTGGGTCAGATCTGTTGGTCGGGCCGGATGGGGCCGCCCTCGCGCGCGGACCGGTCAGCTGCCCAGGCGAGTGCGTGGCTGCGCAGAGCCTCCTGGTAGGGAACCCGGGTGTGCGGTGCCCGGCCGAGGAGCACGTCGAGGAACTCCCGGTCCTCCCGGCTGATCGGGTCCTGGATCGACTGGTCGACCCGCTCGCCCGTCGCGGTGGCCACGCGGAGTTCGTGGTCGGTGAGCCCCCGCTCCGAGATGTCGATGGCCCTGCCCTCGGCCACGAGCTGCAGCCCCACCCGGTGTCGCCGGCCGAGGATGCGCGCGGAGGAGATGGTGCCGACGGCCCCGGAGGCAAAGGTGAGCAGTGCACTTGCCGCGGTGGGGACGTCGCCGTCGTCGCCGTGCTGTCGTGAGGCGGTCCGCTCGGCGGCCGTGATGGTGTCGACCTCCCCGACCAGCAGTCGGGCCAGGTCGAAGACGTGAGTGGTCTGCTCGAGCACCTGCCCGCCCGATCGGGTGCGCTGGGACCACCACGGCACCGGGGGTGTCTTGTCCAGCCAGTGGCCGGTGACCAGCTGCGCCGGGGTCTCGACCAGCAGTCCGGCGGCCTGGTGGACCAGATCCAGGTGCCGCCAGTGGTAGCCCACCGCGGTGACCAGGTGCGCTTCGCGGACCGCGCCGGCGATCTGGACGGCGGTCGCCAGGTCGGAGGCGAGCGGCTTCTCCACGAAGAACGGCAGCCGACGCTCGAGGGCTGCTGCCTCCAGCGGGCCGTGGGCGAACGGGGGCACGCACAGCCAGACCGCGTCGAGCTCCTCGGACTCCAGGAGCGCCGATCCATCGGGATACGCGCGGGCTCCGTACCGGGCGGCCGTGTCCGCTGCGCGTTCCGGCACGGCGTCAGCGACAGCGACGATCTCGACGTCGTCGAAGCCGGTCAGCGCGCTCAGGTGCCGGCCGGCGATGAAGCCCGTGCCGACGCAGGCGACCCGCAGCCTGCTCACGGCTGCACTCCGCAGGGGTCGCTGCGGCCTGCCTGCAGTGCCTCGTCGTAGACCGCCCAGGTGGCCGCGGCCATCCGGTCGCGGGTGAAGCGCTCCAGGTACCGGCGTTGGCCCGCCTCACCGGACACGCGTCGCCGGTCGGGGTTCCGGAGCAGGGCGGCCATCGCCGTGGCCAGCGCAGTGGCGTTCCCCGGCGGGACCAGGGCACCGGTCTCTCCGTCCACGACGACCTCCTCCGTTCCGGTGACACGGGTGCCGACCACGGGCAACCCGGCTTCCATCGCCTCCAACGCCACCAGGGGCATCCCCTCGTGCAGCGAGGGCAGGACGAACACGTCAGCAGCGTCGAGCAGCAGGCGGGCGTCCGGTCGGTGGCCGGCGAAGTACACCCGGTCGGAGATCCCGAGGCCGGCCGCGTGCTTGGCCAGGGCGCCACGCAGTGCGCCGTCGCCGACGAGGACGACGACGACCTCGGGGAACTGGGCCGCCACCTGGGGGATGGCGTCGATCAGGTGACGGTGCCCTTTGAAGGGTGCGAGCCGGCCGATCGTCAGCACGACCGGCTGCTCCCTGCCCAGGCCCAGCAGGCCGCGGGCCGCTGCCCTGCCGAGCTGGTGTGTCCGCGGGGCGACGCCGTTGGGGACGGTGGTGAGGCGTCCCGGTGCGGCGCCGATCCGTTCATAGGTGCGTCCCAGGGCTTCGGACACCGCGATGAGGCGGTCCACCTGCTCCACGGCGTGGTGCCATCCGGCGCGCTTGCGGGGGTGGGACAGCAGGAACGGCTGGTGCTGGGTCTGCACGACCGCCGCGCAGCCGGCCGCTCGCGCGAGGCGAACGCCGTCGAAGTCTTCCACGCCCATGCCGACGTGGCAGTGGAAGACGTCCGCGGGATGGGACGTCAGGAAGCCCGTGACGACGGTGCCGAAGTCGGGGTCGCGCGGCGACGGGATCGCCACGGTCCGCGCGCCCAGGGCGGCGGCCTCCGCCAACAGCCGCCGGCCCCCCTCGGTCGGGCGGAACATGACCGACACGTCCGCGACCGGCACGTACTCCGCCACCAGGTCCAGCATGTGCGCGCCCATCCCCGACGGCTCGGTTGAAGGCGTGTAGAAGCAGATCGAACGCCGTCCGGGCGACCCAGCTCCCGGTGCCCGCCCCGGGTGTGCCCAGCTCACGCCGGGGTGACCTGGAGGACCGCTTGCAAACCGCCCCGGCGCCGCGTGGCGAGATCGGCGAGGAACTCCGGCCCGTTGTCGAAGGAAACGACATCGGTCACCAGGTGCCTGCGGATGTCACCTCCTCGCGCACGGAGCAGATCGAGAGTGACCGTGGCCAGCGCCGTCCGGGTCCAGGCCACTGCCATGCCGCGGGGCACCCGGGAGATCTGTGCGCAGACGATCGCCAGGCCGTTGTGGTGGAACTCCTCACCGAGCCGCACGGACGGCGCGCCACCCTGGTAGAAGCCGAGGTCGACCACGGTGCCCTGGGGGCGCAGGGCCTTCAGCGCGGTGGCCAGGGAGATGTCGTGCCCCCGGCACTGGAAGACGACGTCGGCACCGCGGTCTCCCGGGCCGTGCCGCCACAGCTGCTTGACAGCGAGCCACGCCTGGCCGTCCGAGTCGTCGACGGCCGACAGCCCGAGTGCCTCCGCGACCGCGCGACGCTCGGGTGACGGTTCCGCCACGACGACCGCGGCGGCCCCGTGGTGGACGGCCAGCAGCGCAGTGAGCAGTCCGATCACGCCGGCCCCGGTCACCAGGACGTGCCGGTCGCGGACACCGGCGTCGACCGCGGCCTCCGGTCCGGCGACGTCCGCGGCGGCGTGCAGCAGTCCGTTGACGCAGATCGGGCCCATCTGGGCGAGGTAGATGCCCAGCAGCGGGTCCATGTCCTCGGGTACCGGGAACGCCACGGTGGCAGCCGGATCGACACAGCGCCCCGTACGGTGCCCGAAGGCCATCGCGACGAGCGAGCCCTCGCTGAGCGTCTTCGTTCGGCTCTCGGTGACCCGGCCGACCTCCATGTAACCCAACCCGCGGATCGGATAGCCGGCAGGGGGGCCGTGCGAGGAGAACGACCGGAGGTCCGGGTCCCAGCACAGCCGGTGCTGCGGATCGGTGCCGCGGACCAGGGCGACCTCGGTGCCGGCGCTGATCCCGGTCCACTCGGTGGACACCCAGGCCTGCCCGGGGCCGGGGGCGGGTTCGACGTCGTCGAGCATGGCCGGTCGGCCGGGTGCCACCACGCCGATCGTTCGGACGGCACGCTGGTCCATCGGGTCTCCTCGCCGTACGGATCAGAACAGCAGCGATCAGGTAGCTGGCGGTGACGGTCCGCGGCCGTTGCCCCGTCCCGTCGGATCAATGGTGCGCGGTCGCCTGCTGCAGCACCCAGCCGCCTCCCTGGCACCCGTGGGGGAGCGGTGGGAAGCGATGGCCCTTGACGTCGGTGGACTCGAAGGAGTGGTCGTCCTCCGCCACGTCGCAGCGGTAGATGCCGCTGGTCTCGACGATCTGCCCGGGGTGGAAGACGTGTGGGTCCGTGGCCATGTCCGCCCCCCACCCCAGTAAGCGGTGACCACTCCGGGTCGGGTCCCCGGACGTCGGGGCACTACCGCTGGGCCGTGCCGGCGGACCCCGTCCCCCGCGCGAGGGAGGCGTGCTCCTCGCGGAGGTCCCGCTTGAGGATCTTGCCGCTGGGGTTCTTCGGCAGCGCGTCGGCCAGGACGACGTACTTGGGCCGTTTGAAGCCCGCGAGCGTGGCCGCGGCGTGAGCGTGCACGGCCTCGACCGTCAGCGCGCCGCCGGCCTTGGGGACGACGACCGCGGTGACCGCCTCGACCCAGTAGGGGTGGCTGATGCCGAAGACCGCGACCTCCGCGACGCCGTCCAGTGCGTAGATCGTCTCCTCGATCTCGCGGCTGGCGACGTTCTCCCCGCCGGTCTTGATCATGTCCTTCTTGCGGTCGACGACCGACAGGTAGCCGTCGGCGCTCATGATCCCCAGGTCACCGGAGTGGAACCAGCCGCCGCGGAATGCCTCGGCGGTCTTCTCCTCGTCGTTGTAGTAGCCCAGGGCGGCGTGCGGGCTGCGGTGCACGATCTCACCGACCTCGCCGGGCGCCACGGGGTGGCCGTCGTCGTCCACCAGCATCGTCTCGACGTTCAGCGCCGCCCGGCCGGCCGAGCCGGCCCGGGGCAGCTGCTCGTGCGGGCGCAGGATCGTGGCCAGCGGGGACATCTCGGTCTGGCCGTAGAAGTTCCACAGCTGCACGTCCGGCAGCCGGCGCTGCAGCTCGCGCAGCACCTCCACCGGCATCGGGGAGGCGCCGTAGTAGCCCGTGCGCAGGCTGGACAGGTCCGTGTTGTCGAAGTCCGGGTGGCGCAGCAGCGAGATCCACACCGTCGGTGGGCAGAACAGCTTGGTGACCTGCTCGCGCGCGATCGTCGCCAGCAGCGTCGCGGGGTCCGGGCCGGGCAGGATGATGCTGGTGGCGCCCAGGTAGACGTCGACGGAGAAGAAGCAGTCCAGCTGGGCGCAGTGGTACATCGGCAGGGAGTGCAGCTCGACGTCCTCGGCGCTCATGCCGCCGTCGATCGCGCAGCTCATGTACTGGCTGATCAGCGACCGGCTCGACAGCATCACGCCCTTGGGCCGCGATTCGGTGCCGGAGGTGTACATCAGCCGCAGCGGGTCGTCGTCGTCGACGGTCACGTCCGGAGCGGTGTCCGGGCCGGCGGTCCACCAGTCGTCGACGTCCTCCCAGCCCGCAGCGGGCGCCGAGCCGGTCAGTGGGATCCAGCCCCGCACCCCGCCCGTCACGCCGGCGGTGGCCAGTGCCTGCTCCGCGGTGGGCACGAGTGCGTCCTCGGCGACCATGCCGCTCGCGCCCGAGTGCCGGAGCACGTAGGCGATCTCGTCGGCGCCGAGCATGAAGTTGACCGGGACGAGGACCACCGCGAGCCGCGCCGTCGCGAAGACGAGGACCGCGTACTGCCACGAGTTGTGCGAGAGCAGCGCGAGGCGGTCGCCCTTGCGCAGGCCGCGGCCGGCCAGCGCAGAGGCGGCGCGGTTCACCGCGACGTCGAACTCGGCGAAGGTGAACCGGCGGCCGCCGGCGACGACGGCCAGCTTGTCCGGGTACCGGCGGGCGGTGCGGTGCAGCAGGTCACCGACCGAGTGCCGGCGGGTGCGGGTGATCGCGGCGGACGTCGACGGGGTGAACAGGTGCTCCATGGCGTGGGCGGTCCCTCGTCCGGGGGCTCGTCGTCGAGCCGGGAGGGACATGGTGTCGCACGCGTCGGGAGGCGCTACGCTCCCGGCGGCCGGTACCGGACCTGCTGCGCCCTGTCCATCGCCTCCATGGTCTCCTCGACCGTCAGCAGCACGGTGGTCTCCAACGGGTTGAGCGCACCGCCGGCGCCGATGGCCAGGACGACCGCGGCCATGGACACGTTGTCGGGGGCCTACCAGAGCGTGTAACCGTCATGGGGGCCGAAGGCGTACCGGAACCCGTGCAGCTGCCCGCCGACCGACTCGATGTAGGACCGGGCGGCCGCGCGGCGGTCTTCGGGATGGTCGATCAGCCGGGCGCGCTCGCTTGGGCGACACCTCGGTCGAGCCAGCCGCGCAGGTCCGCCTCCGTGGCCAGGCCGGCGAGTTCGACGATGCCCCATCCCCCCATCCGGCGACGGCCCATGTCGAACGGCCGGATGGCGGGGTCGGCGAGGGCGACCGCTGCCTCCTCCGGCGCCAGTCGGACCAGGAGACCGTCCCCGGTCACGCAACAGGCCATCCGGCCGTCCACCAGGAAGGCGAGACCGCCGAACATGGCCTTCTGGGTCACGCCCGGACGGCCCTCGAGCTCTTCATGGACCCGCGCGGCGAGTCCTGCGTCGTAGGCCATGGCGACTCCTGGGGTGCAGCGCTCGGCGGACGCCCGTCGGGTCATCGTGCACCGGTTCACAACGATTCGGACTGCGTCGGAGTCCATCTCCTTGCTGCCCGGCCCCGTCGGCGGGATGGTCAGCTCGCGCGGTGGACGACCGGGCGCCGGGACCGCTGCGCTGCACCGGGAGGTGGCCCACGTGTTCTGGCCGACCGTGACCGTCGTCGGGTTCGTGGCCGCCACGACCGGCGTGATCGCCCTGGCCCGCAGCTCGACCGCGCGCTGGGAGCGGGAGAAGAGAGCGGCGCCCGTCCCGCGGCCGGCGCTCGCAGCCGCCCGCACGCCTCCGGCCGTGCGGGACCGGCTGCGCGCCGCGTTCGCGAGGACAGCAGCCGGTGCAGGGCACGCCGCCGTCCAACTGCGCATCGCGGGGAGGGGAGCGGTCCCGCGGATGGGGCGGGCCCGGGGTCTGGCAACCGCTGGGATGCGGCGTGCGGGGCGGGCGCCACGAGTCCCGCACACGGGCACCCAGCTCCCGCAGCCGAGGCGCCGCGTCGGAGTCGCTCGCCAGGACCCCCACCGTGCGACCCGGCGGCTGCCGCGCCGGCTCGCCGGCCGACTCGTCCACCGGCACGACGGGAGCCGGGCTCCTCGGTGAGCGGGGCCGCGGCCTGCCGACGGTCCGCGGTCGGGTGGACCTGGCAGAGGTCGCCGGCGGCACGCACATGACGGTGCGGTACCAGGTCGCCGCCACCGCGTCCGGTGCGGGTCGCCGGCACGCTGTACTGGGACGTGCTGGCGTTGTACGGCGGGGTGCTGGACGGCCTCCGCGCCGCCGGGCGGGAGGTCGGCGGACCTGGACGGCGTCGGCATCGACAGCTGGGCGGTGGTCGTCGGGCTGCTCGACGCCAACGGCGCCCCGCTCGGCAACCCGGTGCACTACCGCGCCGTCGGCACGCCACCGCCGTGCCCGACGTGCACGCCGCCGTCCCGACGGACGAGCTCTACCGGGTCAACGGCCGGCAGCACCTGCCCTTCACCACGGTGTTCCAGCTGGCCGCCCTGCGGGGCACCGCCCGGCTGGCCGCCGCCCGGCGCGCGCTGCTCGTGCCCGACCTGCTGGCCTGCTGGCTGCCCAGGAGCGAGGGCGCTAAGGTCACCAACGCCTCGACCACCGGCCTGCTCGACGCCACGACGGGGGAGTGGGCCTGGGAGGTGATCGACCGGCTGGAACTGCCCCGCGGGCTGTTCCCGTCGTTGACCCGGCCTGGCGACCGGCTCGGGCACCTCACCGACGACGTGCTCGCCGAGAGCGGGCTCACCGGCTCGGTGCCGGTCACCGCCGTGGGGTCGCACGACACGGCGTCCGCGGTCGTGGGGGTCCCGGCCGCGACGGAGCGCTTCGCCTACGTCTCCTGCTGCACCTGGTCGCTGGTGGGGCTGGAGCTGCCCGCGCCGGTGCTGAGCGAGGCCAGCCGGCGGGCCGGGTTCACCAACGAGCTCGGGGTCGACGGGACGGTCCGCTACCTGCGCACCGTGATGGAGCTGTAGCTGCTGCAGGAGTCGGTGCGCACCTGGCAGGCCGTGGGACTGCCGGCCGACCTGACCGACCTGCTGCACGCCGCCGCCCGGTGTCGGCCTTTCCCGCCGTCGTCGATTGCGACGACGCCCGGTTGCTGCCACCGGGGGACATGCCGGCGCGGATCGCCCAGGTGTGCGCCGAGACCGGCCAGCCGCCGCCGCAGAGCCAGGCCGAGACGGTGCGCTGCATTCTGGTGCGCTGCATCCTGGACAGCCTGGCGCTGGCCTACCGCGCGACGGTGCGCCGCGCGGTCGAGCTGTCCGGCCGGGACGTCGACGTCGTCCACCTGGTCGGCGGCGGCGCCCGCAACGCCCTGCTCTGTCAGCTCACCGCCGACGCCTGCGGGCTGCCGGTGCTGGCCGGCCGGTGGGGCCGCCGCGCTGGGCAACGTGCGCGTCCGGGCCCGCGCCGGCGGGCCGGCGGGCGGACTCCCCGAGCTGTGGGACCGTTCTGCGCGCCACGCAGGAGGTCCGGACGTTCACCCCGACGCCGGGCGCGGAGACCGTCTGGCACGCCGCCGCGCGGAGACCGTCTGGCACGCCGCCGCCGGATGGCCGGGGCGCCGGGACTGAGCGGGACCACGGGCCTCGCTCAGGCGGTCGCGCTGCCGTCGCCGCTGCGGGGGGCGACCTCGACGTGCGGCCGGGACTGCCACAGGGCCCATTCCGCACCGACGTCACCCGCCGCGCGGAGCAGCAGCGGCAGGTGTTCCCGCAGCAGTTGTTCGGTGCTGGTCTCGGCCGCGTGCACGGTGACATTCATGGCGGCCTGCACGGCACCGTCCCGGTCGCGGACCGGAACGGCGACCGAGCGCACCCCGAGGGCCAGTTCCTCGTCGGCCAGCGCCCAGCCCCGGGCACGGATCGCGGTCAGCTCGTCGCGCA
This sequence comes from Modestobacter sp. DSM 44400, assembly GCF_900107175.1. Lineage (GTDB taxonomy): Bacteria > Actinomycetota > Actinomycetes > Mycobacteriales > Geodermatophilaceae > Modestobacter. The sequence goes on along the minus strand of NZ_FNOZ01000009.1, from coordinate 66,594 downwards.
GCTGGTCCGGCGTCCGGCCGATGTGGGGGGGCAGGCCCGACCGGCTCGGCTCGGCCAGGGTCGCGGCGAGCCGGTCGGGGGAGAGGGCAGCGAGCAGCACCTTCCCCTGCGACGTCCGGGCGGCGGGGAAGCGCGTGCCGATCTCCACGCGCAGCGCGATGATCTTCGGCACCGACACCCGGGCGACGTAGACGATGTCGGAGCCGTCGAGCTGGGCCATCGACGACGACTCGCCGGTGCGGGCGACCAGCGCCTCCAGATGGGGGCGGGCGATGTCCCACAGTCCCAGCGCGCCGACGTAGGCCATGCCCAGGGTGAGGACCTTCGGGGTGAGCTGGAACGCCCCGCCGGCGGACCGGACGAAGCCCAGCTCCTCGAGCGTGAGCAGCAACCGCCGTGCGGTGGGCCGGGCGAGCCCCGCGGCGGTCGCGACCTCCGTCAGCGACATGCTGCGGTGGCCGGCGTCGAAGCAGGCCAGGACGTCCAGCCCCCGCGCCAGTGCCTCCACGAAGTCGGGTCCTTCTCCTCGCCCGGCCATGCGCTCCTCCTTACCTGGGCCTCGTCGGCCCCCTGCAGGGCCCCGCCCCGGCCCCGCTGCTGGGTCCCGCCGGGAGCCTGCGAGCGGTGGGGGGCTGCGGGGTCCTTTTCCTTCTTCAGCGCCCGAGGACCCGTTCCTCGCCGCCGGCGCGCTTGGACTGGTCCTTGTAGTCGGAGTACCGGTACGGGTTATCCAGCACCTCGGCCTCGGCCGACGGCAGCTCGGGGAACATCCCGTGCGCCCACACCTCCTCGCCGAGCGTCGACCGCAGGTGGTCGAGGGTGTCCTCGATCTCGGTGCGCACCGGCGCCAGGTCGATGCCGACCAGCTCGTGCGCGAACTTCACGACCCGGCCGTTGACCAGGACGGTGTGCACGTCGGCGCGCTGGGCCTGGAAGGCGACGTGGCCGTAGGGGTTCAGCAGCGGGAACGACACGGGGGAGCGGTCGTTCTTGATCAGGACGACGTCGGCCCGCTTGCCCGCCTGCAGGCTGCCGATGTCGTCGCGGCCCAGCGCAGCGGCGCCGCCGCGGGTGGCCCACTCGACCACGCGCTGGGCACGCAGCCGCAGGTGGGTGATGGTGTCGCCCTTGAGATGGGCGTCCATGTGCTCGGCCATGCGGTCGGCGTTCAGCGTCGCCCGCATGGCGGAGAACATGTCACCGCTCCACCACACGCTGGTGTCCATCGACAGCGACACCGGGATGCCGTACTGCAGGACCTGGGCGGTGGGCGCGTGCCCCTGCCCGGCGCTGCACTCCGACTCGGTCGCGACGGAGATGGACCCGCCGGTGGCTGCGATCCGCTGGTAGGAATCGGCCGTGAGCGTGGCCGCGTGCACGTAGATGGTCTCGGGCGTCATGAACCCGTGCTCGTGCATGAGCCGGATGCCGTCGTCGTTGGTGGCGGCCCAGACACCGGCGTGCGTCGTCACCGGGATGCCGAGTTCGCGCGCGGCCTCGAAGGCGGCCCGCTCCGGAAAACTGGGGTCGCCGGTGACGTCGAAGGCGATCTGCACGCCCATCAGGTCGTCGCCGCCGTCGCGCAGCCGCTCCAGCAGCGCACGGACGGCGGGGTCGGCGGTCCACTCCCACGGCCCGGCCTGGATGTTGCCGTAGGCCAGGACGAACCGGCCCGGCACCGATCGGAGCGCCTCGACCGCGGCCTCGGCGTGCTCGACGCTCTGCAGCCCGTGGGACCAGTCGACGGTCGTGGTCACGCCCGCGTCGAGGGACTCGATGGCCGAGAGCCGGTTGCCGGCGGCGATGTCCTGGGGCCGGAAGTGCTTGCCGTGCTCGAGGTAGTACCAGACGAAGTACTGCGTGAGCGTCCAGTCGGCCCCGTAGCCGCGCATGGCGGTCTGCCACATGTGGCGGTGGGTGTCGATCATCCCCGGCATCACGATGCCGCCGCGGGCGTCGATCTCCCGGGTGCCCTCCGGGACGTCGAGCCCCGATCCGACGGCGGCGAGGCGGTCGCCGACCACCAGGACGTCGGCGTCGGGAAGGACCGTCGACGCGTCGCCCATGGTCAGCACGGTCCCGCCGCGCAGGACCACCGGCCGTCCTGCGACGGGGGGCTCGGCCGGGGGCTCGGACTGGCTCATCGGTTCCTCCTGGACGTCGTCGTCACGGAACCGGACCGTCGTCCGCTGCGCGGTCAACCGGTCCAGTAGCGACACCTTCGCCGGGCCGGATCGGGCCTGTCAAGCGCTTCCGGCGTGGGCCCGCAGTGCGGATCGGCCGAGGCTTGACAGCGCTTCGTCGCCGCGCCAACACTGCGGTGCACGCCGCACGGACAATGGTCCGGGGATCCTGCGGGCCGGACGACGAGCGCTGGGAGACCGATGACCGCAGATCTGGCCGATCCGCCCGGGGGCGGCCCGCTGGCCGGACTGCTCGTCGCCGACTTCTCCCGCATCCTCGCGGGCCCGTACGCCACCATGCTGCTGGCCGACCTGGGCGCCGAGGTGGTCAAGGTCGAGGGGCCGGGCGGGGACGACACCCGCACCTGGCAGCCCCCGGTCCGCGACGGTGTCGCCACGTACTACCTGGGGGTCAACCGCAACAAGCGGTCGGTCGCCCTCGACCTGAAGGACCCGGCGGACGCCCAGCTCGCCCGGGAACTCGCGCGCCGGGCCGACGTCCTCGTCGAGAACTTCAAGCCCGGGGGGCTGGCCCGCTTCGGGCTGGACTACGACACCGTCGCGACTGGGAACCCGGGCCTGGTCTACGCGTCCATCAGCGGCTTCGGCAGCGGTCCCGGGGGCCGGGCGCTGCCGGGGTACGACCTCATCGTGCAGGCCATCTCGGGGTTCATGAGCCTGACCGGCGACACCGACGGCGAGCCGTACCGCGCCGGCGTCGCGCTCTTCGACGTCATGGCCGGGATGCACGCGACGATCGGCGTCCTCGCCGCGCTGAACTCCCGCCGCGAGACCGGCCAGGGGCAGCACGTCGAGGTGAACCTGCTGTCCTCGGCGCTGTCGGGCCTGGTGAACCAGACCAGCGCTTTCGTGGCCGGCGGCGTCGTGCCGTTCCGGATGGGCAACAGCCACCCCAGCCTGTTCCCCTACGAGCCGCTGCCGTGCGCCGACGGCGAGCTGATCGTCACCGCGGGCAACGACGGGCAGTTCCGCCGGCTGTGCGAGGTCCTCGGCCTGCCGGAGCTCCGCGACGACCCGCGCTTCCTGCGCAACGAGGACCGCACCGCCCACCGGGACGAACTCCGCCCGCTGCTGGTCGAGCGGCTGCGGACCCGCCCCAAGCTGGACTGGTTCCGGGACATCATCGCCGCAGGCGTCCCCTGCGGCCCGATCAACACCATCGACCAGGGAGTCGCCTTCGCCGAGGAGGTGGGGCTGGACCCCGTGGTCACGGTGGGGGAGGGGGCCGCCGCCGTCCCGTCGGTGCGCAACCCCATCACCTTCTCCGCGACGGCGGCGGAGTACCGGCTGCCCCCACCCACCCTGGACCAGCACGGCGTCGAGCTCCGCCGCTGGCTGGGCGAGCCGGCCCACCCCGCTGACGAGGAGCGAACCGCGTGACCGACGAAGCCCCCGGGCTGTCCTTCCCGACCTCGTTGGGCACCTCCACGGCCGAGGAGATCCGGCTGCTCGGGCAGGACCTGACCGCGGACCTGATGGGGTCGGTCGGCTTCGGCGAACTGGCGTTCTGGCTGGTGGCCCTGCGTCGCCCGACCCCGTCGGAGACCCGCGTGTTCGAGGCGGTGCTGGTCGCCCTGGCCGACCACGGGTTCACCCCGACGGCGATCGCGGCCCGGCTGACCTACCTCTCCGCGCCGGACTCCCTACAGGGCGCGCTCGCCGCCGGACTGCTCGGCGGCGGCTCCCGGTTCCTCGGCGTGACCGAGGACTGCGGCACCTACCTGCACGAGGTGCTCGAGCGGCACGGCGCCTCCGGACCGGGTGCCGAGCTGCCTGCGGACGACGCCGGCTGGGACGCCCTGGCCCTGGCGGCGGTCACCGAGACCCGTGCCGCCGGGCGGTTCGTCCCCGGCCTCGGGCACCCGGTGCACAAGGAGCGTGACCCGCGGACCCCCGTGCTCGTCCGGATCGCCGAGGAGGAGGGGCTGCGCGGGCCGCACCTCCGGCTGTTCGAGGCGATCGGCCGCGTGCACGAGCAGGTGCTCGGCCGGCGGCTGCCGCTCAACGGGGCCGGGGTCTGCGGCGCGGCGCTGGCCGACCTGGGCCTGCCGGTGGAGCTGCTGCGCGGGTTCGCGCTGCTGGCCCGCGCGGCCGGGCTCCTCGGTTAGATCGCCGAGGAACGCCGGCGGCCCATCGGCATGCAGGCGTACCTGGCCGTGGACCGCAACGCCGTCTACGTCGAGCCCGCCGACGGCTGACGCAGGGAGGACCGGTGCGCGCCGCAGTGCTGGACACCCTCGGGGAGGAGCCGGTCGTCCGAGACCACCCCGAGCCGGGCGAGGCCGCCGGGCACACGCTGGTCTCGGTGACCGCCGCGCCGATCGTCCCGCTGGACCAGCTGGTCGCGTCCGGCACCTCCTACTTCGGCCGGCCCGTCACCCCGTACGTGCCGGGCACCCAGGGCGTCGGCGTGGTGGCCCGGTCGGACGTCCTGCCCGCGGGCACCCGGGTCTTCTTCGCCACGTCCGCCGGCATCGGGGCCGGGAACGGCAGCCTGGCCCAGCGTTGCCTGGTCCCGGACGACGCCGTCGTCCCCCTGGACCCCGGGGTGCCCGACGCGGCGGCCGCGGCACTGGGGATGTCGGCCGTCGCGGCGTGGATGGCGCTCACTGAGCGTGGCCGCCTGCAGCCGGGGGAGCGGGTGCTGGTCCTCGGGGCGGGTGGTGCGGTGGGGCAGGTCGCGGTCGCCGCGGCGAAGGTGCTGGGCGCCGGGCGGGTGGTGGCCGTCTGCCGGTCCGCGGCGGCCCAGGAGCGGGCCCGGCGGGCGGGGGCCGACGCGGTCGTGCTGCTCGCCGGGGACGTCGACGAGCTCACGGCCCGGTTGCGGGACGCCTGCGGGAGCAGCGCGGACGTCGTCGTCGACCCGGTCTTCGGCGTCGCGGCCACCGCAGCCTGCCGGGTGCTGGCCGACCGCGGGCGCCTGGTCAACCTCGGTGGTGCCGCCGGAGACCTCGCCGAGTTCTCCTCCGCCGTGCTGCGCAGCCGCACCGTCGACGTCCTCGGCTACACCAACGCCGCGCTGCGCCCCGGCCAGCGCCGGCAGGCGCTCGAGGCGGTGTTCCGGCACGCCCGGACCGGCCGCCTGGCCGTGGCCCACGAGCAGGTGCCGCTGGCCGACGCCCGGGCGGCGTGGCGACGTCAGGCGGCCGGCCAGGCCGGCGTGCGGTTGGTCCTGACGCCCTGACCCATCCCACGACACGGCCGGCAGCAGCCGGCCGTGCGACCCGACAGGAGGACCCCGTGCAACTGGTCACCGAGGACAACATCACCGAGCTGGCCGTCGAGCGGTGGGCCACCGCGCGCGACCCGCGGCTGTCCGAGCTCATGACGGCCCTGGTGCGGCACCTGCACGAGTTCGCCCGGGAGGTGCGGCTGACCGAGGCCGAGTGGATGGCCGCGATGCAGTGGCTGACCCGGGCCGGCCAGATCAGCGACGACAAGCGGGAGGAGTTCATCCTCGCCTCCGACGTCCTCGGGTTGTCGATGCTCGTCGTCCAGATGAACCACCGGCTCGATCCGGCGGCGACCCCCGCGACGGTGCTCGGGCCCTTCCACATCGAGGGCTCGCCCGAACTCGGCTACGGGGAGGACATGTCCGACGGGGTGCCCGGTACCCCCCTGTACCTCTCCGGGACCGTCCGCGACCTCGACGGGAACCCGGTCGCCGGCGGTGTGCTCGACGTCTGGCAGGCCGACACCGAGGGCGCCTACGAGTCGCAGCTGCCGGATGTCGACGAGGCACGGCTGCGGGCCAAGTACACGACCCGGCAGGACGGCGGCTACTGCGTGCGCACCATCGCGCCGAAGGGGTACACGATCCCGATGGACGGGCCGGTCGGGGACCTGGTTGAGCGAACCGCGATCAGCCACTTCCGGCCGGCGCACGTCCACTTCCTGATCAACGTGCCGGGCCACGAACCGCTGATCACCCACCTGTTCCAGGAGGGGGCGGAGTACCTGGACAGCGATGTCGTCTTCGGCACGAAGGAGGAGCTCGTGGTCCGGTTCGAGCAGCGGGAGCCCGGCGCGACCCCGGAAGGCGGGACGTCGGCCACGCCCTGGGTCGAGGGCCGCTACGACTTCGTGCTGCAGCGCCGGTCCTGAGGCGCCCGGTCCTGAGGAGCCTCATCCTGAGGCGCCGGCCCAGGATCAGGCGGGCAGCGACGTCGGGGCGTAGGCCAGCAGCGCCCAGTCGCCGGCGCCCCTCGTCCACACCGCGAGGGCCAGGTTGTCGATGGTCTTGGGCGTGCCGTCGACCTCCAGGTCGGCGGTCATTCTGCCGACCACGATCGCGGTGTCACCGACGACGGCGACGCGTTCCACCGGGTGGTCGATGCGGCGGTAGACGTAGTAGCCGGAGCGAACCTTGTCCAGGTACTCGGCCCTGGTGTCCCTGGCGCCGCTGGAGTGGGCATAGCTCAGGTCGTCGGCGCACAACGCGCCGAGCGTCGTCAGGTCGGCGTCGGTCATGGCCCGGTAGCGGCGGTCCTCCGCCGCCAGCACCGCACGCACGTCCTCGGACCCGTTCGCGTCGCCCTCTCCCATGGGCCGATCATTCCGGACCTGGACCCCGAGTCGCAGCCCGGACTCCTCGCCGTGGAGGCGGTGACGCTCCGGTGACGGTCGTTCCGCTGGAACCGGGGGAGGAGACCCGCCCGCTTCACGGGAGGGCGCTGCCGGGCGGCCGGCTGTGCGACGGCGACGTGGCCATCAGCTGGACGCGCAGCCACGTCGACCGGCCGGACCCGGCCTCGGCGACCGGACGGCCGCTGTTCAGCCGGGACTGCCCGCTGTTCGACCTGCGCCTGCCCGGCGGCGCGGACCTGTGGCCGCTACCTGAAGAGGTCAGGAGTCGCCGGGCCGCACCAGGCCCGTCTGGTAGGCCAGCACGACCAGCTGGGCGCGGTCCCGGACCCGCAGCTTGCTCATCGCCCGGTTGACGTGGGTCTTGACGGTCAGCGGGGAGAGGTGCAGACGGGCCGCGATCTCCTCGTTGCTCGACCCGTGCGCGACGAGGGCGACCATCTCGCGTTCCCGGTCGGTGAGGACGTCGAGCGTCGCGTCCGGCCGGCCGGGGGAGGCGTGTGGGGGCTGGGCCAGGAAGCGCGCGATCAGACTGCGGGTGGCCCGGGGTGTCAGCAGAGCGTCCCCACGGGCGACCACGTGGATGGCGTCGAGCAGCTCCTCGGGCTCGACGCTCTTGCCCAGGAACCCGCTGGCCCCCGAGCGCAGGGCCTCGAAGACGTACTCGTCGGCTTCGAAGGTGGTCAGCACGATCACCCGTACGTCGGGGAGTTCCGGTGACCCGGTGATCTGCCGGGATGCGGCCAGCCCGTCCATACCCGGCATCCGGATGTCCATCAGCACGACGTCCGGCCGCAGCGCGAAAGCTTGCCGCACCGCCTCCTCGCCCTTCCCGGCCTCACCGACCACCTCCAGGTCCGGCGCGCTGTCGACCAGCGCCGCGAACCCCGACCGGATGAGCACCTGGTCGTCGGCGATGAGCACGCGCACCGTCATGGCCGGTCCCGGGGGATCTCGGCGGACAGGGTGAACACGCCGTCCGGGCCGAGGCCCGTGGCGAGCCGGCCGTGCACGGCCTCGACCCGCTCCCGCATGCCGATCAGGCCATGACCGCCGCCGGACGACGCCGGGCCGGTGCCGCTGACCGGGTTGCGCACCTCGATGCGGACACCTCCCGCGGTGTGGTCGATCGTCAGCTCTCCGGTGCCGCTCCCATGCTTGACGGCGTTGGTCAGCGACTCCTGCACGACCCGGTAGGCGGTCAGGTCGCTGATCGACGACAGCGCGTCCGGCTCGCCGGTGAACGTAGCGGTGAGGTCGAGTCCGGCCTGCCGGGCGGAGTCCACGAGCGACCCGACGCGGGCCAGACCCGGCGTCGGCTCGGTCGGCCCGCCTCCTCGTCGGTGCGCAGCAGGCCGACCACCGCCGACATCTCCGTCAGCACGGTTTTGCTCGCGTCGCGGACCAGGCCCAGGGCCAGCAGGGCCTGCTCCGGGCGGGTCGTCAGGAGGTGCCGGGCCACCCCGGCCTGCACGTTGATCACCGAGATGTGGTGGGCCACGATGTCGTGCAGTTCCCGGGCGATCCGCACGCGCTCGTCGGTGACGCGGCGCTCGGCCTCCTCCTCACGGGTCAGCTCGGCCTGCCGCGCGCGGGCCTCGGCGGCCTCCAGGGCCGAGCGCTGGCTGCGGACGGCGACGCCGACCGCGGCCGCTGCACCGCTGAAGGCCAGGATCGACAGGGCGGGTGAGTCCCCGTGCTCGTCCAGCCACGCGCCCTCCGCCACGGCCATGGCGACGGCGTACGCCGCCGTGCTGGCGGCCGTCGCCAGGACGGTGCTGCGCAGCGGGGCGCGGCTGCCGACGGTGTACAGCGCGAGGAACGTCAGCAGCGCCAGGGTGGGACCCCCGCCGCCGTGCAGCACCGCAGCCACCCCGGCGAGCAGCGCGACGGCCCACACCCCCAGCGGATGGCTGCGGCGGAGCACCAGGGCGATCGCGGCGACGGCCAGCAAGGCCAGGGTTCCGGCGTCCGCGGTCCCGCCGCCCCGATCTCCGCGGGACTGGCCGGGCAGCGCGAGGAAGAGAACCGCGGCGGCCAGCGTGGCGTCCACCAGGCGCGGATGGGCCGCGGTCCACCGCCGCAGCGCCGTCAGTCGCGCGCCGACCAGCGGTCCCACCCCGGTAGCGGCCGGCGGCCCGGCGCGGCCCGCTGGCACGGGAGGTCGGTCGTCGGCGGCGGGCAGCACGAACCGGGAGTCTGCCGTCACTGCCGCACCCGGAGTGCCCGGCCCCGGCGCAGCACCAGCAGCCCGCTGACCGCGATGGCCGCCAGCGCGTAGGTCGAGGCGGAGGAGAGGACGGCGGTGAGCACCGTCTCCCACGATGCGGCGAGCGCCGTCCCCAGGGCGATCAGCGCGGCGTTCCAGGCGAATGAGCCGACCGCGGTGAAGAGCAGGAAGCGCCCCACGGGCATGCGCAGCGTGCCCGCGGGGATCGACACCACGCTGCGGAGGCCGGGCACCAGTCGCGCCAGCAGCACGATGCCGTCCCCGCGCCGGGCGAACCACGACTCCGTGCGGTCCAGTCTGTCCCCGGTGACGCCGAGGAAGCGGGGCAGCCGCAGCACCATCGGCCGGCCGCCGAGCCGGCCCAGGGCGTACAGGGCCCAGGCCCCCAGCACCGACCCGGCGGTCGCCGACAGGGCGGCGGCCCAGAACAGCAGCTGCCCCGCGGAGACCTGCAGCCCCACGACGGGGAGGACGACCTCGACGGGATGGGCAGCACGTTCTCGGCCAGCATCACCAGGGCGAGGCCGGCGTAGCCGACGCTGTCCACGACCTGTTCTGCGGCCGTCGTGACGCCGGCCAGGACGCTCATCGGCTCGTTCCGGGGCTCCGCGGTGTCATACCTCGACTCTCCCCGACCAGCGGTGCGCCGTCGTCGTCCCGCCGCAGGCTCTGCCGGTACAGCGGACGCAGTACGGAAAGAGCCTGCCGCAGGACGACGACGGACGGAAGCCGGCGGGCGACGCTGAGCACGTGGTCATCGAGTCCGTCCTCCCGTTCCCCGCCTTCCGGCCGGCCCTGCCGTCCAGCGCCCTGCCGTCCAGCGCCCTGCCGTGCACCGCCCCGCGGGCGCGACGGCTGACCGGCCGGGTCGCGAGGTGGGTCGTGCTGGCGGCGGTGGTCGGGTACCTCGTCGTACCGCAAATCACCGGCGCGGGGAGCAGCTGGCAGCTGCTCGTCGGCGTCGACCTCACATGGCTGCTCGTCGCCGTCGGTCTGGAGGCCGCCTCGCTGGCGGTTTACGCCGCGCTGACCCGCGCCATGCTGCCGCGCCTCGAGCGGCCGAGCTACCGCACCGTGCTCGGGATCGACCTGGCCACCCTGGCCGCCAGCCACGTCGTGCCCGGCGGGTCGGCGGTCGGGCTCGGGCTGGGCTACCGGCTGCTGACCCGCGCCGGGGTGAGTGGACCGGCCGCGGTGTTCGCCAAGGCCACGCAGTCGATCGGCTCGGCGGTGGTGCTGAACCTCCTGCTGTGGGGCGCACTGGTGGCGTCCCTCCCGCTGCACGGGTTCAGCCCGGTCTACGGGCCGGTCGCGCTGACCGGCCTGGTCCTGCTGAGCGCCGCGGCCGTCCTGTTGGGCCTCCTCCTGCGTGGGGACGATCGGATCGCGACCTGGCTGGCCAGGCAGGTGGCCCGCCTGCCGCGCGTCTCCGGGGAGGGCGTGCGTGCGGCCGTCCTCACCGGCACCGGGCACCTGCGGGTCTTCGCCGCGGACCGGCGCCTGCTCGCGACCACCGGCCTGCTGGCGGCCGCCAACTGGCTGCTGGACGCGGCCGCCCTGTGGGCATGCGTCCGCGCGTTCGGCCACTCACTGGGGCCGGACGGGCTGCTGGTGTCCTACGGCATCGCCGCCGTCCTGGCTGCGCTGCCGGTCACGCCGGCCGGGCTCGGCGTCGTCGAGGCCTTCCTGATCCCCTCCCTGGTCGCCTTCTCCGTGCCGCACGGCGTGGCGGTCCTGGGCGTCCTCGCCTGGCGGGCGCTCAGCTTCCTGCTGCCGGTCCCGATCGGCGGGGTGAGCTACCTGCTCCTGCAGACCCACAGCCGGAGCACAGCCGGTCATGCGACCGAACTCAGCTCCGTTGGCGACGCTGGGCGTCCACCACTTCCGAGGAGTTCCGTGCCGGACGACGAGTTGCAGCTCAGCGGGTGCCCCCGCGCCGTGGTCGGCGCCGCGTGACCGCCGTCGCGACCCCCTGGGCCGCCGCTCCGGTGACCGCCATCGTCGATGGTGCGCGCGCCCGGCTCGACGCCGGCGTCCGGCTGGCCGCCCTGGTGGCACTGTGGTCGAGCCTGCTGCTGGTCACCTACTGGTGGGCCACCGGCGGCGGCTTCCAGGACCTCGGTTCCTGGGCCGACGGGCTCACCTCAACCGGCCGGCTGACCGGCCTGCTCGCCTCGGACCTGCTGCTGGTGCAGGTTCTCCTGATGGCCCGGGTGCCGACGCTGGAGCACGCCTTCGGACAGGACCGGCTGGCCCGCGTCCACCGGCTGGTCGGCTTCACGTCCTTCAACGCGATGCTGGCGCACATCGGCCTGATCACCTGGGGCTACGCCGCCGGGAAGCTGGGCCGGACGCCGGCCACGCTGTCGGAGCTGACCGTCGACTACCCCGGCATACTGCTGGCCGTCGCCGGCACCGCGTGCCGGGTTCTGGTGGTCGTCAGCAGCGTGAAGGCGGCCCGCCGCAGACTGCGCTACGAGTCCTGGCACCTGCTGCACCTCTACGCCTACCTCGGCGTCGGTCTGGCGCTGCCGCACCAGCTGTGGACCGGCCAGGACTTCCTGGCCTCGACGGCCCGGACGGTCTTCTGGTGGGGGCTCTGGATCGCCTGTGCGGTGTCAGTGCTCGTCTGGCGCGTGGCCCTGCCGCTGTGGCGCAGCGCCCGGTACCGGGTACGCGTCACCTCCGTGGTGCCCGAGGGCGAGGGGATCGTGTCGGTGCACATGGCCGGTCGCCGCGGCATGCGGCTGTCCGCCGAGGCCGGGCAGTTCTTCACCTTCCGCTTCCTGTCGGGCCGGGGCTGGACCCGGGCCCATCCCTACTCGCTGTCGGCAGCCCCGGACGGCCGGAACCTGCGGATCACCGTGCAGGTGGTCGGCGACGGCAGCGCCTCGCTACGACTGCTGCGCCCGGGTACCCGCGTCCTGGTGGAAGGGCCCTACGGGCGGCTGTGCGCCCGGGCCCGCACCCGCCCGAAGCTGGCGTTCATCGGTGCCGGGGTCGGGATCACGCCACTGCGGGCGCTGGCCGAGGCGCTGGACTACGCGCCCGGGGACGCGGTCCTGCTCTACCGGTATTCCGGCCGGCCGTTGTTCCAGCAGGAGATCGAGGTCATCGCCGCCGAGCGGGGGCTGCAGGTCATCGCCCTGCCGGGGCACCGGCGGGCCCCGGGGTCGTGGCTCGGCGACGGCGTCGGCCCGGCCAGTGACCTCACCGCGCTCGCCTCCTGGGTGCCCGACATCGCCGACCGCGACGTCTACGTCTGCGGCCCCGACCCCTGGTCCGACGACGTCCGCCACACCACCGAGGCCGCCGGCCTCCCCGCTGACCGTTTCCACGTCGAGAGCTTTGGTGGGTGACTGCAGTGCGACGCATCGTCCTCTGGTTGATGAGCACTCTGACCGTGCTGGTGCTGGTGTTCGGGTACCACACGTCCACGTCGTCGACGTCAGCGACGGCTTCGGCCAGCGGCGGGTCCACCGTCCTCGCCCCCGTCACGGGCGGCACGGGGACGACGTCGAGCGGCACCGGCGGGACGTCGTCGACGGCCACCACGGTCACCGGCGACGCCGCCTCGACGCGCTGGGGCCCGGTCCAGGTGGAGCTGACCATCGCTAACGGCACGATCACCGACGTCTCGGTCGTCGAGTACCCGAACAACAACGGTCAGGACCGGCAGATCAACGCCCGCGCGCTGCCCGTCCTCGTGCAGGAGACGCTGGACGCGCAGAGCGCGCACATCGACATGGTCAGCGGGGCGACCGTCACCTCCGACGGGTACGTCGGGTCGCTGCAGAGCGCCCTGGACCGGGCCGGCCTGTGAGCCGCCCGACCCGGTACGTCGAGCACGTCATGGGCCTGCCGATCAGCCTCGCGCTGCGCGGCAGGCACACCGACGACGCGGCGGCGCGAGCGGCCTGGGTGGAGGTGATGGGCGTCCTGCGCGAGGTCGACCGGGTGTTCAGCACCTACCGGGCCGATTCAGCCATCTCCCGGCTGGGCCGCGGTGAGGTCGGCCTGGAGGGCTGCCCACCCGAGGTCGCCGAGGTGCTGGCCCTCGGCGCCACCGCCGAGCGCGAGTCGGGCGGGGCCTTCAGCGTCCGGCTCCCCGCCGCCGGCGGCGGAACCGTCCTGGACCCCAGCGGGGTGGTCAAGGGGTGGGCGGTCGACCGCGCGGCCGCACCCATTCGGGACCTGGCGGACACCGATTTCTGCCTGTCCGCCGGTGGTGATCTGACCTGCCGCACCCTCGACGCCGCGGGCGCCCCGTGGCGGATCGGGGTCGAGGACCCGGCCGACCCCGGCCGCGTCCTCGCGGTGGTCCCGGTCTTCACCGGCGCCGTCGCCACGTCCGGCACGACCCACCGCGGCCAGCACCTCGTCGACGCACGCACCGCCCGCCCGCCCAGCGGCGTCGCCTCGGTCACCGTCGTCGCGGGCTCGCTGACCTGGGCCGACATCGACGCCACCGCCGCCTACGCGCACGGGCCCGAGGCAGCGCACTGGCTGGAGACCCGGCCCGGACGCTCCGGCCTCGTGGTCTGGGACGACGGCACGACGACCGTCGTGGCGCCGGTGCTGCAGACGGCCGACCGGCACCCCTGAGGAGCGTCGCGCCGGTTCAGCGCTACGACCCTGCCACGGTTCTCCGGCGGACGTGGGCGACGACCAGCCCGGTGGCGACGGCGCCGGCGGTGTTCAGGACGGCGTCCAGCGGGGATACGACCCGGCCGAGCGGCAACGCCCACTGCAGCAGCTCGATGGCGGCGCCCGTGGCCAGGGACACGGCGGTCAGCCGGCGGATCCGGCCGAGCGCCGGCCAGCGCACGGCCAGCGCCGACGGCACCGCGAACAGGGCGAGGTTGCCGGCCAGCTGCAGCATCGTCGCGGTCGAGTCCAGACCGCTGAGGTACCAGCGCAGCTCTCCGAAGGGCGACCCCCAGGTCCAGCCCCGTCCTGGGGGGCAGCGTCAGCAGGGCGACTCCGGCCAGCGACGCCAGCAGGCAGGTCGTTCAGCTCCTCCCCGCGAGCGACCCGCGGTGCACGATCGCGAGTCGCTCGGGAGGGCGTCGGTCGAGCAGCAGCTGCCCGCTCCGGCCCGGGGCGGGGAGTCCGTGCTGCCAGTCGTCGTCCATGACCGGGCGTGCGCCGCCGCACCGGCCGCAACCGGTGCGGGGACTGGGCGTCGGCTGTGCGGTCCTGGCCCGGTACTGCGACTGCGGTAGTCGGCAGAGCCTGCGCCGGGACGACGACGGACGGCGCGCGGCTGGCCACGATGGAGTCGTGTCCACCGACCCCCGCCCTGCCCGTCCGGGGCGGGCCGGCGACCGACACGACTCACAGCCGGCCCATGGCCGGCGATCGCTGGGAGCCCAGTCCCCTCGCGGACGGCGTGGTGTCCCATGTCAGCAGAGGAGTTCCGTGACCGACAAGGACCGGCACCGCATCACCCGCCGGGTCAGCAGGGGGGCCCGGAGGTGACCGGGCGGCACGTGGACGCCGGCACAGCGCCGGGCCGGCGGTCCTTTCTCCTCCTGACCGTCGCGACCGTGCTCGGTCTCTGGTTCGGCGTCAGCGCGCCGGAGGTCTCCCCGGTGGCTGCGCCGGCGCCCGCTGTCCAGGTCCAGCCGGCCGACGCTGTCGTGCCTGTGGTTCCCGATGCCCCGGTGGTTCCCGAGCCGGACGACCAGCGGCCGCGCCGGGCTGGTGGACGATGACGTCCACCATCCGGGCAGACGTCCCGGTCCGGGCCGTCCGTCCGCGGTTCCTCGACCGCGCCACCGTCCTGACGGCGCTGGGCCTCGGCGTGCTCACGGTCTCGACGTGGCCCCTGGTCCTCGCAGCGCTGGGACCGGGGCTGTCACTCATGGCCGTTCTCGCGCACGTCTGCGGCATGCTCGCCGGCTACGGCGTCCTCGTCCTGCTCCTGTTCGTCTCCCGGACGCCGGCGCTCGAGCAGGGCATCGGAGCGGACGTCCTCGCGCGCTGGCACGCCCGGGGCGGGCGGGCCGTCGTCGGACTGGTGGTGGTGCACGGGGGCGCGGCCATCGCGGCCTGGGCGCAGGCGCGCAACGAGGGCGTGCTCGCCGGTGCCTGGGAGGTGCTGGGCATGCCGGCGCTGCCGGCGGCGACGGCGCCGCCGCGGTCTCCGCACGGGCCGCCCGCAAGCGAGTGCGGCACGAGACCTGGCACGGGCTGCACCTGCTGATGTACGTGGCGATCGCGCTGTCCTTCGGGCACATGCTCGCCGGCCCGGACCTCGCCGGGCACCTCGTCCTGCAGATCGGCTGGGCGCTGGCCTACACCCACGTGTTCGCCCTCGCGCTGCGTCATCGGGTGCTGACCCCGCTACGGCAGGCGGCCCGGCACAGGCTGCGGGTCGACGTGATCCGGACGGAGGGACCGGGGGTCGTCTCGATCACCGTCGAAGGCCAGCACCTGGAGGAGCTGCGCGCCGAGTCCGGCCAGTTCTTCCGGTGGCGGTTCCTCACCCCTGACCACTGGCTCAACGCGCACCCGTTCTCGCTGTCCGCCCCGCCGACGGCCACGACGCTGCGCCTGACCGTGAAGGCCCTGGGCGACGGAACCCGCGATCTGCAGAACGTCCCGGTGGGCACCTGGGTGATCGCCGAAGGGCCGTACGGCGCGGTGACCTCCGCGCGCCGGACCCACCGGAACGTACTGCTGATCGCGGGCGGGGTGGGGATCACCCCGATGCGCGCGCTCTTCGAGACACTGGCACTCGGCCCGGGGGAGGACCTGCTGCTGCTGTACCGGGCCCGCACCCTCGAGGACCTGCTGTTCCGACACGAACTTGACGACATCGCGGCCCGACGAGGCGCCCGGGTGGCCTACCTCCTGGGCCCGGACCGTGCGGCCCTCTCCGCCACGGAACTCCAGCGTCTCGTTCCCGACCTGACCGGTCGGGACGTGTACCTGTGCGCGTCGCCGCCGGTGATGGCCGCGGTGGGCCGGTCGCCGCGGGAGGCGGGGCTGCCGCCCGAACAGCTGCACGAGGAGCGCTTCGGCTTCTGACGGTCGGTCAGGCGGGAAGCCGCAGCAGGACCGCCTCGCTGGGCTGCAGCGTGAGGTCCCGGACGGCGGACCTGCGCGGGGCGACGGACGACGGCGCCCACTCCGGGTCGGTGGAGAGGAGCACGGTGCACTCGCCGCCGGGCAGGGCGTCGCCGGTCAGGCGCCGGGGTTCCACCGCGAAGTTGACCGCGGCCAGCAGGCGTTCGCCGTCCCCGGTGCGCAGCCAGGCGAGGACGCCGGGGCCGGCGTCCAGGACCTGTTGCCCACCCGACTGCAGGGTGGGGGAGGCGGCGCGCAGCGCGGCCAGCCGGCGGACGAGCGACAGCATGGACCGGGGATCGGCCGCCTGGCGCTGCACGCACAACTGCTCGGCGTCCTCGACCACCGGCAGCCACGGCTCCCCGGTGGAGAACCCGGCCCCCGGGCCGGCGACCGACGGCGGGCGCCACGGAAGGGGTGCCCGCTCCGGGTCCCGGCCGTCGACGTCCACGACCCGGTCCGGCGGGACGACGGCGTCGGGCAGCCCCAGCTCGTCCCCCTGGTAGAGGAACGGCGTGCCGCGCAGCGCGGTCAGCAGCAGCGCGACGGCCCGCGCTCGGGCCGGCCCGTGGCCGCCATCGTCGTACCGCGTCGCGATCCGGGAGTGGTCGTGGTTGCCGAGGAACCAGGCGGGCCAGGCATCCGGCTCCGCGAGCCGCTGGAAGTCCTCGATCACCGTGCGGAAGGCGCCGGCGTCCCACGGGAGGTGCAGGAAGACGAAGTTGTGCGCCAGGTGGAGCTGGTCGCCACCGCTGAGGTGGTCGACCACCCGCTGGACGTCGAGCAGGTACACCTCACCGACGATCATCCGGTCCGGATACTCGTCGACCACCCGCCGGATGGCACGGAGGCGCTCGTGCACGGTCGGCCAGTCCTGGTCGTGGCGACGGGTGGAGCCGGCGTTGCTGCGCAGGAGCGGGTCCTTGGCCAGCCGCTGGAGTGCGTCGATCCGGAGACCGTCCACGCCGCGGTCCAGCCAGAACCGGACGACGTCGTGCATCGCGGCCTCGACCGCGGGGTTCTCCCAGTTCAGATCGGGCTGCTGCGGGGTGTAGGAGTGCAGGTACCACTGCGCGGTGCCCTCGTCGAAGTTCCAGGCCGGACCGACCGCGCCGAACTCCGACCGCCAGTCGTTGGGCGGGCCCCCGTCCGCGGCGCCGTCCCGCCAGACGTACCAGTCCCGGCGCGGGTGCTCGCGGCCGGACCGGGACTCCACGAACCACGGGTGCTGGTCGGAGCTGTGGTTGGGCACCCAGTCCAGGACGACGCGGATGCCGCGCCCATGGCAGTCGGCGATGAGCTGGTCGAGGTCGGCGAGGGTGCCGAACAGCGGGTCGACGTCGCAGTAGTCGGCCACGTCGTAGCCGAAGTCGGCCATCGGCGACGGGAAGACCGGCGACAGCCAGACCGCCTCGGCGTGCAACTCCGACAGGTGGTCCAGGTGCGCCCGGAGACCGGGCAGGTCGCCGACGCCGTCCCCGTTGCCGTCGGCGAACGAGCGCGGATAGACCTGGTAGATGGCGCCGCGCTGCCACCACGGCGTCATTGCCATGCGCGGCAGCCTAGATCCACGTGGCCTGTCCCGAGCGGTCCGACCTGTACGCCGCCGTTCCCCAGACAGCAAAACCGCCTCCGCGGTCGCTGATTGTCGCGATTGCACAACGCGTCTACCGTGGCCGGGTTTGGTCGGTCGTCATGTCCCCAGCCGGGGAGTCCGAGGAGACGCCGCCGAGTCGTCCTGCGGGGCGAGTCGGGAACCCAGGACCCGGGTGCGCTCGCGCAGCTGATGCGTCCCGCCCGTCCCGCCGCTCGCTCACCTGCCGTGGCCCGCCGTCCACCGGGGGCGTGTGCTGCTGCGCCCGTACCCGTCGGAGCACCCCCATGGACCCCCGCACCGCCACCGGCCGGGCCGCCCACTTGCGCCGCCGCCGCCGCCGCCGCCGCCGCCGCCGTCCGCCCGCCCGCCGCCGTCCGCCGTCCGCCGTCTACCTGGGCGCCGCCGTGGCCGGCGCCGTGCTGGTGAACGTCCTCGTCGGCGCCGACCCGAGGGCGCACGCCGACACCGGCAGGGCGCAGTCGGTCAGCGTCGCTCAGCAGCTCGGCTGTCCGCCCGGTCGGGCCCGGTCGACGTGACCCAGGACCTGCGGCCGTTCGAGGAGCTGGCAGCCAGCCGCGGCACCCGCGAGGCCGCGCAGACCGCGGCGCAGCAGGTGCAGGCCGCCACGGACCAGCCCGAGCTCGACCGGCGCCGAGGCCGAGGCTGCGAGCCGGGCCGCCGCCGAGGGCACAGCGCAGGACCAGGCCGAGGGGCCGCCTCCTGCGACCACCGCAGCGTCGGCCGGCACGGTCCGCCCGGATCAGCAGGAGCGCTGGGAACGTGAAGCCGCAGGCGCACGCCGCCGCTGACGACGTCTCCCACGTACTCGGCGCCGACGGCATCACCATCGGGGGCATCCGGGCCGGCGCGGCCGATCCGAACGGTCACCCGTCCGGGCTGGCACTGGACTACATGGTCGGCTCCGACGACGTCCTCGGCGACGCTATCGCGCAGTACCAGATCGAGCACTGGGACTTCCTCGGCGTGGAGCACGTCATCTGGCAGCAGCGGATGCTCTCCTCGCCGACCGGCTCGTGGACGCCGATGGAAGACCGAGGGAGTGCAACGGCGAACCACTGGGACCACGTCCACGTGAACTACCGGGCCTGAACCAACCCGGCCGCCTTCCCCTCGGCGGCTCGGGTCCGTGGAGTGGCGCGGTCGCGACGGGCGCTCTATCTTTCGGTCCGGCGACAGTTGCCGCACACCAATGGTCTGCCGACTGCGCCCTGGAACGAAGGAGAAGGTCCATGAACCTGCGCACCACCGCCCTGCAGTGGCCGGTCCTCCGCCAGCTCCGCGGCGGTGATCCCCAGGCTCTCGGGGCTGCCGCGCAGTCGCGACACAGCGCGGACCTGCGCCCGCGCACGGAGACCGCGCAGAAGGTGGTCAAGAGCATCTGCCCGTACTGCGCGGTCGGGTGCGGGCAGAACGTCTACGTCGAAGACGGCCGGGTCACCCAGATCGAGGGCGACCCGGACAGCCCGGTCTCCCGCGGTCGCCTCTGCCCGAAGGGCTCGGCCAGCAAGCAGCTGGTGACCGGCCCGTCGCGGCAGTTCCAGGTGAAGTACCGCCGTCCCCACGGGGCGGAATGGGAGGACCTGGACCTCGAGACGGCGATGGACATGATCTCCGACCGGGTGATCAAGACCCGCCGTGAGACGTGGCAGGACGAGGCCGAGGGCAAGCGGGTCAACCGCACCATGGGGATAGCGAGCCTCGGAGGGGCGACCCTCGACAACGAGGAGAACTACCTCATGAAGAAGCTCTACTCCGCCATGGGCGCGATCCAGATCGAGAACCAGGCCCGCATATAGCACTCCTCCACGGTCCCCAGTCTGGGGACCTCGTTCGGCCGTGGCGGCGCCACGACCTTCCAGCAGGACCTGCAGAACTCCGACTGCATCGTCGTCGAGGGTTCGAACATGGCCGAGTGCCACCCGGTGGGCTTCCAGTGGGTGATGGAGGCCAAGGCCAAGGGCGCGAAGGTCATCCACGTCGACCCGCGGTTCACCCGGACCAGCGCGGTCGCCGACCTGCACGTGCCGCTGCGCGCCGGCAGTGACATCGCCCTGCTCGGCGCGCTGGTCAACTACGTGCTGTCCGAGGGCAAGGAGTTCCGCGAGTACGTCGTCGCCTACACCAACGCCGCGACCCTCGTCGGCGAGGACTTCCGCGACACCGAGGACCTCGACGGCCTGTTCTCCGGCTACGACGCCGACAAGCACATCTACGACCCGTCCAGCTGGCAGTACGAGGGGAGCGAGGTCGCCGCAGCCGCCGGTCACCGGGACGCCCAGTACAGCGACCGCGCCGGTGAGGACTCCTCCGAGGGGCAGCAGCGGAGCGGCGGCGGTCAGAGCCACGGCAGCGGGGGACCGTCGATCAGTGGCGACCCGGAGCGGGATGAGACCCTGCAGCACCCGCGCTCGGTGTTCCAGGTGCTCAAGCGGCACTTCGCCCGGTACACCCCGCAGATGGTGGAGGAGGTCTGCGGCGTCCCGCAGGACGTGTTCCGGCAGATGGCCGAGGCGATCACGGCCAACTCCGGCCGGGATCGGACGACGGCGTTCGTCTATGCGGTCGGCTGGACCCACCACACGGTCGGCGTCCAGTACATCCGGACGGCGGCCATCCTCCAAACGCTGCTGGGGAACATCGGCCGTCCCGGCGGCGGGATCATGGCGCTGCGCGGCCACGCGAGCATCCAGGGGTCCACCGACATCCCGACGCTGTTCAACATCCTGCCGGGCTACATCCCGATGCCGCACGCCCATCGGCACGAGAACCTGGCGGACTTCGTCCAGGCGGACGCCGGCACGAAGGGCTACTGGGGCAACATGCCCGCTTACACGATCAGCCTGCTGAAGTCCTGGTGGGGGGATGCGGCGACGGCGGATAACGACTACTGCTTCGACTACCTGCCCCGGCTCACCGGCGACCACGGCACCTACAACACCGTGATGCGTCAGATCGACGAAGGTGGCGGCGGCTACTTCGTCGTCGGGGAGAACCCGGCGGTCGGCTCGGCCAACGCCAAGATGCAACGCCGGGGCATGGCCAACCTGGACTGGCTCGTTGTCCGGGACTTCCAGATGATCGAGAGCGCCACCTGGTGGCTCGACGGGCCGGAGATCGAGACCGGCGAGATGCGCACCGAGGACATCGGCACCGAGGTGTTCTTCCTGCCTGCCGCCGCGCACACGGAGAAGAGCGGTAGCTTCACCAACACCCAGCGGATGCTCCAGTGGCACCACCAGGCGGTGGAGCCGGCAGGGGACGCCCGCAGCGAGCTGTGGTTCTACTACCACCTGGGCCGGATCATCCGGGAGAAGCTGGCCGGCTCGACCGACCCGCGGGACCGCCCGCTGCTGGACCTGACGTGGGACTACCCCACCGAAGGCCCGGTCGCCGAGCCGAGTGCCGAGACCGTCCTCGCCGAGATCAACGGCCGGGACGCCGACGGCAACCCACTGTCGGCCTACACCGCGCTGAAGGACGACGGCTCCACCTCCTGTGGCTGCTGGATCTACTGCGGGGTGTACGCCGACGGGGAGAACCAGGCCGCCCGGCGCAAGCCCGGCCAGGAGCAGAGCTGGGTCGCCCCCGAGTGGGGCTGGGCCTGGCCGGCGAACCGGCGGATCCTCTACAACCGCGCCTCGGCCGATCCGGCCGGGAAGCCGTGGAGCGAGCGCAAGGCCTACGTCTGGTGGGACGAGGACCAGGGGAAGTGGACCGGGCACGACGTGCCGGATTTCCAGCCGACCAAGCGCCCGGACTACCAGCCGCCGGACGGGGCCAAGGCGGAGGACGCGCTACGGGGCACCGACCCGTTCATCATGCAGAGTGACGGGAAGGCGTGGCTGTTCGCGCCCGCCGGTCTTACCGACGGGCCGATGCCGGCGCACTACGAGCCGGAGGAGTCGCCGTTCGAGAACGCCTTTTACGCCCAGCAGAGCAACCCGGCCCGGGAGACCCACTCCCGGCCGGACAACCGGTACCACCCCTCCGGAGACAAGCCGGGCAGTGACGTCTTCCCCTACGTGTTCACCACTTACCGGCTGACCGAGCACCACACGGCCGGGGGGATGAGCCGGTTCCAAAGCTACCTGTCCGAGCTGCAGCCGGAGTTCTTCTGCGAGATCAGCCCTGAGCTCGCGGCGGAGCGGGGGCTGGAGCACCTCGGCTGGGCGACGATCGTGACGGCCCGGACGGCGATCGAGGCCCGGGTCCTGGTCACCGAGCGGATGACCCCGCTGACGGTCCGGGGCCGCACGATCCACCAGGTGGGGCTGCCGTACCACTGGGGGTCCAACGGGCTGACAACCGGTGACGCGGCGAACGAGCTGGTGTCCATCGCGCTGGACCCGAACGTGCACATCCAGGAGACCAAGGCGGCCACCTGCGATATCCAGCCGGGACGGCGCCCGCGCGGGCCGCAGTTGCTGGAGTACGTGGCCGGCTACCGGCAGCGTGCCGGCATCGACGAACTGACGGGGACCGAGGCGAACCGGCGATGACCGCGACGACGCACAGGAGCAGCAACCCGGCGGCGCAGTTGGGCTACGACCAGCCGCCGGCACGCAAGGGCTTCTTCACCGACACCAGCATCTGCATCGGCTGCAAGGCCTGCGAGGTGGCGTGCAAGGAGTGGAACATGGTCCCCGAGGACGGCCTCGAGCTGTCCGGGATGTCCTACGACAACACCCAGGGGCTGGGCGCCTCGACCTGGCGGCACGTCGCCTTCATCGAGCAGCCGAAGTCGCTGGGCGGCCAGGAGTCCAACCTGCAGCATGAGGGGGTCGACGCCCTGGCCCTGGCCGGCGGCATGGCCACCTCGCCGGCGCCCTCGACCCGGACGCAGGTCGACCTCGGGATGCCCGGGACGGTGCTGCCGGGAGCGGAGGGGGATGCCGGTACGGCGACCCCGTTCCGGTGGTTGATGGAGTCCGACGTCTGCAAGCACTGCACGCACGCCGCCTGCCTGGACGTCTGCCCCACCGGTGCCCTGTTCCGCACGGAGTTCGGCACCGTCGTCGTCCAGGACGACGTCTGCAACGGCTGCGGGTACTGCGTGCCGGCCTGCCCGTACGGGGTCATCGAGAAGCGGGAGGGCCCCACCGGGAACGACGCCGTTGGTCTCGCCCAGAAGTGCACCCTCTGCTACGACCGCCTCAAGGGCGACCTGGAGCCCGCCTGTGCCAAGGCATGCCCGACCAAGTCGATCCAGTTCGGCGATCTCGATGAGCTCCGCGAACGGGCGCAGGTGCGCGTCGACCAGCTGGTGGCCGCCGGTGAGACCGGCGCCCGGCTCTACGGCCACGACCCGGACGACGGCGTCGGTGGAACCGGTGCCATGTTCCTGCTGCTCGACGAGCCCGAGGTGTACGGGCTGCCGCCGGACCCGGTGGTGACCACCCGGGACCTCCCGGAGATGTGGCGCCGCGCCGTCCTGGCCGCGGTCACGATGCTGGCCGGCGGCGTGGCCGTCTTCGCCCGGGAAAGGGGCAACCGGTGACCTCGACACCCACCACCCGGTCGTCGAACGGAAACCGGCCACGTCGCCGGCGCGGCCGCGGCGAGCTGAGCATGGTCCCCGACGCCAACTTCACCTCCTACTACGGGCGCCCGGTGGTCAAGCCGTCCCCCTGGACGGCGGACATCCCGGCCTACCTGTTCATGGGTGGGCTGGCCGGTGGATCGTCGCTGCTGGGCGCCGGAGCCGACCTGTCGGGACGGCCGATGCTGCGGCGTGGCGCCCGACTGGCCGCGCTGGGTGCTCTCTCGGGCAGTTTCTATGCGCTGGTGCACGACCTCGGGCGGCCGGCGCGCTTCCACCACATGTTGCGGGTCGCCAAGGCCACCTCGCCGATGAGCGTCGGTACCTGGATCCTCACCGCGTACGGACCCATGGCCGGGCTGGCAGCGGTCAGCGAGGCCACCCCGTTCCTCTCCCGCCGGATGCGCCGCAGCGTGCTGGGGCGGCGGCTGCCGACCGTCGGCCGGGCAGCCGGCCTGGTCGCCGCCGGGCTCGGGCCCGCGGTGGCCTCCTACACCGCCGTGCTGCTCGCTGACACCGCCACGCCCACCTGGCACGCGGCCCGCCGGGACCTGCCGCTGGTCTTCGTCGGCAGCGCCTCCGCAGCCGCCGGGGGGATGGGCCTGATCCTGGCGTCGCCGCAGGAGGCAGGTCCGGCCCGCCGTATGGCGATCGCCGGTGCGGCGCTGGACCTGGCGGCCAGCCACACCATGGAGTCCGGGATGGGGGTGACCGTGGAGCCGCTGCACGAGGGACGCGCGGGAACCCTGCTGAAGGCAGCGAAGGCGTTCACCACGGCAGGAGCCGCCCTGGCCGCGGTCGGCCGCCGGCGGCGGGACGTCTCCGCGCTGGCCGGGGTCTCCCTGCTGGCCGGGTCGGTGTGCACCCGGTTCGGGCTGTTCGAGGCCGGTCAGCAGTCGGCCCGGGATCCCCGTTACACCGTGGTGCCCCAGCGGGAGCGGCTGGACCAGCACGCCCGGGCGCACACCCCGGGCTGACCGTATGCCCGAGACACCGGTCTTCGTGATCATCACCCATTGGTTGAACGTGCTGTTCCTGCTGCTGATGGCTCGCTCCGGCATGGAGGTGCTGTCTGCCTTCCCAAAGATGTACGCGCGCGACGACTGCACGCCCGGACGGGAGTGGGCGCGGTTCTCGAAGAAGAACTTCGGAGCCGACTCCCGCCGGATGTGGTCCGGTGAGAACGAGGAGGAGTCCTGGTCATCGGTGGTCGCGCTGCCCGGCAAGAAGAACCTGGGTCTGGGCCGCCACTGGCACTTCGCGACCGTGCCGTTCTGGGTGCTGACGGGGGCGGTCTACGTCCTGCTGATGTTCACCTCGGGGTGGTGGCGGTACATGGTGCCCACCGGCTGGGACATCTTCCCCGACAGCATCA
This sequence comes from Modestobacter sp. DSM 44400, assembly GCF_900107175.1. Classification (GTDB taxonomy): domain Bacteria; phylum Actinomycetota; class Actinomycetes; order Mycobacteriales; family Geodermatophilaceae; genus Modestobacter. Next base: position 41,970 of record NZ_FNOZ01000009.1, on the reverse strand, counting down.
AGGCCGTCGGCACCTATCTGCACTTCCAGCTGCCTAAACCGATCCCGGGCGAGCCCTACGAGCCGGCGCAGAAGCTGGCTTACTTCGTGGTGGTGTTCCTGCTCGCGCCGTTCCAGATCGCCACCGGGGCGGCCATGTCACCGGCGGTGCTGAGCCGTTTCCCCTGGTACGGCAAGCTCTTCGGCGGCAAGCAGGGGGCGCGCAGCCTGCACTTCCTCGGCCTGGTCGCCTTCGCCGGCTTCGTGGTCCTGCACACGTTCCTCGTGGTGATTCACGGGCTGCCGAAGGAACTCACCCTCATCACGCTGGGGAGCGAACTGGCCGACCACACGGTCGGGTTGGTCATCGGCCTGGGCCTCATCGCGCTGATCATCGTGGTCCACGCGGTCGCGACGGTCTTCTCCCTGCGACGCAAGCGCTCGACCCAGCACCTCCTCGGCGCGATCGTGCACCCACTGGAGCACGCGCTCTCCCGGGCTGCCCGCTCGCACCAGCACCAGCGCCGGCGGAAGATCTCGCCGTACTTCCGGGTCAACGGCTACCCGCCGACCGACCCGGCGTACGACGCGCTGGCTGCCGACGGCTTCGCGGACTACCGGCTGGCTGTGGGTGGCCTGGTCGAGCAACCGGTGTCCCTGTCGCTGCCGGAGCTCACGGCGCTGGGTGTCCAGTCGCAGACCACCGACCACAACTGCATCCAGGGCTGGACCGGGATCGCCGAGTGGAGCGGTGTGCCGCTGTCCCGCGTGCTCGAGCTGGTCAAGCCGCTGCCGAGCGCCCGCTTCATCGTCTTCTACGCCATGGACGACAAGGGCCTGACCGACGAGCACGCCGACCGGTACGGCCACTTCTACGGCAGCCTGGAGATCGCCCTCGCCGCCGATCCGCAGACCATCCTGGCGGTGGGGATGAACGGGGTCCCGCTGCCCGTCGAGCACGGGGCACCGGTCCGTCTGCGGGCCGAGACCCAGCTCGGCTTCAAGATGGTGAAGTGGCTGCGCGGCATCGAGTTCGTCGAGGACCTCAGCGACATCGGGCAGGGGCAGGGTGGCTGGCGCGAGGACTTCCAGCAGTACTCCACCTACGCCGGCATCTGAGCGCCCGGACGCGACCGTCCGGCGCCCCCGCCAGGCGCTGGTCACCTGCTCAGGCCCGGTGGCCCCATCGTCGAAGCACGGCGCCCACCAGCAGGAGGACGGACAGCCGGCTCAGCCGCCGGGCCCAGACGGGGCGTCGGGCCCCTGGCCGCCCGGGCCGCAGCCGGGAACGGACCGCGCCCAGGGCCTCGGTGAGCCGGGCCCGCTCGGCTGCGACATCAACGGCGAGGGCCTCGACGTCCCCGCTGGCCACCGCGGCGGCCCGGGCCACCTGCGCGCGGCGTTCGGTCACGGGCTCGCCTCCCACCTGGGAGCGGGCGCGGGTGTGCTCCAGGAACTCCGACATGCTCGCACCCGGGCCGCGGCCGCCCAGCACGGTCGCGCGCAGCCGCGCCAGGTCGGCCGCCACTGGGTGCCCGCTCTCAGCGGGGCGCGTCGACGGTCGAGTGTCGGGTCCCGACGGGCTTGTCATGTGCCGACTGTCTCAGGTGGTCGGGGAGGGGGCATCCTCAGCCGTTGGCACGTCGTCCACGGCCGGCTGCCAGGTGACGATCCGACAACAGTTGCATCAGCGCAAGGCCGGGCGGGTAGCGAGCGCAGAGCCCCCCACCGGAAGGACCGATCGTGCCCGTCCCTGAGCCACCCAAGTCGATCCGTCGCTGGTTCGCCGTCGTCCCGCTCGCAGCAGCCGTCGTCCTGTCCGGCTGCGGCAGTGCGGCACCGACCGAGACCCCGCAGGCCGAGGTGTCCGGCGGTGCCATCGGACCGGACAAGGCGGTCAGCGCCGACGTGAAGGTGCTGCAGGTCCACCTCGAGTACCCCCTCGACGGCCGCTACGACGTCGGGGAGGATGCCAGCCTGTACCTGGGCATCAGCAACACCGGTTCCGTGCCCGACGTGCTCGTCGACGTCAGCGGCCCGGACTTCGCCGAGGCGCGCACCACGGGCGCGCAGGACGGCGACGTGCTGGCCATCGAGGTGCCCGCCAATGACAACGTCTACGTCGGCGCCGAGGGTGCGCCGGCTCTGACGCTGGTGGACCTCGACCGCGCGCTCCGGTCCTCGGAGTCGATCCCGGTCACCTTCACGTTCGAGCGAGCCGGGACGGTCACCGTGGACGCGATGGTCGCCGCGGAGGGACAGACGCCGAGCGCGACGGTCGACTTCCCCCGGAACAGCGGGGAGCCGGACGACAAGTGAGCGGGCCGTGGCGGCACAGCGGGGTCACGGTGCTGGGGAAGTAGTGACCGCGTCGGCGAGCGCCACTCCAGGATCGGCCAGCCGTGCGGTGTCGACCGGCGATCCGGAGCGGATCAGGTCGCCGATCGGTCCGGTGACGTCCCAGACGTTGACGTTCATGCCGGCGAGCACCCGCGCGCCGGACATCCAGAAGGCGATGAACTGCCGGGAGGCGGGATCGCCGCGGACGACCACCTGGTCGTAGCCGCCGGGGGAGACGTACCCGGTGTACTCCAGGCCCAGGTCGTACTGGTCGCTGAAGAAGTACGGCAGCCGGTCGTAGCTGGTCGGCAGCCCGAGCATCGCCCGTGCCGCGGTCCGGGGCTGGTTGAGCGCGTTCGCCCAGTGCTCGACCCGGATCGATCGGCCCAGCAGAGGATGGGCCGCGTTGGCGACGTCCCCGGCCGCGAAGACGTCGGGGTCGGAGGTGCGCAGCTCGGAGTCGACCAGGATCCCGTCGTCCACGTCCAGCCCGGCCCGTCCGGCGAGATCGGTGTCCGGCAGGACCCCGACCCCGGCGAGTACGACGTCGGCCTCGAGCTCCGTGCCGTCGTCCAGGTGCACCGTGGCCGACGACGTCCGGCCGGGACCGGCCGGCCGGACGCCGGTGAGGGTGACACCGCACCGGAGATCGACGCCGTGATCGCGGTGCAGACCCGCGAAGACCCCGGCGACCTCGGGCCCGAGCACCCGCAGCAGCGGCAGCTCCGCGTGCTCGAGCACGACCACGTCGCAGCCCGCGCCCCGGGCCGCGGCAGCGGTCTCCAGCCCGATCCACCCGGCGCCGACCAGGACCACCCGGGCACCGGGGGAGAAGTCGGTGCGCAGCCGATCACTGTCGTCCACGCTGCGCAGGTACCGCACGTCGACCTGGTCGGCCCCCAGGACGGCGAGCGTGCGCGGCCGCGCGCCCGTCGTCAGCAGCAGCCGGTCGTAGCCGAGCCGGTCCCCGCTGTCCAGAACGACCTGGTGCCGCCGACGGTCCAGCTCGGTCACCCGGGTGGAACGCCGGAGCTCCACCCGGTTCTCGGCGTACCAGGGCTCGGGATGGACGAAGACCGACGCGCGGTCGGCTGCTCCGGCCAGGTAACCCTTGGACAGCGGCGGGCGCTCGTACGGCGGGTGCGGTTCGGCCCCGACGAGGACGATGCGCCCGGCGAAGCCCTCGGAGCGCAGGGCCGCGGCCGCGGAGGCGCCCGCGAGGCCGGCGCCGACGATGACGAAGGTCTGTCGATCGGTCATGACCCGGCCCTCCTGACCGGCTGGGAGGTGAGCGTGCGGGACTCCGACCGTAAACTGGGGTCGTTCCGCAGCGTGCCGAGGAGCGTCGAGGTGACGGTGGTGGAGCCGAGGCTGCGCACGCCGCGCAACGACATGCACAGGTGCTCGGCCTCCAGGACGACGCCGACCCCGCGTGGCTGCAGCTGGTCGTGCAGCCAGTCGGCCACCTGCTTGGTCAGTCGCTCCTGCACCTGCGGTCTCCGGGCGAACAGCTCCACCACCCGGGCCAGCTTGGACAGGCCGACGATCCGGTCCCGGGGGTGATAGCCGACGTGCGCCACCCCGACGAAGGGCAGCATGTGGTGCTCGCACAGTGACTGCACCGGGATGGAGCGGGCCAGCACCAGCTCGTCATAGCCCTCGTCGTTGGGGAACGTCGTCAGGTCGAAGGTGCGCGGCGTCAACATCTCGGCGTAGGCCTGCGCCATCCGCCGCGGGGTGTCGTCCAGCCCCGGGCGATGTGTCGGGACACCCAGCGCCCGCAGGAAGCCCTCGGCCGCAGTTTCGGCCGCCGCGAGGTCGGGCACGTGCCCGTCGGGCAGCACCCGCATGCGGCCGATCGGGGACGGCTGCACGGCAGCGCCGGCTGTCATGACGCCGGGACCCGGTCGGTGAGGTGCACGACGGCCGCAAGCTGGGCCAGGGACAGCGCACCGAGCAGCAGGCCGACGTCCCGCAGCGCCACGTCGTAGAAGTCCCCGAGCAGCAACAGGTTGCCGATGATGCCGACGAGCCAGGCGGCCACGACCCAACTGCCGAAGCGCGACGCGACGGCGGTGAGCACGTCGGCGAACTTGTCCGACTCGAAGACGACCGGCAACACGGTGAACCCGGCGCGGAGCACCCAGAAGACCTGGTGGACCGCGGACGAGGGGATCGGGGCGGCGACGACCGGGACCTTGCTCTGAAGGGCCACGATGTCCTCCTTCTATGAGACGATGGCCGAGACGTTAGAACGTGGCGCTTCTTACGGCAACAGACTTGTCTCTTAGAAATCAGGCATCCATGACCGCGGATGATCTCGACGCCCGCATCGCCGGCGTCAGTGCCCTGGCCGATCCGGTCCGGCGCTCGCTCTACCAGTTCGTGGTCCGCCAGCCCGGAGCCGTCAGCCGGGACCAGGCGGCCGCCGAACTCGATCTGCCCAGGCACACCGCGAAGTTCCACCTGGACCGGCTGGTGGAGGAGGGTCTGCTGGTTCCCGAGTTCCGGCGGCTGTCCGGACGGCGCGGCCCGGGAGCGGGGCGTCCAGCGAAGCTGTACCGCCGTTCGGAGCGACAGCTCGCCGTGTCGCTGCCGGAACGGCGCTACGACGTGGCGGGCCACCTGCTGGCCGCAGCCATCGAGCGCGCCGCGGACGACGGGACGCCGGTGCGGACCGCGGTGGGGGAGTCCGCCGCTGAGGAGGGGCGCCGCATCGCGGCTTCCTCCAGTGGGCCCGGCCCGCAGCTGTCCGGTCCACTGGAGGAAGCGGCCGCCGTCCTCGCGGAGCACGGGTACGAGCCGCGGGTCGACGGCGATGTCGCCGTCCTCGCCAACTGCCCCTTCTCCGACCTGGCGCGGGAGCACACGGCGCTGGTGTGCGGCATGAACCACGACCTCATCGGCGCCTTCCTCGCCGAGCGGGGCTACTCCTCGATCGAGGCCCGGCTCGACCCGGCAGACGGTCGTTGCTGCGTCACGCTGATCAGTCGTCAGGTGCCGCAGAAGGTCCGGTAGGCGCCGAAGTCCTCCGGGGCGGGCGCGGCGTAGCGCCCGAGGCCGGGTCGCTCGTCGTAGGGGGCGGTCACTGCGCCCAGGAGCCGTACGAGCGGGTCCAGGTCGCCGCGGGTCGCAGCGGCGAGGGCCTCCTCGACCAGGTGGTTGCGGGGGATGTAGACGGGGTTGACCCGCTCCATCGCGTCGGCGTCCGGACCCGCGGCGCGCCAGCGCGCCAGCCAGCCGTCGAACCCGGCCAGGTCGAGGAACAGGTTGCGGGCGGACTCGGCGTCGCCGCGGGCGGCTCCGCCGAGGAGGCGGAAGAACGAGGTCAGATCGACGCGGTCCGCCTGGAGCAGTGCGAGCAGCTCGTCGGCCAGTGGCGAGACCACCGCCTCGGCCAGGCCCTCGGGCAGGCCGAGCTTGGCCCGCATGCCGGCCGACCAGGCGGCGTCGTACTGCCGACGGAACCCGTCGAGGGACGCCACCGCGAGGGCGACCGCCTGCTCCTGGTCGTCGGAGAAGAGCGGGAGGAGGGCCTCGGCGAGGCGGGCGAGGTTCCACTCGGCCGCGGCCGGCTGGTTGCCGTAGGCGTACCGCCCACCGGTGTCGATCGAGCTGTAGACCGTGGCCGGGTCGAAGGCATCGAGGAAGGCGCACGGCCCGTAGTCGATGGTCTCGCCCGAGATCGTCATGTTGTCGGTGTTCATGACCCCGTGGACGAAGCCCACGAGCATCCACCGGGCCACCAGTGACGCCTGGGCGGCGACCACCGCCTCGAACAGCGCCAGGGCGGGGCGCTCGGCCTCGGCGGCGCCGGGGTGGTGCCGGCTGATCGCGTGATCGGCGAGGCGGCGCAGCAGATCGACGTCGCCGGTCGCCCGCGCGTACTGGAAGCTCCCCACGCGCAGGTGACTGCTCGCGACCCGGGCGAGCACGGCTCCGGGCAAGATGGTCTCCCGGCGCACCCTGCGCCCGGTCGCGACCACCGCGAGGGAACGGGTCGTGGGGATGCCGAGGGCGTGCATCGCCTGGCTGACGACGTACTCGCGCAACATGGGACCGACTGCAGCGAGGCCGTCGCCGCCGCGTGCGAACGGCGTCCGCCCGGAGCCCTTGAGGGCCAGATCGCGGAGCTGGCCGTGGGTGTCGGTGATCTCACCGAGCAGGAGCGCGCGCCCGTCGCCGAGGCGCGGGACGAACCCACCGAACTGGTGCCCGGCGTAGGCCTGCGCCACCGGGGTGGCACCGCCGGGAACGACGTTGCCGACCAGCAGGCGCAGGCCGTCGGGGCTGCGCAGCCAGGCGGCGTCAAAGCCCAGGTCAGTGGCCAGCGGCTCGTTGAGCACGAGCAGCCGTGGATCCGGAGCCTCCTCGGCCGGCCAGGGAAGGGCCATCTCCGCGAGCTCGCGGGCGAAGCGGTCGTCCAGGGGAACGGTCGGTGGCGGGGCGACGCTCACCCTGCCGAGACTACGTCGGATACCTGGACCGGGCGGCCGTGCCAGCCACCCCGCGTCAGCCGGCGGGGAGGGTGAAGCCGCTGGCGATGTTCAGCGTGGTGCCGACCATGAGGTACATCAGCCACAGGCCGGTGAGCACGTGTGCCAGTCCGAGCACCCGCTCGAACGCCTCCTTGCCCACGGCCACGAAGAAGTCGGCAACGTACACCGCGGTCAGGCCGACGAAGAGCACGCCCACCGCCCACACCCCGGCATCGAAGAAGACGAACGCTCCGAGCACGGAGATCACGGTGAACGCCACCGACATGCCGGCGTTGGGCCGCGGATCGTTCTCCCGGTACCGGTTCCACCCCAGGGCGAACCAGTGGATGCCGTACGCGGAGAACGCCAGGGCCGCCATGAACAGGGCTGGGTCGTCGAAGACCTGGAACCAGGTCATCCCGACGAACAGCAGGATGCCGGTGACCACCTGGCACAGGCCGGGCAGGAAGATGCCCCAGACGCCGAGTGAGCGGTCCACCGACGGATCGCGGGCCGGGAAGTTGAACAGCTCCTGCGGCCCCCAGATCAGATATCCGGTGCCCAACCCGAAGAAGCCCAGGACCACCGGGACGAAAGTGGATGTCTCGAACATCGTCGCCTCCTGCCGAGAGGTCGCTTGCCATATGACAAGCATCCGCAGGTTAGCGCCGAACCGCCGTTCCGGCAGGTCGGCCGGACGCCGGCTCCGGACCGGGTCAGCTGGTCGGCGCGGCAGCCGAGGACAGCGACGGGTCGGCGTCGACCAGCGATCCGTTCGGAAGGCGGGTCGCGACGTGACAGTCGTCGATGTTCTCGCGCAACCGGCCCTGCAGCGGTTGCAACTGCCGGATCACCTCGTCGAGCCGCGCGGCGTTGAGCTGACTGGCTGCCTCACCGAGGTCGTTGACGGACCGGTAGATGTCCTGGGCTGCGTTCAATGCCCGCAGACAGGCGTCGTTGACCACCAGTTCCGCGGTGGCGCCCGCCGCCGGTGAGGTCGGCTGCGCCGAGGTGGGCCCGGCGGCCTCTGACGGGGTGGGCCCGGCGGCCGGACCCGCCGCCGGCAGCGCGGACGATCCCTCGCTGAGCAGGCCGACGAGGATGGCGCCCGCGAACAGGCCGACGACGAAGGTGGCCGCAGCCAGCCACCAGCGCGCCGCACGACGGGACCGCCCTTCCGGAGCCGGTGACCTTGTCTCAGCGTCCGCCATGGTCGTCCTTTCACCGCCGGGCGCGTGCACACAACCGCCGGTAGCCTACGGCTGCCCTGCCTGAGGTACGACCGCGGAGCTGGAGGCACTGTGCGCTCACCGGCCGTCGCCCGCGGCGTCACCGCCCTGGCTGGTGCCGCCCGGCGGGTCGGCGGGTCGAGCCGGGCGGTGACCGGGCGGGTCGCCCGCGGCTACCGACGCGCCGTCGTGTCCGCCCGGTGGTGGATCGTGGTCGGGTGGATCGTGGCGACCGTGCTGGTGTCCTCGGTCCTGCCGACGGCCGGAGGTGGGGGGGCTGACATCGGCAGCCTGCTGCCCGAGGGCAGCCCGGCGGCAGCTATCCAGCAACGGTCGCTGGAGACCTTCCAGGTGCCTGTGCTGTCCGAGACGTCCGTGGTCGTGCACGACCCCGGGGGCCTGAGCGTGCTGACCCGGGCCGACGTGGTCCTGTGGGCGTTGACCTACACCCAGGCCAATCTGGACGGCGCGGTACCGCCCGGGCGCGGGCACATCATCGCCGCGGTCCCGATACCCACCTCCACGCCGGAGACGGCGGTCACCTACCTCTACGTGTCCGGCGACACGTCGCTGGCCCGGACCGAGGAACTCGCGCAGGAGTACGCCGCCCACTTCCACAACCAGAGCTCCGTCCAGACCTACGTCACCGGCCTCGTTCCGGCCCAGGTGCGGCAGGCCTATTACCTGGAGTCGCGGCTGCATCCCTTCGAGGTCGCGACGCTGATCCTGATCGCCGTTGTCGTCGGTATCACCTTCCGGTCGGTCGTGGCGCCCTTCGTGGTGCTCCTGGCCGCCGGGCTCGGTTACCTGGTCGCGGTCCGGGTCCTCGGGCTGCTGGCGGCGGCCCTGGGCTTCGCGTTGCCCGACCAGCTGCAGCCGCTGATCGCCGCTCTGCTCATCGGGGTGATCACCGACTATTGCGTGCTGTTCTTCTCCGGTCTGCGTGAGCAACTCGACCGCGGGCTGCCCCGACTGGAGGCCACCCGCCGGGCCGTGGCCACGAACGCACCGATCATCGCGGTCGCCGGGATCACCGTCGCCGGCGGGACGGCCGCGCTGCTGGCGGCCAACTTCCAGCTGTTCCGTGCGTTCGGACCGGCGCTCTCGCTCACCGTCGTCATCGGGGTGCTCGTGTCCCTGACGTTGGTCCCCGCCCTGATGGCCATCCTCGGGGAGCGGCTCTTCGGGTCCGGGAGCCGGCGGCCGGCGCCTCGGCCGGCAACCGGACGGCGAGCCGGACAAAGTGCCGGGCGGCTGATCCGCATCGTGGCGAGCCGGCGGGGCGCGGCGATCGCGACGGTGCTCACCGTGGGGGTGCTCCTGCTCGCCGCCGCTCCACTGCTGCACATGCGCCTGAGCCTGTCCTTCACCTCCGGGTTGCCGTCGGGTGACCCCGTACGCCGGGGCGCAGCCGTCCTCGAGGAATCCGGGGTTCGCGGCGTGGTCGCCCCCACCGAGGTCCTCATCGACGGGCCGGACATCGTCGAGCAGCGGGAGGCACTGGGCCGGCTCCAGCAGGCGATCGCCGCCCAGCCGGGCGTGGCCGAGGTGCTGGGCCCGGCGCAGAACCCCCTGCCCGACAGCTACGGGGTGGTCTTCTCCCGGGACGGCGACACCGCACGCGTCATCGTCATCCTGGACAGTGACCCGCTGGGCGGCACGGCGATCAGCGACCTCCGGCAGCTCCACGGCCGGCTCGACGGGCTCGCCGCGCAGGCCGGGATCCCCGACGCCGATGTCGCGGTGACCGGTCAGACGGCGATCGCCGCCGAGCTGACCGCGCTCACCCGGGAGAACCTCCGGCTCACGCTCTCGGCAGTGCTGCTCGTCGAGCTGCTCATCCTGGTCGTGTACCTGCGGGCCTTCTTCGCACCGCTGGCACTGCTGGTGTCTAGCGCCCTGGGGGTCGCTGCGGCGCTGGGCCTGAGCGTCCTGGTGTTCCAGGGCCTGCTCGGCGACCCGGGGCTGGTCTTCTACGTTCCGTTCGCGACCGCGGTCCTCCTGCTGGCGCTGGGCTCGGACTACAACGTCTTCGCGGTCGGCTCCATCTGGGAGGCGGCGGCCCGACATCCGCTGAGCAAGGCGATCGCCCTGGCGATGCCCCGCACGGCCCGGGCGATCAGTGCTGCCGGGCTCATCCTCGCCGCCACGTTCGCGATGGTCGCCATCATCCCGCTCGAGACCTTCCGACAGGTCGCGTTCACCATGGCAGCGGGGCTCCTCATCGACACCTTCCTCATCCGCCCGGTCCTCACCCCCGCCGTACTGACCCTCCTCGGGCCCGCGGCGAGCTGGCCGAGCCGGCGGATCCGTACCGAGGCGGTGCCGGTCGGGGAGCTCCGCGCGACGGCGGTGGCCGGAGCGCGGAACCCGGGCCGCGAACTCCCGGAAGACGGGTCCGGCGAGCTGCCGGCCGGAACGGAGGAAGGACGGCGGTGACCGGCAACGAAATTCAGCAGGACGACCAGCAGGACCAGCAGCGGGACGATCAGGGGGACGGCGAGGCACCAGCGCGTCGGGGTACCGCGCGACGTCCGGGCGGGCGTCGTCCGGCCCTCGGCACGATCGCGCTGGGGGTCAGCGTCGTCCTCGGCACCGCGCTGCTGCTCTGGGGAGCCGACTGGCTGGCCAGGTGGGGCGCCGAGTCCCTGCTCGCCCGCAACGTCCAGCAGGCGACCGGGGCGCCCGAGCGGCCGTCGGTGCACGTGCGCGGCACCTTCTTCCTGCCCCAGCTGATCCGGGGCCGCTACGGCGACGTGGAGATCACCGTCCACGACCTGTCGTCGGGGCCGCTGCACATCGAAGAGGTGCACGCGCAACTCACCGGCGTGCACCTTCCGTTCCACGACGTGCTCGTGCGGAACTCCGGTCCGGTCTTCATCGAGGGAACCGTCGAGGAGGCGTTCCTTTCCTACGACAGCCTCAACCACTACCTCGACGTCACGGGGCGCCCGGTGACCATCGGCGCCGGCTCGCAGGACGGCGTCCGGCTCACCGGGACCGTGGAGATCCTGGGTCGGTCGATCTCTGCGGCGACCCAGGCCCGGCTTCTGCCACGGGAGGGGGCGCTGGCCGTGCAACCGACGCAGCTGGACACCGACACGATCCTGGACCCGGCCAGCCGCCTCCTGCTGGGGCAGCGCTTCACCTTCCTGGTCCCGCTCGACCCGTTGCCTTTCGGCCAGCGGCTCACCGCCGTGGAACCCCGGGGCTCCGGGCTGCTCGTCCGGGCCCAGGGCACCGATGTGGTCATCCGGCGATGAGGCACACGGTCACAGGCGCGTCAAGATTCGTCCGTGCGCCAGCGGTGTGAGCCGGCTCACTTTATTCTCGGTGCATGGCCCCATCGGTACGGCGCACCCGGTTGGCGACTCTGCTGGCGACGGGAGGCCTCGCACTGGCCGCCCTATCCGCCTGTTCGGGTGAGGCCTCCACCGCTGCCGATGCCGTCGGCAGCGCGGCATCCTCCGCGAGTGACAGCCTGTCGCGAGGGGGCGCCGGTGAGTCATCCGTGGCGACGTCGAGCGCCGGTCCGAGCGCCGCTGGGGCCTCCAGCACCGACAGCGGCGTGGACTGCGCCGGCACCACCTGCACGGTCACGCTGGCCGGTGACGGCACGGAGGTCCAGGTGCTGGGCACCACGATCTCGCTGGGCGCGGTCGAGAACGGTCGCGCGACCATCGGGGTCGGGGGGCAGGAGTTTTCTTGCAGCCAGGGTGAGAGCGTCTCGGCCGGGCCGCTGACGGTGGAGTGCACCACCATCACCACCGACGGCGTCACCCTCACCGCTTCGCTGGGCTGACCGAGAGCCCGGCCGGGCCGGGCCCTTTCCCCGATGAGGCCGGTGAGCCGCCGCAGTCGCCCGGCGACCGGCGCGGTCAGCAGTGCCGACGCCACGGACCGGGTCAGCTACCCGAGGTCGGTGTACAGCTGCGCGAGTTGCACTGCACCCAGACACAGCAGGGCCTGGACGAACCGCGTGACCTCGGTCAGTGGACAGCTGCGGTCAGGCCCTCGCCAGACCTCCCGGTGACCTTCCTCGATCCGGACCGCGTCCCAGTTCTGCGAGGACCAGGCCGGTGGGTCGGGTGCCAGGAGCTCCACTGCCACATCCGCGCGCGCGGCCTGGCGAACCTGGAGGCGGACATCGGGATAGCCCCACAGCATCTCCACGGTGATGGCCGCCGGGAGGTTCAGCGCCGTGAACTTTTCGCAGAGTTCCTGCAGTGACCGGTCTATGCACTCGCCGAGAAGAGAAGTCGTCACTGCAGCACCGGTCCTCGCGCATGCCTGAACCCGCCAGGCTGCCTGCATAGCCTCTCGCCGGAACGTTACGTGCGCGGCGCATCGTCCGCCAGCGGCCGGGTCGCAGGTGACCGATGGCGGACGGGGTTCCACGGCGTGTCCGATGAGCCGCGCCCGGGTTCGTGCGCATCGAGGACCGCGGTGGCGACGTCCCGCAGCTTGCGGTGGCTCTCCTGCGACTGGGTGCGCAGCAGCGCGAAAGCCTCCTGGCTGCTGAGGTGGTGCTGGCTCATCAGCAGACCTCGGGCGCGCTCGACCACCCCGCGGGTCGCCAGGGCCTGCTGCAGGTGCTCGATGAGCTCCCTGCTCTGGAAGTACAGGGTGGCGTTGTCCAGCGCGACGCCACCCTGGGCCGCGAAGAGCAGCGCGACGTCATGCGTGGTGCCGGCGAAGACGTCGGACCGATCGGCGTAGAGGTTCAGTGCCGCTGAGGGCACCAGATCGGTGCGCAACGGCAGCGCGAGACAGCTCGCAAAGCCGTGCTTCCGCGCGACGGCCCGGAAGGCGGGCCACCGGGCCTCGCGGGCCATGTCGTCGATCCGCCGCGGCTCGTTGTGCTGGAGGGTCTCCTGTGCCGGTCCGCTCCCGTCGGGCCGGAACTGGACGTCGTGACAGGAGGTGATCCGCTCGTCCGACACTGCGGCGGTCAATCCGCCGCCCGCGGCGGAGACCGTCAGGCCTGCCGCTGAGCATCCCGGGACCAGCGAGATCGCGTGGTCCACCAGTCGCTGGAGGACCGCGGTCGACTCCTCGTCGCCCTCGGCGAGTCGAGCGAGCTGCGTCAGCTCGGCAGCGAGGGAGGGGTCCATCGGAGCAGTCTCCCCGCGAGGCGCGCTCCGCGCAGTGTCGCTGGGCGGGACGTAGACCAGGCGTACCGAGGTGCGGAGTGGCCGGCCGACTCGCACACTTTCCCTCTACCAACAATCCTGCTGTTCCCGGGAGGGTGCATGTTCGGCACCGTCGCCCGAGAGCTGGCGGGCGTTGCCCTCGTCGTGCTGGTCCTCGCCGACGTGCTGGCCACCACGCTGACCCTCGGTGAGGGCTCCGGTCCACTGACCCGGCGGTTCCTGGGCCGGGCCTGGCGGGTAATGCTGCACCTGCACGGCCACCGGCGGTCGTCCCGGCTGCTGACCAACGCGGGATCGCTGTTGCTGGCCACGACCGTGCTGATCTGGGTGGTCGTGTTCTGGGCCGGGTGGTGGCTGGTCTTCCTGGGCGGCGGGGCCATCCACCAGGCCTCGACCGGCGCGCCGGCATCGGTCTTCGACGTCGCCTACTACGCCGGTTTCTCGGTCTCCACCCTCGGTGTGGGCGACTTCGTCGCCGACGCGCCGACGTGGCGGCTGCTCACCTCGGTGGCCAGCTTCAGCGGGCTCGTGGTCATCACCCTGGCCATCACCTACCTGCTGTCGGTGGTCTCCGCCGTCGTGTCCCGCCGAGCCCTGGCAACGCGCATCCACGCACTCGGCGACTCGGCCGGCGACATCGTCGCCCGGGGCTGGGACGGCGAAAACTTCAGCCCGCTGTTCGTGCAGCAACTGCTGAACCTGCCCCAAGAGCTCGCGGCGGTCGCCGAGCAACACCTGGCCTATCCGGTGCTCCAGTACTTCCGCAGCAGGTATGCAGCGACGTCGGCCCCCCTGGCGTTCGCGCGACTGGACGACGCCATGCTGCTGCTCGAAGCCGCCGTCGCAGCGTCGGCGCGCCCCTCCTCGGTGGCCGTCGCTCCCGTGCGCCGCGTCATCAACCGGTACGTCCAGACAGCGGGGGCCACCTCGGCGATCCGCAGGTCGGAGCCGCCCCCGCCGTCCCCCGCGCTGCACGCGCTGGTCGAAGCGGGCATCCCACTGGGTGACCCGGCCGACCTGGACCGGCGCGTCGCGGCCGACCGGACGCGCCGGCAGAAGCTGCGGCAACTCGTCCACGGGGACGGGCGATCGTGGGACGGGTGAGCGGCCGGTCGGCGGACGCGGGACGGCCCGTGGGAGACCAGGACGTGCCGGGCCGGCAACGGAACCGCTCCCGCCGGGCTCGAGGAAGCGTGCGGACCGACGTTCGACGCCTGGGTCGCGAATTCGCCGACCTGGCAGCCACGCCGCTGCTGATCGTGGGTGGGTTCGTGCTGCTCACCTCGGTCTCCCTGATCGCCGACCAGACGACGGGCATCCCCGCCCTCAACGGCCTCCGCAGCGCCGCCGGCCGGGTCATCGGCGCCGATGCCGCCGCGACGGCGCTGCAGGCGGTCGCGACCGGCCTGGTGACGATCACCTCCATCACCTTCTCCGTTCTGCTGCTGGCCGTTCAGCAGACGGCGTCCAACCTCTCGCCCGTGGTGTTCGACCAGTTCATCCGACGCAAGAGCAATCAGGCGTTCCTGGGCTTCTTCGTCGGCCTGGCGATCTTCTCCTACGTCGTCCTGGCCGCGGGGCAGGAGTCGACCCCGCCGATCCTCGGGGCCGCGCTGGCGACCGTCCTGACCGTCGTCGCGCTCCTGTCCCTGCTCCGGCTGGTCTACTCGACCATCAGTCAGATGCGGCCCACCAGTGTCATCCGGGCCATCCACGACCGGACCCTGACGGCCCGTGACAGGGAGGCGGTTCTGGTCCGTCGCACGATCCGGCAGAGCCGGAGCCCGCATCCGGTGCGGGCCCGGCAGACGTCGTCGGTGAGCGGTTACGTGACCCACCTGAGCCTGGAGGTCCTGGCGGCCGCGCTGGACTCCGCGCAGGACGCGGAGGTGTGCCTGCAGGTGACCGTCGGCGACCACATCGGCTACGGCGAGCTGCTGGCGACGGTCCGGGATGCCGATCCCGCCCGGGCGCAGCGGATTGCCGAGGCGGTGGCCGCTGCGATACACGTCACCGGCCAGCGGAACCTCGCCGACGACCCGACCACGGGGATCGACGAGCTGGGCAACATCGCCTGGACCAGCGGGTCGACGTCCAAGCAGAACCCGGAGATCGCCCGCGAGGCGACGCTGGCGCTGCGCGACCTGGCGCTGCGCTGGCTTCTCGACGACCCGGTCGACGAGCACGGGACGGACCATCCGCGGCTGGCGGTCGTCTACCGGGACAACGACCTCGACCGCATCCTCGACGTTCTGTACTCGATGTTCGTGGTGTCGCACGAGTCACACCAGCACATGCTTGCCGCCGACGTGCTGGACACCTATCGATCACTGCTGGACCGGGCGGACGGCCCGGTCGCCGACCGGCTGCTCAGGGACGTGGCCGTAGCGGAGCAGCTGCTGGACCAGGACCCGCCCTCACCGGTGCTCCGGCTGGCGCGCCGCTCCTTCGACCGCGCCCGGGCGGAGCGGGAGTCAGGGCAGTAGTCGAGGAAAACGGTGGGCGGTAGTCGGGCTCATCGGCCCGCCACCTGCCATCGGGATGCGTCCGGGCGCAGGGTCATGCCGTGACCGGGTCGGTCCGTCAGGTGCAGCGCACCGTCGGACACCTCCGGTGCCCCCTCGACCAGCTTTGGTTCGAGTCGGGCGTGGTCGACGAACCACTCGACGTGGCGCAGCCAGGGCAGCGCGGCGGCGACCGGTGCGTGCAGGGACGGCGCGCAGTGCCCGGAGACCTGCAACCCGGCGGCCGGGGCCAGGTCGGCGCACCGCAACCAGCCGGTGTAGCCGCCGCACCGGGTCACGTCGAGTTGCAGGCAGTCGACCGACGGCAGCATCCGGGCCGACTCCACGACGTCGCTCAGGTACTCCCCGGCAGCGATGTCACAGTCGAGGACGCCGCGCAGCAGGGCGAGGCCGGGCAGGTCGTCGCTGGACACGGGCTCCTCGAACCAAACCACGCCGAGCTCGTCCAGGACTGCTCCGACCCGGCGTGCCTGGCCGATGGAGTACCCGCCGTTGGCGTCGACCATCAGGTCCACGCCGTCACCGGCGAGCTCCCGCAGCTGCCGCACCCGGGTCAGGTCCCGGCCGAGCCGGGTGCCCCAGGACTCGCCGATCTTGATCTTCATCGCGGTGCACCCGGCCGCGCGCCAGCCGGCGACCTGCTGCTCGAGTTCCTCGTCGGACAGCGTGGTGAACCCGCCGGAGCCGTATACGGGCACGCTGTCGCGGACCTTTCCGAACAGGTCCACCAACGGCACGCCCAGCAGCCGGGCCTTGAGGTCCCACAGTGCTATGTCCACGGCGCTCAGCGCCTGGGCGAACAGCCCGCGGGTGCCGAGGTTGCGACCGGCGCGGTGCATCGCCGACCACGCGCCCGGCACATCGAGGGCGGCGCGCCCCGTTACGACCCCGGCCAGGTGCTGCCCAACGACCTCGGCTGCCGCCGGTGAGCTGTAGGTCCAGCCGAGACCGGTGCAGTCGCCGGCGTCCACCTCGACGGTCACGGCGGTGGTCGCGTTCCAGGTGAGCGTCCCGTCGCCCTCCTCGACGGGAGTGGGGAAGCGGTACACCGCCGTCCGGACGTCGGTCACCGTCGGTTCCGGTCGGTTCATCGCCGGGCTCCCTCGGTCAGCCCGGACCGGGCGCCGGCGGCGAGCCGGTCGGCGGCCCGTGCGGCGAGCGACATGATCGTCAACGCCGGGTTGGCCGATCCCTGGGTCGGCAGCACGCTGCCGTCGGTGATGTACAGATTCGGAACGGCAAAGGTCCGCAGGTCCGCGTCCACGACGCCGTCCTCGGGGCGCGCGGCCATCCGGGCACCGCCCACCAGGTGCGCGTACCGCTGCACGGTCATCACCTCACTCGCCCCGGCCGCGTGCAGGATCGCCTCCATCGACTTCTGGGCGGCCTGCATGAGCGCCTTGTCGTTGTCGCCCTTGCTGTAGGAGAAGTGCGCCACCGGCAGGCCGTGCCGGTCCTGCTCGTCGGCCAGGGTGACGCGGTTGTCGGCGTGCGGCAGGAACTCGCACAGCGCGCCCAGAGTCGACCAGTGCACGTAGTCGCGCATGTACTCCCGCAGCACCGAGCCCCAGTGCCCCTGTGCGGTCACGTGCTCCGACCAGGTGATCGGCAGCGGGCTGACGGTCTGGATCGACCAGCCGCGCTTGTACGGCTTGGTGGGATCGGTCTCGTAGAACTGCTCGCTGCTGACCTCCGGGGGTGGACCCTTGTACATCCGGATCTCGGACTCGAAACGGCCGGCCGTCTGCGGTGCCCCCTGCACCATCAGGTAGCGGCCGACCTGGTCGAAGTCGTTGGCCAGCCCGTCGGGGAAGCGCGTGCTCGCCGACAGCAGCAGCAACCGCGGCGTCTCGATGCTGTACCCGGCGACGGCGACCATCCGCGCCCGCTGCCGGTACTCCAGCCCGCCGTGCAGGTAGGTCACCCCGGTGGCCCGCCCGGTGGTGTCGTCGACCAGGACCCGGGACACGTGGCTGGAGGACCGGATCTCCGCGCCGTGCGCCAGGGCGTCGGGCACGTGGGTGATCAGCGGGCTGGCCTTGGCGTTGACCTTGCAGCCCTGCAGGCAGAAGCCGCGGTAGATGCAGTGCGGCCGGTTACCGAAGCGTCCGTTCGGAATGGCGACGGGGCCGACCCGGGCCTCGATCCCGGCCGCGGCAGCCCCGCGCAGGAAAATGTCGCCGTTGCCGCTCACCGGGTGGGCGTGATGCGGGTAGTCGTGCGGGTCGCCCCACGGCCAGTGCTGACCGGCGACCGGCAGCTCCTGCTCGATCTGCTCGTAGTAGGGCCGCAGGTCGGCATAGTCGATCGGCCAGTCGGCCCCCACCCCATCCGTCGTCCGGGTGCGGAAGTCCGAGGGGTGGAACCGCGGGACGTAGCCGGCGAAGTGCACCATCGACCCGCCGACGCCGCGACCGGAGTTGTTGGAGCCCAGGGGCACCGGATCGGCACCACCGATCTGGCGGGGTTCGGTCCAGTACAGGGTGTGCGAGCCGCGCTCGTCGCTGACCCAGTCGGCGTCGGGGTCCCAGAAGGGGCCGGCGTCCAGGCACACGACCTTCCAGCCCGCTCGGGCCAGCCGCTGGGTGAGCACGCTGCCACCGGCACCGGCCCCGACGACCACCAGGTCGACCTCCTCGTCGAGGTCGTAGCGGCGCATGTCCGCGCGCAGCCGGTGGTCGGTGCGGGAGCCGTCGTTGGGCAGCAGCCACGCCGACTCGTTGCGACTGCGGATGGCCGAGTCGTCCGTGCCCCTCACGACCCGCCCTCCAGCCGGGAATCCAGGAGGCGACTGCGCGCCGTCCGGAACTGCTCGACCGTGCGGGTGGAGGTAACCGGGTCGGTGCCGTCCGCGTCGGCCACCTCGAAGGGCTCCCGGGAGTCGATCCCGAGGTTCTTATAGCCGCGCGGATAGGCCGGGCCCGGGAACCCCATCTCGTTCCACGCCCAGGGATGGGAGTAGAAGGCGGCACACCCGTAGCGGGTCCACAGGCTCCAGACGCGGTGCGCCGGCAGGCCCCGCCACTGCTGCGCGTCGGCGCCCAGGTCCTGGACCCGCTGGACGATCGCCGCGCGGTTCCCGTGCTCCAGTCGGGCGAACGCCGTTCCGGCGACGTCCTGGGCGTCGGCGTCCAGGGCGGCGAGGGTCTGTCGCCACGCCTCGGCGTCCTGGGGCATGTCGTCGTAGTGCCAGCCGTCGGTCTCTCCGGCGGCCAGGCGCGCGTCGATCATGGCCACCACGGGCACCCGTGGTTCGTCGTCCTGGGCGAACAGCAGGTCCGTCAGCGCGGTGGCGGCGCCGTCCTCCGCCAGGCTGAAGAACGACAGGTCGGTGGTGGGGGCCAGTCGGGCCAGCACGACGCCGGCGGTGACGTCGTCCCAGCGGTGCACCTCTTCCAGGACGTCGAAGCCGGGGAACCGGCCGCGCCCCTGCGGTGTGACGGCCCGTTGATTGGGTGCGCGGTAGGGCATCAGGCCTGTCCCCTCATGCCTTGTCCCTCCCGGCGGATCATGCCTTGTCCTCCCGGCGGAGCACCGCAGCCAGCAGCCCCATGCCGCCGACGAGGCTGGCGAGCAGCGGCGCGAACAGCGGCGGCCCCATCTCCATGTTGTAGGCGGCCATGGACCACCCCCCGGGCTTCTGGGCGATTCCGCGCGCGTGTAGGTAGGTGCCCTGCAGACCGTTCGCCACGATCGCCGCCGAGCTGAGCGGCAGCACCGTCTTGGCGGCCCGCTTGGAGAACACCGCGGCGATGCCGGCCGGGATCGCGGTCGGCAGGATGGCGATCGGCCACCACATCATCTTGTTGCCGAAGCTGGCGGAGTCGTGCTCGGTGTAGATCTCCGCGGCGGTGATCGCTGCGCCGACCGCGGTGAGCGCGGCCAGGCTCTGCTCGAACCGCCCGGTGCGGACGTCGCGGAGTATGCGGTCCAGCAGGTGGTCCGACTGTGCCGGCGGTGTCCGGGTGAGAAACATCGGGGGTCGCACGTCAGTCGCCGTCCTTAGTGCCGGGCAGGTACTGCTGCACCTTCTGCTTGATGCCCTGCTTGATGAACCCGGCCGAGTCCTCGTCGCCGTGCAGGACTGCCGAGGCCACCGACTTCACCTCGGCGAACGTCGCGTGCGGGGGAATCGGCGGGACGTCCGGGTCGGTGCGGATGTCCAGCAGCGTCGGGCGGTCGGCGGCCAGTGCGGCTTCCCAGGCCGGCCCGACCCCGTCGGCGGTGTCGACGTTGATGCCCTGCAGACCCAGCGACCGGGCGAACGCGGCGTAGTCCACGTCGGGCAGGCTCTGGGACTCCGTGAACTTGGGGGAGCCGGCCATCGCCCGCATCTCCCAGGTCACCTGGTTGAGGTCGTCGTTGTGCAGAACGGCGACGATCAGCCGGGGATCGGCCCACTGCCGGTAGTACTTCGCGATGGTGATGTGCTCGGCCAGGCCGTTCATCTGCATGGCCCCGTCACCGACCAGGGCGATCGCGGGCCGGTCCGGATGCGCCCACTTGGCCCCGATCGCGTACGGCACGCCGGGGCCCATCGTGGCCAGGTTCCCGGACAACGAACCGAGCACCCCTTCGCGCATCTTGAGGTGCCGGGCGTACCAGTTGGCGGCGCTGCCGGAGTCACTGGAGACGATGGCGTTGCTGGGCAGCCGCTCGGAGAGCTCGTGCACCACCCGCATCGGGTTGATCGGGTCGGCGTCGGTCATCGCCCGCCGTTGGGCGGTCTGCCACCAGTCGGTGACGTTCGACTCGACCTGCTCGCGCCAGCTGCGGTCGGACTTCCGCTGCAGCAGCGGGATCAGCGCCTGCAACGTGGCCTTGGCGTCGCCGACCAGGTTGAGCTCGTAGGGGTAGCGCATGCCGATCCACGCACCGGAGTGGTCGATCTGCACGGCCCGCGCCTGGTCCAGCGGCGGATAGAACTGGGTGTAGGGAAAGTTTGAGCCGACCGTCAGCAGGGTGTCGCAGTCCATCATCAGCTTGTAGCTGGCCGTGGTGCCGAGCAGCCCGATCGACCCGGTCACCCAGGGCAGGGTGTCGGGGAGCACGTCCTTGCCGAGCAGGGCCTTGGCAGCGCCCGCGCCCAGCAGGTCGGCGACCTGGGTCAGCTCCGCGGCGCAGCCCCGGGCGCCCTGGCCCACGAGCATCGCCACCTTGCCGCCGGCGTTGAGAATCTCGGCCGCGCCCCGGATCGCCTGGTCGTCGGGCTGCACGACCGGGCGGGCGAGCCCCAGGCTGGAGGGCACCTGCTTGAACGCGTGACCCGGCGGCGTGTACTCCAACTCGAGCACGTCGGAGGGGAAGATCAGGCAGGTCGGGGCCGAGGCGCTGATCGCGATCCGGATGGCCCGGTCGATCAGGTTCGGCAGCTGGTCGGGCACCGTGCACATCTGCACGTAGTCGCTGCAGACGTCCTTGAACAGGCTTATCAGGTCGATCTCCTGCTGATAGGAGCCACCCATGGCCGAGCGCGCCGTCTGACCCACGATCGCTACGACGGGGACGTGGTCCAGCTTGGCGTCGTAGAGACCGTTCAGCAGGTGCACCGCGCCCGGGCCGCTGGTCGCCGCACAGAAGCCGACCTTCCCGCTGTACTTGGCGTACCCGACGGCCTCGAAGGCGGCCATCTCCTCGTGCCGGGCCTGGACGAACTGCGGCTTGTCCTCTGCCCGTCCCCACGCGGCGAGCAGGCCGTTGATGCCATCGCCGGGAAAGCCGAACACCTGCGGTACGTCCCACGCGCGGAGCCGCTCGAGGATCACGTCAGCGACGGTCTGGGCCATGAGGACCTCCCCTTAGTTGTCGTAGACCAACTGTTGCACGGATGGCCGCTCGTGTCAGGTGCACGTCGGCTCCAGTCGCAGCCCCCAGGTGGCCGTGTGCGTCTCCCCGGGCGCCAGTCGGACGAGTCCGTCGCCGGTGCGGAAGGCGTTGGGAGCGGCGGTCATGGGTTCGGCGCCCAGGCCGCGGCGGCGCTGGTCGGTCTGCGGAAGAGAGTCGCCGGTGAAGAGCTCGAGGTAGGGGTAGGCGCCGTCCACCCACAGCGTGGTGGTCCACCCGTCGGGGCGCCGGGTGGTCAGCCGGGCGCCACCGTCCGAGCCCCGGGTCAGGTCGGTGAACGCCGTGTCCAGCTTCAGGTCGCCCAGCCGGCGCGGCGTGCGCAGGTCGTGGTCGGTGCCCTCGACGGACGCCCGCCCGATGGGTATCCCGCGGTCGTCGGTCGGATACCAACTGTCGGCCGGCAACTGGACCTCCAGGCCGTCGATGGTGCCGGTGCCCGGGCTGAGGTAGGGATGCGCGCCCGTCGCGTACGGGCAGTCGGTGTCCCCGACGTTGGTGCTGCGGGTCTCCACGCTGAGGCCGTGCGCACCCAGCCGGTAGGTGATGTCCGAGCGCAGTGCATAGGGATAGCCCGGCCGGGGCGCCAGGTGGTGACCGAGCCGCAGGCTCATACCGGTCGCGTGCACCAGGTGCCAGTCGGCCCAGCGGGTCAGCCCGTGGATCGCGTTGGAGGACCCCGGTTCGGTGAGCGGCAACTGCTGCTCGTTGCCGTCGAACTCGTACCGGCCGTCCTCGATCCGGTTGGGCCACGGCACGAAGGTCTGCCCCCGCGCACCGGTGCACATCTCGTCGGCAGCGAACCCGTCGAGCACCTCCGTGCCACCGACGCGATAGCTGCGCAGGCCGCCCCCGACCTCGGTGACGATGACCTTCTGGTCCCCGACCTCCAGGGTGAACTGCTTGCCCGACGGTGGTGCCTGCACGGTGCTCTCCTCCTCAGGTCCGCGAAGCAGCCGGAGCGGTCGCCAGCCCCAGGACGGCCGACGCGGTGGCGGACACGGCGCTGACCGTGGCCACCCGGCGCTGCCGCGGCCAGTGGAGGGCGGCAGCGACCATGCTGGCGGCGTGCAGGCCGTCCACGACGACCCCCAGCAGGACCAGTCGGCGGGTCGGTGCGGTGAAGACGACCAGCTGCTGGAGGACCACGCGGGCGCCCAGCAGTCGTACCACCCAGCTGGGTGGTCGCACCGGACCGGACGCCACCGCGGTCACGACCTCGCCCGGCGCGACCACCAGGGCCAGGTTCGCCGCGCCCAGCACGACGGCGAGGGTCCGGGTCGCCGTCCGCCTGCCCGACCCGCTCATCGCCGCCGCCGCAGGAGCGTGGCCGCCCCGGCGACCGCCGCGGTTCCCACGGCGGCCAGCGTGCCGTGGTGCCGGCTGGCCCAGACCTGCGGGTCGCGGGTCCAGGCCCCCTGGCTGAAGCGTCCGTCCGCGCCGAAGTCGTGCCCGTCCTTGCCGTCAGCCGGGTCCCACAGGTTCTGCGGGTCGTCCGGACCGGCGTCGGTGCTGGTCTGCTGGCCGGAGATGCCGGTCCGGGCCAGGTACCAGTCGAGGAAGGCGGGGGCGACCTTGTTGCCCAGGATCGTGTAGACGGTGGGGATGCCGACCCACCAGGCGCGGCGCCCCGGGTGCTCCGCGGCCCACACCATCGAGGTGGCCACGAACTCGGGGGAGTAGATGGGCGCCACCGGTTGCGGGCGCTTGGGGAGCTTGTTGAGCACCCAGTCGAACTGGGGGGTGTTGACCCCGGGCATGTTGACCATCGTCACGTGCACGTTGCTGCCGTCGTGCTTCAACTCGGTGAGCAGCGACTCGGTGAAGCCCAGGATGGCGTGCTTGGCGCCGCAGTAGACGCTCTGCAGCGGGATGCCCCGGTATGCCAGCGCCGACCCGGTCTGCACGATCACGCCGCGGTCGCGCGGCTTCATCCGGCGCAGCGCGGCCATCGTGCCGTGCACGAAGCCGAGATAGGTAACCTGCGTGACCCGGGCGTACTCGGCGGCACTGATGTCGGAGAACCGCGCGAAAACCGAGGTGAACGCCACGTTGCACCACACGTCGATCGGGCCGAGTTCGACCTCGACCCGGTCGGCGGCGGCCTCCACGGCGTCGGCGTCGGCCACGTCGACCGGCACGACGAGCGGTGTGCCCCCCGCCGCGCGGACGTCGTCCGCCGCAGCGGACAGCCCCACCTCGCCGCGGGCGAGGAGGGCGACCTTGTCACCCCGCCTGGCGAACGCGACGGCGGTCGCCCGCCCGATCCCGCCGCTGGCGCCGGTCACCACGACGACCTGTGGGCTCATGTGTTCGCCTTTCGGATGCAGATGCTTGGCACATGACAAGTGTGCGCGCCCGTCGGCCCGTTCGCAGGTCGGCGGCTATCCGTCGTCGGTCCGGCGGCTGGAACCGCTCAGCTGGCAGGCGCTGTTGACCAGCCCGACGTGGCTGAACGCCTGCGGGGTGTTGCCGACCTGCCGGCCGGCCTGGGTGTCGTACTCCTCGCTCAGCAGACCAAGGTCGTTGCGCAGGCTCAGCAGTCGCTCGAACAGTGCGCGGGCCTGGTCCTCGCGGCCGATCATGCTCAGCGCGTCGGCGAGCCAGAAGCTGCAGGCCAGGAACGCGCCCTCGTGTCCGGGGAGCCCGTCGACGCCGCCGTCGGTATCCGGGCGGTACCGCAACAGGAGGCCGTCCTCGCTCAGCTCCCTCTGCACGGCCTCGACGGTCCCGACGATCCGCGGATCGGTCGGCTCCAGGAACCCAACCCGCGGGAGCAGCAGCAGGGCGGCGTCCAGGCCGGTGGAGCCGTAGAACTGGGTGAAGGTGCCGCGGTCGGCGTCGTAGCCCTTCGCGCACACGTCGTCGTGTATCTCCTGGCGCAACTGCCGCCAACGGTCGACCGGGCCCTCGAGACCGAACCGCTCGACCGCCTGGACCCCGCGGTCGACCCCCGCCCAGGCCATCACCTTGGAGTGCACGAACGGCCGCCGCGGGCCGCGGACCTCCCAGAGGCTGTTGTCCGGTTCGTCCCAGGCACCCTCGAGGAAGTCCAGCAGCGCCTTCTGCAGTGACCAGGCGTCCTCGTTGGGGGCCAGGCCCGACGTCCGCGAGTAGTGCAGGCCATCGAGGACCTCGCCCCACACGTCCAGCTGGAACTGCGAGGCCGCGGCGTTTCCGACCCGGACGGGTGAGGAGTCGGCGTAGCCGGAGAGCCAGGGGAGTTCGTACTCCGGTATGCGGCGGGAACCGTCGAGGGCGTACATGATCCGCAGGTCGGCGGGGTCGCCGGCGACGGCACGCAAGAGCCATTCCCGCCACGCGCGCGCCTCCTTCTCGTACCCGGTGCCCAGCAGTGCCTGCAGGGTGAAGGTCGCATCGCGCAGCCAGCAGTAGCGGTAATCCCAGTTGCGCGACCCACCGAGGTCCTCGGGGAGCGACGTGGTTGCGGCGGCCACGATGCCACCGGTGGGCGTGTAGGTCAGGGCTTTGAGGGTGAGCAGCGAGCGGTGGACGCCCTCGGCCCACTGGCCGTGGTAGTTCGACCGGGCCATCCAGTCGGTCCAGAAGCTCTCGGTCGTGGACAGCGCGTCCTCGGCGTCGACCGGATCGGGTCGCGGCAGGTGCGAGGCCGTGTAGGTGAGCACGAAGGGCACCCGGTCCCCGGCGGCCACCTCGAACTCGGCATGTGTGGTCCTGTCCCGGCCCTCCAGCTGCACCGGGGTGCGCAGCCAGACGGCGTCCGGTCCGGCCACGGCGGCGAGGTCGCCGTCCAGGTGGCGGACCCACGGCACGATGTGGCCGTAGTCGAAGCGGAGGGTGAGGTCCATCCGCATGGGCACCCGACCCGAGACCCCCTCCACGATCCGGACGACGTCGGCCGCCTCGCCCCGAGGGGGCATCAGGTCCAGCACCCGCACGGTGCCCTCGGCGGTCTCCCAGGTGGTCTCCAGGATGAGCGTCTCGCCGCGGTACCGGCGGCGGGTGCAGTTGCCGCCGGCGGACGGCGCGAGCAGCCACCGCCCGTTCGACTCGTCGCCCAGCAGTGCCGCGAAACAGGCCCCCGAGTCGAACCGGGGCAGGCTCAGCCAGTCGATGGAGCCATCACGGCCCACGAGGGCCGCGGTCTGCAGGTCACCGATCAGTCCGTAGTCCTCGATCGCTCCGGCCATCAATGTGTCCTCTCTGTGGTCGTCGGTGGAGGCGGCTGCCTCATTGCAGGTCGAGCACGACCTTCACGTCGCCGTCGCGGGACTCGAAGGCCTCGGCGAAGGACTCCAGCGGGACCCGGCGGGACACCAGCCGGGCCAACCAGGCGGGGTCGGCCGCGGCGAGGGCGTCGGCGGCCAGCCCGTAGTGGCGGAGGTTGGCGTTGACGGACCCGAACACCACGTCGTTCTCCAGCACGATCGAGCGGTTCAGGCCACCGGCGTCCACGGACACCGAGCGGCCCGGGGTGGAGACGCCGGTCAGGCAGACGATGCCGTAGGACGCGGTGTTCGCCATCGCGGCGACGACCAGCGGGGCAACGCCGGTCGCCTCGATCACGACGTCGGGCCGGCCACCGGCCACCGCCGCGTCGAAGCCGTCGCAGTGGTAGGTGGCGCCGAGGTCGGCGACCAGTCCGGGCTTGGGCCCGTTCCGGACCTGGTCCAGCACGTGCACCTCCAGCCCGCGCTGCCGGCCCAGCATCGCGGCGAGCAGGCCGATCGGGCCGGCGCCGGTCACGAGGACGCGCTCGGGCTCGAACCACGACCGGCTGCCGATGCGCTCGATCTCGTCCCAGGCCTTGGCGACGACGCTCGTCGGCTCGACCAGCACGCCGGCGTTCCCGAGGTCAGGGGAGAGCCGGACGGCGAAGTCCGGCGCCAGGCACCAGGAGCCGCTTGCGTAGCCGTCGAGCTGCTTGATGCCGCGCTCGGTGTACCGGCCGTTGCGGCACATGTCGAACGCTCCGTGGGCGCACGCCCCGCAGGGCACGGGATCCGGGCGCCGCACCACACCGACGACGAGGTCGCCGGTCTCGAAACCCGAGCCGTCGGGAGCCTGCCGCACCCGGCCCAGGGACTCGTGTCCGAGGACCAGTCGCCGCCTGCCGGGAGGGGCCCAGCCGTACTCGCCCCCGGCGATCTCCTTGTCGGTGCCGCAGACGCC
Organism: Modestobacter sp. DSM 44400; assembly: GCF_900107175.1. Taxonomy (GTDB): domain Bacteria; phylum Actinomycetota; class Actinomycetes; order Mycobacteriales; family Geodermatophilaceae; genus Modestobacter. The sequence goes on along the minus strand of NZ_FNOZ01000009.1, from coordinate 15,272 downwards.
GACCGCAAGGCCGTCGACCAGCAGCTCGCCGGGGCCCGGTTGCGGGTCGTCGACCTCTTCGACGGCAAGTGACCCAGCTGTTCCGGGGAGCACAGTGAGCGCGCGGATGGGAGCCTCCGTAGATCGAGGGGGGCGCTGGGCCGCCGGCAGGGCCAGTGCCGGTGCCGGACGCTCGCCGGATACCAATTCTCCGGGGCGGTGAAACCCGGCGCCCTGCACCCGAGCGGGGCCAGGACGCGCGGATCAGACGTCCTGCAGTGGGGTTCCCGTGGCAACCAGGTCGCCCAGCGCATCGATCACCGCGGCGCGCCGGCGGCCGGGCAACTGATCCAGGCGCTGGCGCAGTGCCTGCAGGCGGAGGTCGTCGTAGCGAGACAAGAGGTCGCGCCCCTGCGGGGTGAGGCTGAGGCTGATCTCCCGACGGGTCACCTCCGAGGGACGGCGGTCGACGAGCCCCGCGCCGACGAGCCGATCGACCAGACGGCTCGCCGTAGACACGGTGACGCCCATGCCCTCGCTGAGTCGCAGCAGGTTCGCACCGCCGACATCGTCGATCACGGTCAGTGCCCGCAACTGCACCAATGACACCGGACCCAGCTGGTCGGCTGCCCGGACGGACATCCCGACGATCGCGCGCGCTGCTCTCACGAGGACGTCGTACTCGGACGCCGCTACGCTCGGTCCGGCCTCGGTCATCCAGCAGTCCCTTCGGCGGTGCGCTCAGGGCAACAGGTGCAGCAGTCTATGTGTTCGCTGAGCTCCGACCCCGGGCATCCTGGGGTCGCGCGCGGCCGAGCCGGTTCAGAGTCCGGCGCCCATGTCGCGCGGCACGTGCTGCAACAGAAGTCGGTTGCCGTGGTCGGCCATGGTGGCGCACAGCTCGCGCAGGACGCGCAGGCCATCGGCGTCGGCGACCTGCACGTGCTCCAGGTCGAGGAGGACGGTCGAGTGACCCATTCGGCACAGCCCCTCCACGGTGCCGCGCAGCAGGTCCGCGCCCTGGGGCGTCAGCTGCCCGCTGGCGGTCACCGTGCCGGTGACCCCGTTGACCACTTCGGTCAACGCCGACTCCGTCGATGGTCGCCGGGTGTGGATCGAGGTCATCTGGTCCTCCGGGGGGCTGCGGTCCGGGGCGCCGGTCGGGGGACGACGCGCCCTGACTGTTGCACTAAGCCAACGGTAGTTCAAGGCAGGCGACGCCGCGCGGTCATCGGGCGTGGGATTGCCGGACCTTCTCCCGGCTGCCCAAGGCGGCTCAGCGCGCCCGACGTCCGCCGCGTCGCCATCCGGTCCGTACCGGAAGTCGACGACGGCCACGGCCACCGCCCCGGATAGGCCAGCGGCCCGGTCGCGATCGTCGGGCTGCTCGCGACGGGACCCGCCGCTGCCGCTGATGTCACGGCAGAACTCCGCCCGGACACGCGCGGTCCCCTGTCCCGGGACACCTGTGAGAGGCGCCGGGGACAGGGGACCTGGTCCTGCGAGTACCTACCCGAACGGCTGCGGTTGCCGGGCGGTCACTGGTCCTGGGCGTCGAGAGCGGCGGCCACGCGGCGGTGCGCTGCCCAGATCTCCTCCGGCAGCCCCTCGAAGTGGGACAGGTGCTCCTCCCGGTGCGTGATCTCCTGCTGCCAGCGCGCCGTGTCGATGGTGAGCAGCTTGTCGAGGTCGCCGGGGCGCATGTCCACGCCGGTGAGGTCGAGCTCCTCCTCGGTCGGGATGATCCCGACGGGCGTCTGCCTGCCGGTCACCTCGCCGTTCCGGAGCTGGATGAGCCACAGGAGGGGACGTAGGTTGTCCCGGTACCCCGGCCACAGGAAGTGCCCGTCGTCCGGGTCCCGCTGGAACCAGTTGACGTGGGCAAAGATCGGCTGATCGGTCGCGGCGCCGATGATCTTCAGCCAGTGGGCGGCGTAGGCGCCTTCCGGATAGGCCATGAACGGGCGCATCGACATGGGGTCGTACCGCAAGACGCCTTCGGTGCCCTCCGCGGCGAACGTGGCCTCGGCGCCCAGGGTGAGTCCGTCGTACACGCCTTCGGCCAGGTCGGGAATGGCCCGGACGAGCGGCTCCCGGTCGCGGGTCCGGCCACCGAAGATGATGGCGTCGATCGGGACGCCCTTGGGGTTCTCGTAGTCGGGCGCAATGTTGGGGACGTTGGCCAGCGTGGTGGTGAACCGGCTGTTCGGGTGCGCCCAGGGGGCGTCCTTGCTGCCCTCCGGTCGCTCGGAGATCAGTTCACCGGTCCAGTCGCGCCAGCCCGTGAGGTCGGCCGGCGGCTCGGGCGTCTTGCCCTCCCACCAGACGTCCTCGGCGTCCGCGTTGTAGGCGACGTTGGTGAAAATCGTGCCGGTGCCTTCGGCGATGGCGTCGACCGCGGTCGGGTTGGTGACCTCGTTGGTGTCCTTGGCTACGCCGAACGCACCGAACTCGGGGTTGATCGCGTAGACCCGGCCGTCGTCGGGGTCGACGCGCAGCCAGGCGATGTCGTCGCCGTAGAAGTCGACCCGGTAGCGGTCGCCCAGGGCATCGGGGGCCAGCATCATGGCGAGGTTCGTCTTGCCCGACGCGCTTGGGAAGCCGCCGCAGATGTGGTACTTGCGGCCGGTCTCCTTGTCGGTGATCCCGAGCAGCATGAACTGCTCGGACAGGAACTCTCCTGATGCCCATCCGTCGTAGGTCGCCTGACGCAGACCGTGGGCGATCTTGCCCAGCAGCGCGTTGCCGCCGTAGGAGGACCCGTAGTGCAGGATGGTCCGCTCGTCGGCGACGGTGACGAAGTAGCGCTGGTCGTCCGCGGTGCCGTGGCCGAGGGTGTCCAGGTCGCCGGTGACGTGCACCGCGCGGACGAAGCTGTCCGGGTCGGCGAGGTCGTTGATGTGCCCCACCCCGACCCGGGCCATGCGGATCATGTGCAGGACGACCGTGCGGCTGTCGGTCAGCTCGACGCCGGCCGCGTATGCCTCCAGCGGCGAGCCGGGCGGCGCCATCAGGTACGGAACGACGTACATCGTCTTGCCCGCCGACGCCCCGCGCATCCGCTCCTCGAGCAGGGGCCGCATCTCCGAAGCCGGGCGCCAGTTGTTGTAGACGCCCTTGTCGGCGGGGTTGTTGGTGGCGACGACGGTGCGCTCCTCGGAGCGGGCGGTGTCCTTGGGGTGGCTGCGCGAGTAGTAGCGGCCCTCGCCGGCGGGGAGCAGCTCACCGGCGTCCACCGCCTCCCGCAGCAGCCGGGCGTCGTCGGAGGCGTTGATCACCTCGAGCCGGTCGGCGCCGGTCAGTTCGGCCCAATGGTGGACGTAGTCGCGGACGTGGGTGTTCTTCAGTCCTGCTTCGTCGAGCACGGCGTCCAAGGCGGCCACGACCCACTTCCTCTCACTGAGCACTCCCGGACCGTGCCACCCGTCTCGAGCGCGATGCGGTCCCTTGCGGGGCAAACTACCCAGCGAACGTGTCTGCCCGCAGGTCCAGGGGTGGGAGGACGCTCTGCGGCGTGGCGCCGGGTCGCGCACGGCGCCCATGCTCAGGGTTGCGGGCGCACGTCAGGGCGCCACGACCGCCCATCCGTGCGCGGAGAGCTCGATGTCCCTCCCGCGCCGCGTGGCCTGTCCGGCGAGCACCTCGCCGCTCGCCGGGACGACGGCCGCGGTGTCGGCCAGGTTGAGCGCTACCAGCAGCATCACCAGGATCGGGTCAGGCCGAGCAGCGGCCCGGTGCTGTCCAGGTTGACCACATCGGCCAGCCAGCCCCACTGGAACACCGCCACCGCGGCACCGAGCGAGGCGCCGACGGTGAGCAAGAAGCCCAGCACGCCGACGAGCGGGACCAGCAGCGACCGGAAGACCAGCACCAGCTACACCAGCGCCAGGCCCACGACCAGGACCAGGTAGACCGGCAGCGCGTCGTCCAGCGTGGTCGCGACGTCCACGCTGACGGCCGTCTGCCCGGTGACGTAGGCCAGCGGCCCGTCGCCGTCGGCCAACAGCGCACGCAGGTCGGGACCCAGCTGCTCGGTGGCCTGGCTAGGTGACGGCCAGGATGACCAGCGCGAGGACGACACCGAGCGCCTCGGCGGGACCACCGACGGAGACCGCCTCGGTGACGCGTCCCCGCCGACCTCGACCGTGAGCCCGGCGTTCCGCGCGTCGTCGACGGCGGTGAGCAGGGCGTCCCGCTGCTCGGAAGTCACCTCACCGGCCGCCGCCCGGTAGGTGACGGTGCTGTAGCCGGTGGACCGGTCCGCCGAGACGGTGTGCGCTCTCGTCCAGCGGATCGCTGGCCGAGACCACGCCGGGCAGGGCGGCCAGCTCGCCGACCAGGTCCTCGACGGCGGTGGCGTTCGACGGAGAGGTGAGCGTCTCGCCGTCCGGCGCCTGGACGGCGACCCGCGCAGTGGCACCGGTCCCGGCGCCGAACTCCTCTCCGATCAGCGCCAGTGCGGTCGTGGACTCCTGGCCCGGGATGGCGAAGGTGCTGGCGGTCTCCCGGCCAGGGTGGCGGCACCGACGCCGCTCCCGACGAGCACCACGAGCCAGACGAGGACGACGGCCGGCCGGTGCTGGTGGGCGGCCGAGCCCAGCCGGGACAACAGACGAGCCATGGGGATCAGGCCTCCACCTGGTCGGAGTGGGACGGGGAGGCGCCGGGACGGCGGTGGCCGAGCGCGTCGGAGCAGGTGGCGACGATCAGGGGTCCCCACGCGGTGGTCTGGTCCTCGGCATGGGCGGCGAGGGTCAGGACGGCGAGCGCAGCCAGGGCGCCGACGACCCGGATGACGCGTTCGGGGTCGCTGGTGTCGGGATCGACGCCGAACGCCTGCATCGCCGCGCGGGCCACCGGCGTCGACGCCGCGGCCGCTGTTCTCGGCTGCCAGTTGCGTGGCCGGTGCGAGGAGGAAGGAGACCATCCCCGGATGGGCCAGGGCGACGTCGACGAGGGCCTCCACCGCTCGTCGGTCGCGTGCAGCGCCGAGCGGCATCTGACCGACCCGTTCGAGCGGCTTCTGCCCCAGGCTACGAGCCTGCGCGAGTACTGCCTGGTGCAGCGCCTCCTTGCTCGGGAAGTGGTGCAGCAGCCCGGCCCTGGACAGGCCCACGGCGTCCGCGACGTCCTGCACCGAGGTCTTGGCGAACCCGCGCCGGGCGAACAGCGCAGCCGCCTGGTCGAGGATCTGCTCGTCGATCTGGTGGCCGGAAGGGACGGGTCACGTCGCCGACGGTAGTGGTCCACCGACCAGATCGGTCGGTCTACCAACCGATCTGGCCGGCGGGCCCGCTCACAGGCGGCCGCCGCGGGCTGGTCGAGCCCGGAGGCGTCCCACCGTGGCAGCGACGTCCCCGTATGCGAAGGACCAGGCCATTTCCGCTGCCGCGGAGGAGGAGTCCGCTGGCACCTCCCGGTCGAGGTGGAGCTTGATGCCGGCCATCGCCGTCCGGGAGGCCCGGGACAGCTCCGCTAGGACGGTGGCGAGCAGGTCGTCCACCGAACCGTCCGTGGCCAGTTCGTGCAGCAGCCCGACGTCGAGGCAGCGTCCGGCGTCGATCGTGCGCCCGGTGAGCAGCAGCCAACGGGACAGGCCCGGCCCGACGGACCGGTTCAAGAGGGCGATCGTGACGGCGTCCGGGATGACGCCCAGTCGGGCCATCGGGAGCTGCATGCTCGTGTCAGCGGCCCCGAGGCGGATGTCCGTCGCCAGGGCGAGCTCCACCCCTCCGCCGGAGACCTGCCCGTGCACGACGGCGATGGTGGGGACCGGGCACCGCACGAGGGCCTGGAGCGTGTCGACGATGGTTCGGCAGTACCGCGCGGCGGCACCCTCGGACCGGGTCGCCTCGTGCACCTCGTCGAGGTCGGCCCCGGCGGAGAAGTTGACGCCCCGCCCGCGGAGGACCACCGCGGTCACGTCGCTCCGCTGCCCCAGTTCGCCGATCCGCTGCCCCAGGGCCAGCCACATCGAGTGCGTCAGCGCGTTCCGCCGGCGAGGCCGGTCCAGCTGGAGGACGGCCACGCCGTCCGTCAGGTCCTCGTCGATGTGGGGGTGAATCATCGTCACGTCGGGTCTTGTCCTCACCTCGGGTCGCGGCCTCGCGCCGCGGTCGAACCGGCGTCCTCGGCCACCTGGTACCCGCAGCACGGTGGCGGTGTCGGTGTCGGACACGCGCATTGCGCGCATCGTCGTGCTCCGGTGCGTCGTGCTCCTGTGCGTGGTGGCCGAATGAGCCGGAGCACCGGCAGCCGGACGAGCCGGCTGCCGGCGCCCCGGGGGAGAGCGGAGGAGGGAGGCGCTCAGACCCGCTCGGCGAGCACCCGCTCGCGCTCCACGGTGTCCAGGTCGGTCAGCGCCTTGCCCTTGGTCTCCCGGTAGATCAACGCCCCGACCACGCTCACCAGCCTCATGATCGAGATGCAGCGGTGCCGTGGGGGAAGAAGTCGTACTACTCGACCACGGTGCCGGCCATCGAAGCGATGACGACCTTGCGGAGCAGTGTGTTGTTGCTGGCCTCGTCGGCCTGGGTGATGGGGGACGGAGAGGCTGGACACCGGGCCAGGCCCGGCGTCCGTGCCGGACGTCAGTGGCTCGACGGCGTCTCCAGCGTGCCGCCGACCTGCTTCACCAGGACGGTGCAGTCCTTGTTGGCCAGTCCGGCGTCCAGCAGCGACGCCATGGCGTCGCGCGCCTGGGTGGCGAACGGCAGGGGCGTGCCGGTCGACTCCCCGGCGTTGACGGCAAGCCCGAGGTCCTTGTGCAGCAGCGCCACGGAGAACCCGCCCTCGAAGTCGCGGTTGACCGCAGCACTCTCGACGACGCCCGGCGACGGGTACCAGGTCCGCAGCACCCAGGAGTCCCCGGAGGACGTGGCCGCGATCGAGTGGAAGACCGTGGGGTCCAGGCCGAGTCGCTCGGACAGGACGGCGCCCTCGCAGGTCACGCCCAGGATGACGCCGCACATCATGTTGTTGACGATCTTCGCGGCCTGGCCGTTGCCGGCGTCGCCTGCGTGCACCACCTTGCCGCCCAGTACCTCCAGCAGCGGCCGCGCCTCGTCGAGGTCCTCGGCCGCGCCGCCGACCATGATCGTCAGCGTGCCGGCGGCCGCGCCGGACACCCCGCCGGACACGGGCGCGTCGAGAAAGCGGGCGCCGGCCTCGCGGACCGTCTCGTGAAGCTCGCGGGCCACCTCGATGTCGATCGTCGACTCGTCGACGATCAGGGCACCCGGCTTGATGTTCGCCAGCACGCCGTCTGGCCCGGTGAGGACCTCCCGGACGTGCTCGCCCTTCGGCAGCATCGTGAAGACGACGTCGGCGTCCCTGACCGCATCGGCCACGCCGCCGACGACCTCGACCCCCCGCTCGGCTGCCGATGCGGCGGCTGCCTCGCTGACGTCGAAGCCGCGCACCGTCGTCCCGGCGTCCACCAGGTTGGCTGCCATCGGGCCGCCCATGTTGCCCAGTCCGATCCACGCCACGCTCATCTGGACTCCTCCGCTTCGTCGGGGACTCGCCTCGCTGGCGACTCGCCCCCACGGGCACCCCCGAAGAGGGGCGGCCGTCCGAGGGGCGAGAGCCATGGTGAGGTGCGGACCGTCCCGTGACCAGGCTCACTTGGGCACGGGGATGCTGCAGAATTGCACAGCCCGGTCTGGCATTGCCCGGGCGCGGGCCCCGTGCGGGGGTCGAACGGACGCAGCTCAGAGAGGCACGAGATGGTGCGCGCGGACGACACGGTGATCCTGCTCGAGGTCGCCCGGTGCGGCACCCTGCTGGGGGCCGCGGCCGCTCTCGGTGTGGACCACTCCACGGTCTCCCGGCGGCTGACCGCACTGGAGAAGGACCTGGGCGCGACGGTGGTCATCCGCTCCGCCCAGGGCTGCCGGTTGACCGACCTCGGCCGAGAGGTCGCGGAGGCAGCCGAACGCATCGAGGAGGCTCTTGCCGACGTGCGCGGCCACGCGCAGAACCCGACGGGGTCCTCGCGGCTGACCGGGTTGCTGCAGGTGAGCTCGTCGGAGGCCTTCGGCGTGCATTTTGTCGCCCCGGTGCTCGCCCGGCTGCAGCACCAGCATCCGGGGCTGCGCGTCGAGCTGGTGATCGCGACCCGGCCGCTGCTGCAGACCGTCGGGGCCGACATCGAGATCGTCGTCGGCCAGCCCGGAGCCGGTCAGAACAACGCGGTCCCGCTGGCCGAGTACACGATGGGGATGTACGCCTCGCCGGAGTACCTGCAGCGCCGGGGCACCCCCCACTCGCCGGGGGAACTGCGCGATCACACCCTGGTCTTCTACATCGAGCCGCTGATGCGGATCACCGATCTGCACATCATCGAGCGGCACTTCTCCGGCTGCACCATCGGCTTCGCCTCGACCAACGTGTTCGCGCACGTGGAGGCGACGAAGGCAGGAAGCGGGATCGGATTGCTCCCGGCCTTCCTCGGCGACCGCGAGCCGGGTCTGAACCGCCTGTTCGCCGACGAGGTGTCCATCTCACTGGACTACGTCGCCTCGATGGCCGCGCGAGTGATGCGCCGCCCCGCGGCCCAGCTCGTCATGGCGGAGCTGGGCCGGGAGGTGGCCCGGCGACGGTCGGAACTGCGGGGTCGTGCCGCGAGCTGACCACCCGCCGGCGGGCACGACCCAGGGTGACCACGGTCGGGTCCCGTCAGGGGGCGGCGACCCCGGTCTTGCCGCTGGTGGCCTCCCGCGGCTCGGCCGGGCGGGGGCTGAGCTTGACGTTGATCTGCTTGATGTGGGTGAAGGACTCGAGCATCCCCTCGAGGGAGAACTCCCGACCGATGCCCGACCCCTTGACCCCGCCGTAGGACTGGCCGACCACCTGCCCGCCGCCCTGGTTGACCTGCACCCAGCCGGACTCGATCCGGTGGGCGGCGGTGAGCGCCCGGTCCAGGTCGTGGCACCACACGAAGGCGGCGAGACCGTAGGAGCTGTCGTTGGCCATCGCCAGCACCTCCTCCTCGTCCCGCCAGGGGATGACGACCAGCACCGGGCCGAAGATCTCCTCCTGGGCCAGCCGCCAGCCGTTGTCGGCCCGGGAGAACACCGTCGGCCCCAGGTAGAGGCCCTCCAGCTCGGCGGGCACCTGACCCGCGCCGTCGAGGGCCACGGTGACGCCGTCGCGCTCCTTGCCCTCGGCGACGTAGGAGGTGACCCGGTCGAACTGCTCCTGGCTGATCAGCGCGCCCATGTCGGTCGCCTCGTCCAGCGGGTCGCCGACCACCAGCTGCTTGAGCCGGGTGACCACCCGGTCCAGGAAGTCGTCGTAGATGTCCTCGTGCAGGAACAACCGCGAACCGGCGGTACAGCTCTGGCCCTGGCGGGTGAAGCGCATAGCGGTGAGCACGCCCTCGACCGTCGCGTCGTCGCAGGAGTCCGGCCACACGATGCTGGGGCTCTTGCCGCCGAGCTCCAACGAGAGGGGAACCAGCCGCTCCCCGGCGACCGCACCGACGATCCGGCCGACCTCGGTCGAACCGGTGAAGGAGACCTTGTCCACCTGCGGATGGGCAACCAGGGCCGCGCCACAGTCCTCGCCGAAGCCGGTGAGCACGTTGAGCACCCCCGGGGGCAGATGGGGGGCGCATAGCTCGGCGAGCCGCAGGATGGTCAGCGGGGCGTCCTCAGCGGCCTTGACCACGATGGTGTTGCCCGCCGCCAGCGCCGCCGGGATCTTCATGCCGGCGATCATGAGCGGCGAGTTCCACGGCAGGATCGCGCCCACCACGCCGACCGGCTCACGGATGCTGTACTGCAGCTGGTCCTCGCCGGCCGGCAGGACCACGCCCTTGAGCTCCGTGGCCACCCCGGCGAAGTAGCGGAACAGGTTGGCGAGCGTCTGGCTCTCCGGCCGGGCCTGGGTGCGCAGCGCGTTGCCGGTGTCGTTGGCCGTGAGCAGAGCCAGCTCCTCGGCGTGCGCGTACAGGTCCTCGGCGATGGCCAGCAACGCCTTCTGCCGGGCGGTGGCCGGCAGTGCGCGCCATTCCGGAAGAGCCGCCCGAGCGGCCCGGACGGCGCGATCGACGTCGGCGGCGTCGGCCCGCGGCACCCGTCCGATCACCGTGTCCTTGCGCGCGGGCGCCAGCACGTCGGTCCACCGGCCGTCGATTGCCTCGACCTGCTCGCCGCCGATGTGCATGCGCCACTCGCGGGTGGCTCTTTCCTCGAGAACCTCGTCCGGGCTGGTGGGTGCGTCGACCGACATGGAAGTCCCTCTCCGTTGGGGTTCTGACCTTGGATGGTCGTCTGCCGCGGCGACGTGGTCCACGCCCATCTCCGCGCAACGGTTGTGCGCTGCTGCACAGGACGCCGGTCCGGGACGGGCAGGGCGCCGGTCGCGCGATCGGCGGAGCCGATGATCGCCTCGGCGGCGACCGCTCGTCCGCCTGCTGCAGCTGTCGCGTCCACCACGCCGCTACCCGGGTGGGGGCCGAGGCGTGCAGACTTCCGTCTGACCGAAGCCGATGCTGACGTCCACGCCGAGCTGCTCCTGCGCGCGGCGCCCGAGTTCGGGCGCTACCGGAGCGCCGCCCAGCATGGTCAGCCGCGAGCTCGACACGTCCCGCGGGCGGACCGACTGCCCGTCCAGCACCCGGATCAGCATGGTGGGCACGCTCAGCATGAGGGTCCCGTGCTCGGCCTGGAACTGGTCCAGCATTCCGGCTGGGTCGAAGCCGCCGGGCGGGACGTCCGCGGCGCCGGTCTGCAGCGCACCAAGGTCGGGGCCGGGCGTCACGCGGGTGACGTCCCAGGTCGGTCGACCCGTGGCCACCTCCCCCGTCAGCTGGTCAGGAGATGGTCTTCCAGCCAGGCGTTGCGGAACGCGCCGCGTTCATCGAGCCGCTCGGTCAGGCGGAGGAAGTCGGCGTGTCGCGCGTAGAGCGGGGCGATCGCGGCGGCGTCAGCCAGGAACATCTTGCCCCAGTGCGGGCGCGCCCCGAAGGGCGAAAGGGCCCGCTCGAGCTCGACGAGCACGTCGGCCACTGCGGTCGGAGTGGGCTTCCAGGTGAAGTGCAGGGCAACGCTGGCCTGCTCATAGGCGGTGCTCATCCACAGCCGGTCCGCGGCGACCGTGCGGATCTCGCACGTCAGGAGGAGCGGCCGGATGCGGGGTGAGAGGGAGCGCACGGCCTGCAGGGCGGCGACGGCGGAGGTATGCGGGAGCAGGTACTCCGACTGCAGCTCGTCGCCGGCGCTCGGGGTGAAGCCCATCCGGAAGTGCGGCAGGCGGTCCGACCACAGCCCGGGCCTGCCCAGCTGTGGGGTGCACGAGGTTGGGTCCAGGCCGACGACCGGGTGCCGGTCGACGACGGCAGGGACGGCGTCGAAGAGGTCGCCGTCGGCGACGCCACCCTGGTCGGTGCGGGTCTTCACCCAGACCGACCCCACGTCCTCGCCCCAGGTGGTGAAGAGGCTGACGCTGTAGCCGCACGCGGTGATCTCGTCGAAGTGCTCGTACAGGGACTTCCAGGCCAGGCCCTCGAACACGCGCTGCTCGACGCCGAACGCGGGCTCGATGTCGAGCGTGAGCCGGGTGACCGCCCCCAGGGCGCCCAGGCCGACGACCATCCCGTCGAAGTCGGCATCGCCTCTCGACGCCCGGACGATGTCGCCGCTGGAGGTCACCATCTCCATCGCCGCGACGGCCGTCGCCAGGTTGCCGTTGGTCACGCCGGAGCCGTGGGTGGCCGTCGCCACGGCGCCCGCGACAGAGATGTGGGGCAGCGAGGCCAGGTTGTGCAGAGCGGCACCGGCGGCGCGCAGGACCTCGGCCAGCTCGCCGTACGTGACCCCTCCGCCCACGGAGACGGTGCGGGCCGCGAGGTCGACGTCCATCCCGGCGAGTGGGGTCGCTGGCGTCTGCACGGCCTCGAGCGAGACCATCTCCGCGGAGTCGGCGATGCCGGTGAAGGAGTGGCGCGAACCCAGGACGCGGATGCGCGGCGCGGTGGCGACGATCTCCTGCAGGTGCTCGAGGCTCGTCGGCCGGTGCAGCCGCTGCGCTCGATAGGTGTGGTTGCCGGCCCAGTTCCTCCCCGCGGTCACGGCGAGACGCTACCGACGGGAGGAGCCGATCGGGCGCGTGCACCTCCGGCCCCGACCTCGGCGAGGTTCACAGGGTGCCGGTAGCGAGTTGCAGCAGCAGACTCGAGGCTCCGACCGCGATCCAGAGCACGGCACCCAGGATGAGCGGGCGAGGTCCGGCGGCGCGCAGCGCCGCAGGACGGGTGATGAGTCCGATCCCGGCGAGCGCGACCGTGATGAGGAAGCCACTGGTGGCGTTCAGGCCGCCGTGCCAGCCGGTGGGGACTGCGCCCACGGTGTCCAGGGCGCTTGCGGCGAGGAAGCCGATCAGGAACAGCGGGAACATCCGTCGCCATGGCAGCCCTCGTGCGCCGCCCGGCTGCGGGTGCGGGGCGGCCGCAGCAGCCGCCGTGCGCCGGCCGGCCAGCGCGCCGAGCGTCACGCAGATCGGGATGATCATGAGGCTACGGGTCAGCTTGACCACCACGCCGTAGGAGGTCGCGGCGGCCCCGTACGTCGTGGTGGCGGCGACGACGGAGGACGTGTCGTTGATCGCGGTCCCTGCCCACAGCCCGAACGCATGCTGGGACAACCCGAGCAGGTGACCGAGGGCTGGGTAGAGCAGCACGGCGGTGATGTTGAACGTGAAGATGGTGGCGATCGCGTAGGCGACGTCGGCCTCGGCCGCTCCTATGACGGCTGTGACGGCGGCGATGGCGGAAGCGCCGCAGATGCCCGTGCCCGTCCCGATCAGCGTTCTGGTGTCGGCACCGAGGCCGAGCAAGCGACCGATCACGGCGGCGCCGACCAGGGCAACGGCCAGGGTCCCGAGCATGACCGGCAGCGAGTACGTGCCGGTCTGGACGACCTGGGTCAGGGACAGTCCGAAGCCCAGCACGACCACCGAGGCCTGCAGCACCGGACCGCCGGCCAGCGCGGCGCCGCGGTCCAGCCGCCGGGCCCGGGTACCGCCGCGTGCGCCCAGCGCAACGCTGATCAGCACCCCGAGCACGATCGCGAACACCGGGCCACCGACGATCGGCAGCACTCGACCCAGCCCGGTGGCCGCCACCGCGACGACGACGGCCACGAGCAACCCGGGGGCGGCCCCGTCGATCGCGGCCCGGAGCCGGGGGCCGACGTCGCGGTCCGCGGGCCCGGCTCCGGCCGGACGCTGTCGGGGTCTCGAGGTCGATGGCACGGCGGTCCCTCCGTCCGGCGGTTGTCGACTCCGAGCCTGCCGGGGCGTACGCCGGGCCGGTAGACACCACTGCGACAGGTGCTCATAAGCTGCCCTTATGGCATTGCCTGCTGGAGTACCCGACCTGAGCGTGCTGGACCTCCTGGTGTCGGTCGCCGAGGCGGGCAGCCTGGGGCGTGCCGCGGCACTGCATCGCATCAGTCAGCCGGCGGCCAGCCAGCGGTTGGCCCGGCTGGAACGGCAGCTGGATCTGCAACTGCTCACCAGGACGCCGACCGGCTCCCGGCTCACGCCCGACGGCGAGGTCTTCCTGGGCTGGGCCCGTCGCGTCGTCGATCAGGCGGAGCAGCTGGTCATCGCGGTCGAGGCGCTGAAGAGCCGTGCGGCGGACGTGCTGGAGGTCGCCGCCTCTCTCACGATCGCCGATTTCCTGTTCCCGCGCTGGCTCGGCGCGCTGCATCAGGTCAGGCCCGGGGAGCGGGTGTCCCTCCGGGTGGGCAACAGCGCCGCGGTGGCCGACCTCGTCCGCGACGGCCAGGTGGTCCTCGGGTTCACCGAGGCGCCGCAGCTTCCTCCGGGTCTGCGTTCGCGTGCCATCGGCGGCGATCGGCTCGTCGTCGTGGTCCATCCCGACCATCCGTGGGCCGGCCGGCGTCGTCCCCTTCCGGTGACCACCCTGGCCGCGGAAGCACTCCTGGTCCGCGAACCGGGCTCCGGCACCCGTGCGGCACTCGAAGAGGCACTGACCGCGGCGGGACTGCGGTTGCTACCCGCTCTCGAGCTCGGGTCCACCGCAGCCCTGAAGAGCGCGGCCATCAGCGGTGAGGGACCCGCTGTGCTCAGCGAGCTGTCGGTCGTCGGCGAGCTCGCCGACGACCGACTGAGCATGGTCCCGATCGCCGGCGCCGACCTGCGCCGACCGTTCCACGCCATCTGGCATCTCGACCGTCCCCCGACCGGTACCGCTGCCGGCCTGCTCGCGATCGCCGGTCGCCCGCGGCCGCCCCGTCGGGTGTCCGCGTCGACTCCGTGACCGGGCGGGGCGGCTCCGCAGTTCCGCCCGACCGACTCCGGTGCCTCGTGTGCCCCCGCTCGGATCACGGCCCTGACGACGGACCGGGAGGTGGCGCGCCAGGTCGGCCGCCGGCGTCCTGCCAGTCGTCGGCCAGCGGGAGCAGGAGCACGACCGCCACGACGGCCGCCACCATGGTGGCCACCAGTGCGACGGTGCGGCGGCCGGAGCCGGGAACGACGGTGGTGTTCCCGAGGCTGCGCCCGGCCCGGCCGCTGACGAGGGTGACGGCCGGGGCGATGCGGGCGAGGAGGCGCAGCCCGGTGAGCACGGCAAAGGCCACGAACAGGGCCTGGTGGACGGTGATGAGATCGACGTGCTGACCGAGGGCGTTGACCAGCGTCTGGCGGCTGCGCTGCTCACCGACGACGATCGGCACGAGGCCGGAGGCGAGCCGTCCCAGCGTGCTCGCGACCACGAGCGGACCCAGGACGCGCAGCGAGGTGGGCGGCGGGCCCGCGGTGCGGTACGGCTGGTCTGCCGGTGTAGTAGCGGAGGATGCGCCAGCCGGTAGTGGCGGTCTCGAGCAGGGCCACGGGGACCAGCAGCACTCCGATGGCGACGTGCCAGTCGATCAGTCCGCGGACGTCGAGCAGGGTGATCAGTTCCCCGGCGATGAGGACCAGCAGGAGGAGGCCGGTCCAGGCGATGAGCAGGGCACTGCCGGCCGGTCCACCGGAGGGGGCGGCCACGGCGTTCGTGCGGTGGGCCCGACCGCTGGCCTCGTACAGGACGTCGTCGATGAGGCGGTGGATCGGCACGGTGCACCTCGGTCGGGTCGGGACGGCGGGGGAGCGGGGCAGCCGCTGCGGAGTGGGGTCACGTGGCGCCGCCGGCGACCAGGCGCAACAGCCACGCGATCAAGGCATAGAGCTTGGAAGGGAATTACATCAGTGTAATTCGTCGTCGATGGTTCGCGGTGTGATCGTGTAGTTCCACTCTGGGTGGAACGGATCGCCGTCGA
>NZ_FNOZ01000058.1 GCF_900107175.1 Modestobacter sp. DSM 44400 | reverse complement strand
CACGACACCGGAACATCTGCTGGGCGACAAGGGCTACTCCTCTCGGGCCAACCGGGCTCTGCTGGCCGACCGAGGCATCGTCGTCACGATCCCCGAACGCGCCGACCAGCTCGCCAACCGGACCCGACGCGGCCGCACCGGAGGCCGCCCGTACGCATTCGACAAAGACGCCTACAAGGGCCGCAACATCGTCGAGCGGGCCTTCAACCGCCTCAAGCAGTGGCGCGGCATCGCCACCCGCTACGACAAGAAAGCCGTCAACTACCGCGCCGGGATCGTCCTCGCCAGCATGATCATCTGGCTCACGACATGATCCAGGAGACACGCCCTAGAGGGGCTCACGCCGCACGCGCTCCGGCACACCGCCGCCTCGCTGGCCATCGCCAGTGGAGCGAACGTCAAGGTGGTCCAGACGATGCTGGGGCACCAGTCGGCGACCATGACCCTGGACCTGTACGGACACCTGCTGGCCGATCAGCTCGACGAGGTTGCCGACGCCATGGACGTAGCGCGCGCCGCCGGCGCGGCCGCTCGCCGCGCCGCGGGTGCTGTTGCCGCTCTGCCCGCGCTGCGTCAGGCGGAGGGCACCGCGACCTGACCGCCCGTCTCGGACGAGGTCGAACTACGTGCTCAGGTTTTCGCTTACCCGTGCAGCGAAGCGGCTGCAACTGCCGTGACGCACGGCGTCCCGTCGCTGCACCTGCGCTGCCCATTGGCCGCTGGCTGTCTCAAAGCGGCCCACTAAGAGACACCTGGCATACGCGTCCGCGAGGAATCAGTCCCAGCCGCCGAGTAGGCGTACGAGGGCATAGGCGCCCAACAGCATCAGGCCCACTGCCCAAACAGCGCAGAGTGCGAAGGCGACCCCAAAGAGCCGTTCACGCCAATCCGCACGCATGGCGACGGACGGCGGCGGGGGTGGCAGCGGCCGTGACAACCACTCAGCGGCATGAGCCTGCGTGCAGAAGCTGGCGTCGACGTACTCGGGTGCCTCTGGCAGTTCACCGCGAGTGACTTCCAGATGCAGCCAGTCAGCGCCGCCGTCGACGTCGAGCATGCGACGGCCGCAGACGGCGCATGCCGCTGCCTCTTCAGCGTCAACATCCACAAGGCTTGAGGCTAGGCTCCCGCGCCTCACGTTCCGGTCCCGACTTGCCGCACCCGGGCTCGTTCCACAACGCAGCCGCGGACCCGCTCTGGCACCGCCCGGCGACTTGAAACGGAGTCCCGCCGTGGCCTGAGCGGCCCAATAAGGGACAGGGGACTTTGGCGAGGCCAGCAGTCGGAGGCGAGGCCCCTGACTCGTCAGCTCGAGGCGACGCGGTCGCCGTACGGCTCATAGCGCCGGACGGGTCGCCATCTCCATGGCACAGGCCAGTGGAGGTGGCCGACTGTGATGGTCCTGCCCTCCCTGGACAGGCGGGCGAAGGCGCTGCCCCAAGTACGGGCTTCCTCAACGCGACCGGCGAGTATCGCCCGGACGATGCCGCGCAAGTGGCTGAGCGCGCCCAGATTCAGACTGCGCGGCTCGGCAGGTTCTCGTGGGGCGTCGCGCGCCACCCGCATCCGGCTCGGCCCTCACCACACGTCCATGGGCGGTCGTCGGTCCTGCTGTGATCGGGCACACGGTTTTTTCTCACCGGGCGAGAAGGCTCGTGGTCTGCATCACGCGCAGCCCGCACAGTCGGTCGATCGAAGGAGCGCGCCAGGCAGACGGGTCGGGTAACGCGACGGCGGTGGGAAGGCGACGGATGGGCAACGACCAGCGAGTGCACACGCACATCTCGGGGGTCAAGGACGACGCCGTGCGGTTCACCGCGGCGCTGGAGCAGTCGCTCGAGTACGCGTCCGAGCACGAGGACGAGACACGCGCGGTCCTGAGCAACTACACCGAGATCCACGAGGCGGTGATCGCCGGAATGATCCTTCCGGCGTGGCCCACCAAGAACAACCAGGCGTCCGTCGAGCGCCTCGCGCAGTTGGCCGTCGACGACGGACTGCTCTCGGAGGAGCGCAACTTGGACGAGCTCCTCGCGTGAGCGGCAGCCCGGCCGTGGTGTCCCCCGCCGGAGGTTCCACCGCGCCCGTGAGCGACACGGCGGCCCTGCCACGTGCGCCTCGGCGCCGGAGCATGCCTCAGGCGGTCCTCGGCCTGTTCGGCCTGGTCGCGCTGGTGGCGCTGGTGGAGATCCTCCCGCGCATCGGCGTCGTGCCCCGCGAGTACTTCCCGACGTCGTCGGGGATCGGATCGGCGCTGGCCGACCTGGTCGGGCAGGGAGAATTCTGGACGGCGGTGCTCGACACCCTCCAGGGCTGGGCACTCGGCCTGGCAATCGCCGCAGTGGCCGGCGTCGTGCTGGGCATCCTGATCGGCAGCTCGCGTTTCACCCGGGAGCTCACGGCCTCGACGATCGAGTTCCTCCGCCCCATCCCGTCGGTGGCGCTCATCCCCATCGCCATCCTGCTCTTCGGTACCGACATCGAGAGCAAGCTGCTCCTTGTCGTGTACGCGTCCTTCTGGCAGGTGCTGATCCAGGTGCTCTACGGCGTGCAGGACGTCGATCCGGTCGCCCAGGACACCGCCCGCGCCTACGGGCTGGGTCGGTGGGCCCGGGTCAGGTACCTTATTTGGCCGACTGCGCTGCCTTACGTCATGACCGGCTTGCGCCTGGCCGCCGCCGTGGCGCTGATCCTCGCGGTCACCTCCGAGCTGGTCATCGGCAACCCGGGTCTAGGAAAGCTGCTGGCCACCGCGCAGAGCGGCGGCGCTATCGCGACGAGCTACGCGATCGTGGTCGTTACCGGAATCCTCGGCGTGCTCGTCAACGTCGTCTTCCGGGTCATCGAACGCCGGGCACTGTCCTGGCACCCGTCCCAGCGTGGGGAGCTGCCCGCATGACCGGGATCCTGCGTCGGGTCGGGCTGATGTTCGGTCTGCCCATCGTGCTGCTCGCCGCCTGGTGGTTCGCCAGCGCGAACAGCGTCGACTTCTTCTTCCCGCCTCTTTCCAAGATCCTGGAGAGCCTCGTGGACGAGTGGTTCGGGCCGCGGCTGGCCGCCGACGTCGTCCCCAGCGTGCTGCGGCTGCTGGCCGGCTACCTGCTGGCGGTGGTGTTGGCGGTCTCCTTGGGCGTCCTCATCGGGACCTCGCGGACCGTGCGGGGCGTCCTGGAGCCGGTGCTGGAGTTCTTCCGGGCCATCCCGCCGCCGGTGCTCGTGCCGATCTTCATGCTGTTCTTGGGCATTGGCGACGGGATGAAGATCGTCGTGATCGCCTTCGGGTGCATGTGGCCGATCCTGCTGAACACGGTCGAGGGCGTCCGCGCAGTCGACAGCGTCCTGAGCGACACGGCGCGGACCTACGGCATCACCGATAGCGCCCGCCTGCGCAAGCTGGTGCTCCCCGCCGCGAGTCCGCAGATCTTCGCGGGCCTGCGCCAGGGCCTGTCCGTCGCGATCATCCTCATGGTCATCAGCGAGCTGTTCGCGGCGTCGAACGGTCTCGGGTTCGCGGTCGTGCAGGCTCAGCGCAGCTTCGCCATCGCCGAGACGTGGGCGGGCATGTTGATGCTCGGCTTGCTCGGCTTCCTGCTGGCCGTCCTGTTCCGGATCGTGGAGAACCGCCAGCTCGCCTGGTACCACGGCCTGCGCCGCGCCCAGCGCTCCTCCTGATCGTCTCGACTCACCGGAAGGCTTCCCCATGCTGGACGTCCGTGGCATCAAGAAGGTGTACGAGAGCAGGGACCGTACGGTCGAGGCGGTGCGCGACCTGACGTTCACTCTCCAGGCCGGGGAGCTCGCCTGTCTCGTCGGGCCGTCCGGGTGCGGCAAAACGACCCTGCTCAAGATCATGTCGGGCCTATTGGACCCGACGTCCGGTGAGGTGCTCCTGGAGGGCAAGCGGGTCCAGGGTCCACCGCCGGGCATGGCCGTCGTCTTCCAGGAGTACGGCCGCAGCCTCTTCCCCTGGATGACCGTCCGGGAAAACGTCGAGCTGCCGCTGAAGCAGAAGAAGCTGCCGGCCACGCGACGGAGCGAGCTGGTCGAGGAGTCCCTTGCGGCCGTCGGGCTCGCCGAGGCGCACGGGGCCTACCCGTGGCAGCTGTCGGGCGGCATGCAGCAGCGCGTTGCGATCGCGCGGGCAGTGGCCTACGAGCCGCACGTGCTGCTGATGGACGAGCCGTTCGCGGCGGTCGACGCCCAGACTCGTGCTGACCTCGAGGACCTGATCCGCGATCTGTGGCACAAGTTCCAGGTCACCACGCTGTTCGTCACCCACGACATCGACGAGGCGGTCTACCTGGGTCAGCGGGTGCTGATCCTGTCCAACTCGCCGACGGTCATCCGAGACGACCTCGCCATCGACCTGCCCGACCAGCGTGACCAGCTCACCACCCGGTCCTCGCCACGCTTCGCCGAGCTGCGGGCGCGAGTCTACGAGCAGATCCATCGCGTCAAGCCGGCCGTCGACAAGGAGTCCGTTGCTCCCGCCGGCGTCGGCTGAGTCGCTCGGAACGCCGAGGCCCACTGAGCGCCGCCGATCCCGGGACCGGGCCCGGAGCGCGCGCCCGCAAACCTCTCGCGCCCTGGCAGAGAGGGGGCTGCGCGCCAGCCTGGTAGCGGCTACACCGGGCGATCGGCCGGCACGTGCCCGGCGGCGAGGGCCCGTCTGATGCCCCGTGCCGTGGTCAGGAGGGCAGGGACCACGGGCGCGACGCGGCCTTCCTCGTTCGGGACGATGACCGACAGTGCCGCGACCACTTGGTCGTCTGGGCCCTGGATCGGGACGGCGACGCCGGCCGCCTGCTCGTGTACCGAACCGTGCACGGCGGCATAGCCGCGGTAGCGCGTCTCCGCCAGCTGCCTGCGCAGCTCCGCCGGGTCCGTCACGGTGAGCGACGTCAGCTGCTCCAGTCGGGCGGAGAGCAACATCTCTTGCGCGGTGACCGACGTGTGAGCAACCAGCGCGAGCCCCGATGAGCAGGCATGCCAGGGGAGCCGGCTGGCCGTCCGGGTGATGTTCGCTGCCTCTGCGCCACGGGCGGACTTGCGCTCCAGGTAAAGAACTTCGGCGCCCTCCAGTACGGCCAGCTGAGTGTGCTGGCGGACGGCGGCGTGCAGGTCGTCCATGAAGGGAATGGCGACGTCCCGCAGGCTTACCGCCTCAGACGACCGGGAGGCCAACTCCCACATCCGCACCCCGACGCGAACCCGGCGGTCCGACCCGCGTTCCAGCAGACCCAGGTCGACCAGGTCACCGACGAGGCGGTACGTCGTCGGCACAGGGATGTCCGCGCGCCGGGCGATGGCAGCGACCGGCAGGCTGGGATGGCCGGCGTCGAAGGCCTCCAGGATCCGGACGGCGCGGCTCAGCAGGCTCTCCCGGGGCGGCGACCCGCCCGCATCCGACTCGTCCCTGACCACGGCTTTCACCCGCACATCGTCGCCCGGCTGTGACCCAACGCACGGCACTTTTCTCACGTTGCGAGAACGCTCGTGGTCTGCATCACGCGCAGCCCGCACAGTCGGTCCATCCAAGGAGCACGCCAGGCAGGCGGGCCAGGTGACGCGACGGCGGTGGGGAGAGCGGATGAGCAACGACCAGCGGGTGCACACGCACATTGTGGGAGTCGAGGACGAGCCCGTGCGGGAGCTGGACGTGGTCGTGGTGGGGGCCGGGTTCGGCGGGGTTTACGCGCTCCACCGGCTGCGCAAGCTCGGGTTCACCGTGCAGGTGTTCGAGGCCGGCAGTGACATCGGTGGCACCTGGTTCCACAACCGCTACCCCGGTGCCCGGTGCGACATCGAGAGCTTGGACTACTCCTACTCGTTCGACGACGAGCTGCAGCAGGACTGGCACTGGACCGAGCGCTACGCCTCCCAGCCGGAGCTGCTCCGCTACATCCACCATGTCGCGGAGCGCTTCGACCTGCGACGGGACATCCGGTGCGACGCCCGGGTCGTCAGCGCCACCTTCGACGATGACACGTCGCGCTGGCTGGTCCGGACCGAGGACGGCGAAGCGGTGTCGGCCCGCTTCTGCGTGCTGGCCACCGGCGTCCTCTCGGTGGCCCAAGTTCCGGCGATCGACGGACTCGAGGACTTCGAGGGAGACTGGTACCACACCGGGGACTGGCCCCACGAAGGCGTGGACGTCACCGGCAAGCGGGTCGCGGTAATCGGCACCGGCTCCTCCGGCACCCAGCTGATCCCGATCGTGGCCGAGCAGGCAGAACACCTGACGGTCTTCCAGCGCACTCCGAACTTCTGCATGCCCGCGCAGAACCACGCCATGATCGAGGAAGTCGAGCGGCAGTGGAAAGCGGAGTACCCCGAGCGTCGGGCGTTCGCGCGGCTTTCCGGCTTCGGGCACAACCAGCTGTCCAACCCGAAGAAGGCCATGGAGGTCTCCGCGGAGGAGCGTCTCGCGGAGTTCGAGCTGCGCTGGCAGCTCGGCGGGCTCTACATGATGCGGGCGTTCTCCGACATCCTCAGCGACCCGGCGGCCAACGAGGAGTGCGCGGAATTCGTCCGCGGGAAGATCCGCGAAATCGTGCAGGACCCCGAGGTCGCCGAGAAGCTCACCCCGCGCGGTTTCCACTTCGGCACCAAGCGGCTCTGCTCGGGCACCGGCTACTACGAGACATACAACTGGGACAACGTGACCCTGGTCGACGTCCGGACGGCGCCCATCGAGCGGACCACGCCTACCGGGCTGGCCACGGCCGACGCCCGCTACGACGTGGACGTCATCGTCTTCGCAACCGGCTTCGATGCCATGACCGGGTCCATGCTGAAGATCGACATCACCGGGGCCGGCGGGCACAGCCTGCGCGAGAAGTGGGCGCACGGCCCGCGCAGCTACCTGGGCGTCGCGCCGGCCGGCTTCCCGAACCTCTTCATCGTCGCAGGCCCCGGAAGCCCGTCCGTGTTCAGCAACATGGTGAACAGCATCGAGCAGCACGTGGAGTGGATCACCACGTTGATCGAGCAGGTGACGCTGCGCGGCCTCTCACGGGCCGAGGCGACCGAAGAAGCCGAGCAGCAGTGGATCGAGCACGTCAACGAGGTGGCCGAGCAGACGCTCTACCCCCGGTCGCCCAACTCCTGGTTCTTCGGCGCGAACACCCCCGGCAAGCCGCGGGTCTTCATGCCCTACGTCGGCGGTGTCGGGACCTACCGCCAGAAGGCCGACGACGTGGCGGCCAAAGACTACGAGGGCTTCGTCCTCAGCTGAGCGCGCCGCTCGCACCACTTCGTGATCCATCCGAGACAAAAGAAGAGGAATCCGTGAAAAATTCACTCCGGGCTCAGGCCGCGATGGCGCTGGCTACCGCCCTGTGCACCCTGTCCCTCGCGGCCTGCGGCGGCTCCGACGAGTCCGCAGCTCCGTCGTCAGGCAGCGGGGACGGCGCACCTGAGAAGACCGAGCTCACCGTCGGAGTGCAGCCGTTCGCCGAGGTGGCGGCTCTATACATCGCAGTCGACCAAGGATTGTTCAAGAAGGAGGGGCTGACAGTCACGCCGCAGGTGGGCACCGGCGGTGGCGCGGGCCTGGTGGCCGGGCTGGTGTCCGGAGACCTCGACTTCGTCTACACGAACTACGTGTCGGTGGTCCAGGCGGCGTCCGAGGGGCTGCCGCTGAAGATGGTTCGGGAGAACGACCGTCCCGGGCCGCAGGCGATCTACACGCTCCCGGACACCGGAATCACCAAACCGGCCGACCTCAAGGGCAAGAAGGTGGCCATCAACGGGCTCGGCAACATCATGGAGCTGACCACCCGGGCGGCGCTGGAAAACAGCGGCGTGGACCCAAACAGCGTGCAGTTCGTGGAGCTGCCCCCGCCGGACATGCTCGGCGCCCTCAAGGCCGGGAACGTCGACGCCGCCTGGCTGGCCGAGCCGTTCGTGACGATCGCCAGCAATACCATGCAGGGCGTCGAGGTACTGGACGTCTTCTCCGGCCCGACCGAGGACCTCCCGGTCGCCGGCTGGGGCACGTCCACGCAGTTCGCGGCACAGAATCCGAACACCGTCGCCGCCTTCACCCGGGCCATGGACGCCGCCATGCAGATGGTGGACAAGGACCCCTCCATGGTCGCCAAGATCGTGCCGACCTACACAAAGCTGCCCCCCGAGGTCGCTGCCCAGTTGAACCCGATCAACTTCGCAGTCGAGAGCCACCTCGAGGACATCAGCCAGGTGGAGGAGCTCATGCGGAAGTACGGCTTCATCGACGATGAGGTGGACGTGAAACAGCTGATCGTCCAGTAGGGCGACCGAGCGCCCACACACCGGAGCCCCGGCCCGTAGGGTGGGGGCTCCGGTCTCGTCGGAGGTGGCGGCCGTCGTCCTGTCAGGCGGCGCGGTCGAAGATCCCGCGGAGCATCTCGGCGGTCGCGGCCGGCGCGGTCAGGTTGGGGCAGTGCGGACCGTCCATGTGGATGACCTCCACCTGGCGAGCGGCCGCCTTCACGTGCGCCGTCCAGCCGGGCTCCATCAGCCGGTCCCGGCTCATCTCCACGGCGGTGACCGGGCAGCGCGCCGAGGCCAGGCTGGCCGGGTAGTCGTCGATCCGGACCTCGCGGGGTGCGGCGGGATGCTGCAGCCGCAAGGCGACCATCGCCCCGTAATGACCCGACAGAAGGCTGTTGCCCAGGCGCCGGTCGATGTTGTCATCGAAGCCGGTGATGTCGTTGGTCAGCAGCTCAACGACCCGCTCGATGTACCCGCGACCGGGTTCCAGCTCGGTGAGCACCTGCTTGCCGATCTCGAGCCGCCAGGGGCCGCCGGTGCCGCCGATGCTGGTGACCGACGCCATCTCCCAGTCGGTGACGTGTGCGGCGCGCATCACCATCGATCCCCCGATTGACGTGCCAACGAAGTGCGCGGGATCACTGAGCCCGATGGCCCGGCAGAACGCTCCGACGTGGGCGATGCGGAAGGGGTAGGGCGGGCGATCGAGAAAGACCACCTTGTCCGTGCCCCCGAAGCCCAGCAGGTCCGGAGCGACGACGTGATAGTCGGCGGCGAGGTCGGCCATGACGTCGGCCCAGGTCACGTAGCCGTCGGCCCCCCATGCGCCGTCGTGCAGCAGCACGACCGGAGGCGCCGTGGGATCGCCGGCCTCCCAGTAGCGGGTCCGGAAACCCCCCGCGTGGACCTCCCGCGCCGAGATCTTTTCGATGTGCCCGGACATGTCCGCATTCCTCCTGGCCTGTCGTCAGCTGGTCCGGCGCAGTCTCGATGGCGAAGCAGGGCGGCGCTCCCCGCTTTCTCATGCAGCGAGACGCGACCGACCTCCGGTCGCAAGGAGATCGTTAGGCAGCCTCAGGACGGTGCCACGCTGATGGCCAAACGACCATGTTCCCGGCATTTCCGGGTCGTTCGCTCACGACCGCGCTCCCGTCTGGCCTGCGAAATGAACCACAGTGGTTACGAGTGAACCCCACCAGCCGCCCTGGCAGTGTGGTCCGTGCGCTTGAGGCGTCCGGCTGCGAAAGGGCCGCGCCGGTGCGAATGTCAGAGCTTCGGTCCGGACGGGAGCCGCCATACGCGACCACCGGCGTCATCCCGGACATGATTTGAACTGGTCCGCTGACCTGCGGCCACAACGTCCAACGCGCGCGTGACCTGCGGGAACGTCACTTGTCATGGTTGGCGGTCGACGGGCCAGAACGGACGTTCTGCGGACTGGGGGTGGACCGCGCGGGGTCAAGCCCGCTGGCGTGGTGTGTGACGGCTACCGCGTGATCGTCGTGTCGGGTCAGGCGCCGACCAGCGACCGCCAGTCCCTGTCGGCGAGCCGGTCGGTTCCGGCCCTCGCCGCCAGACCGGCGGCCGCCGCAGAGGAGCGGGACCGGACCTCCTCCTCGTCGACCGTGGCCAGCGCCCCGCCGTCTACCACCAGCCGGCCGTCGACGTAGACCCGCTCCACCTCGTCTCCGCGCTGGCTGTAGACCAGCGACGACACTGCCGCGTGCACCGGCGTCACGCAGAGGTTCGACATGTCCAGGACGACGAGATCGGCGCGCTTGCCCGTCTCCAGGGAGCCGATCGACGCCTCGAGGCCCAGTGCCCGGGCGCCGTCGATGGTCGCCATCTCCAGCGCCTTCTCCGCCGTCATGATCTCCGGGTCGCGATGCACCCCCTTGTGCAGGAGGGCGGCGAACTTCATCGCCTGGAGCATCGAGTGGTTCGACGACGACGCCGGGCCGTCGGAGGCCAGGCCCACGGTGATCCCGCGCCGCTGCATCGCCGGAACGGGCGCGAAGCCCGACCCGAGGTAGAGGTTGGAGCAGGGGTTGTGCGACACCTTCGTGTCCGACTTCTGGATCAGGTCGAGGTCCTGCCCGTCCACCTGCACGCAGTGCACGGCCAGCAGGTCCGGGCCGAGCAATCCGGTGTCGGCTGCAAAGGGG
Source organism: Modestobacter sp. DSM 44400 (assembly GCF_900107175.1). Taxonomy (GTDB): domain Bacteria; phylum Actinomycetota; class Actinomycetes; order Mycobacteriales; family Geodermatophilaceae; genus Modestobacter. The sequence continues at coordinate 10,292 of NZ_FNOZ01000058.1, read as the reverse complement.
ACGTCCCGAACCCCGAACCGGCGGACGGACTCCGCGACGTCGAACGGCGACTCCGCCAGGTGCATGGTCACGAGCGCCCCGCTGCGGTCGGCCAGCGCGCGCGTCTCCCGCAGCGTCGCCTCGTCCACCGTCCAGCTCATGCATGGCGCCAGCCCCACGGCGACCCTTGAGCCGGGGACGTTCCACTCGCCGATGAGCCGTTCGGCGTCGGCCAGGGCCACGTCCAGCGGCTGGATCAGCTCCGGCGGCGCCCCGACGTCGGCGCCCGCCGTCATGTATCCCCGTGCCATCACCCCGCGGATGCCGACCTCGGACATCGCTGCGGCCACCGCGTCGCCGAGGCCGGGCCGCGGGTGCACGTACATGAAGTCGACCAGCGTCGTCGTCCCGGTGGTCAGCGCCTCCGCGCACCCGTGCAGCGCTCCGGCGTAGCAGTCCTCCGGCGTCAGCTCCACCGCGGACGGCCCCGTCATCGTCAGGAACCAGTCGGACAGCACCCGGTCGTCGCCCAGCCCCTTGAGCAGGGTCTGGAACAGGTGGGTGTGGGTGTTGACGAATCCCGGCAGCACCGCCCGCCCCGAACAGTCGACGACGTCGGCGTCCGGATGGGCGGCGAGCACCTCGGCGGAGGGCCCGACGGCGAGGATGGAGTCGGTGAAGGCCACCGCCCCGCCAGTCAGCACCTGTCGGGCGCCGTCCATCGTGATCACGGTGCCACCGGACAGCACGGTGACGGGAGGCGAACCGTCCCCACCCGCGGCGGAGTGCCTCGTCACGCCGTCACGCCGTCGTACCGGCACCGGCCGGCGCGGCACCTGTCGATCGCATCAGCTCCCAGACCGTCGCCGGCTTGAGCGGCGTGCGGGTGACGGTGCAGCCGAGGTGCTCGATGGCGTCGGCAACGGCGTTGGCCACCGCGGAGTGCCCGCCGATCGCGCCACCCTCGCCCATGCCCTTGACGCCCAGCGGGTTCAGCGGGGACTTCGTCTCCAGGTGTCCGATCTCGACGTCGGGGACGTCCAGGCTGCCCGGGATCAGGTAGTCGAGGAAGGACGTCGACTGCGGCTGCCCGTCCGGGCCGTACACCAGCTCCTCCATCAGCGCGCCGCCGAGCCCCTGCGCCACCCCGCCGGCGATCTGCCCCTCGGCGTTGCGGGGGTTCACGATGGTCCCGGCGTCGTTGACGACGACGTACCGGCCGACCGTCGTGACCCCGGTGTCCGGGTCGACCTCCACCTCGGCGATGTGGATCCCGTAGGAGTAGGGGGCGGCCATGTTCTCGAAGTACTGCACCGACTCCAGGTCCGGCTCCATCCCCTCCGGCCGGTTGCCGCCTGGGGTCGCCGCGGCCGCGATCTCCGCCCAGCTCACCCGCGTAGTGGGTACGCCCTTGACGTGCGCGTAGCCGTCCTCGAGCACCATGTCGGACGGGTCGGCCTCCACGAGGTGAGCGGCCAGGGCCAGTGCCTTCTCCCGCACCTTCGTCGAGGCCATCACCACCGCGGTACCGGCCATGACCGCGTTCCGGCTGGCGTAGGTGCCCATGCCGTGCGCCAGCCGGCCGGTGTCCCCGAAGACGACCTTGATGGTGTCGTGCGGCACCTGCAGCTCGTCGGCGGCGATCTGCGCCAACATCGTGGCAGTGCCCTGACCCTGCGGAGCGGCACCGGAGTTGATCGTGACCTCGCCGGTCGGGTCCACCCGCACGCTGCCCCCCTCGAACGGGCCGGTGCCGGTCAGCTGGTGATAGACGCAGATGCCCATGCCGATGAGCCGGCCCTCCTCGCGGGCCGCCTGCTGGCGTGCGGCGAAGCCGGCGTAGTCGGCCATGTCCAGCGCCTGCTCGAAGGCGGCCGGGAAGCTCCCGCTGTCCAGGATCACGGCAGCTTCCAGTGAGACGAGCCCGGTGTCGTAGGGCATCTCCTCGGGGGTGAGCAGGTTCTTGCGGCGGAGCTCGGCTCGGTCCATGCCCAGTTCACGGGCGACGATGTCCAGCAGGCGCTCGCGCGCGAAGGTGGCCTCCGGTGCGCCGGCACCGCGATAGGCCGATGCCGGCGCCTTGTTCGTGGAGGCGCACACCGCCTCCACCCGTAGCGCAGGCACCCGGTAGATGCCGGCGAGACTCGTCGCGGCCAGGGAGGCGTTCACCAGCCCGAGCGGTCTCTGGTAGGCCCCGCAGTCGGTGATGTGCCGGGCCCGCAGGCCGAGGATCGTGCCGTCGTCCCGCAGGGCGATCTCCACCTCGTGGATCTGCTCCCGCGAGTGGGCGATGGTCAGGAAGTGCTCGTTGCGGTCCTCGATCCACTTCACCGGCCGGCCGACCCGTCCGGCGGCGAAAGGCACCAGGAAGTCTTCGGGATAGAAGTCGGCCTTGATCCCGAAGCCGCCGCCGATGTCGGGCGTGATGACCCGGATCGAGCGGGCCGGGACGGCGAGCATTCCCGCCAGGACGGTGCGCATCGTGTGCGGCCACTGGGTGGAGGCCCAGATCGTCATCTCTGCCGTGACGGCATCGCGGTGCCCGACCACGCCGCGGGTCTCCATCGGGATGCCGGTGTAGCGCTGCATGTCCAGCCGCTTGCTGATGACTCGATCAGCGCCTGCGAAGGCGGCCTCGACGTCGCCGCTCTCGTAGACCATCGTTGCCGCCACGTTGTCGGGGGCGTTCTCGTGCAGCACCGGAGCGCCGGGCTGGATGGCGGCGTAGGCGTCGACCACCGCCTCGAGGGGCTCGTAGTCGACCTCGATGAGCTCGAGGGCGTCCTCCGCGAGGTGCCGGCTCTCCGCGACGACGACCGCGACGCCCTCGCCGACGTATCGGACGGTGTCGGTGGCCAGCGGGTACTGCGGTGCCGGGCGGAAGGACGCCGGGTTGTAGAAGAACGGGATACCCGGCGGCTCGGCCCCGAGGTCGGCGGCGGAAAAGGCGTCGACGACACCCGGCAGCTCCCGTGCCGCGCGCACGTCCACCGACAGGAGGCGTGCGTGCGCGTGCGGGCTGCGCAACACCGCCATGTGCAGCACCCCGGGGAGCCGGATGTCGTCGACGAAGGCAGCCTCGCCCCGCAGCAGCCGCGGGTCCTCCATGCGCCGGACACTCGCTCCAACCATCTTCACGCCCATGTCAGCGCTCCCACGTCTCGTCGGCCGCCTGGACCGAGCGCACGATGCCCTGGTAGCCGGTGCACCGGCACAGGTTTCCTGACAGCGCCTCCCGGATCTCCGGCTCGGTCGCCCCGTGCTTCTCGCGCAGGAAGTCGTAGGTCGTGAGCAGGAAGCCGGGGGTGCAGAACCCGCACTGCAGGCCGTGGTGGTCCCAGAACGCCTGCTGGATGGGGTGCAGCTCCTCGCCCGAGGCGAGCCCCTCCACCGTGGTCAGCTCGTTCCCGTCGGCCTGCACGGCGAACATCAGGCAGGCGCGGATCGGCTCGCCGTCCAGGAGGACGGTGCACGCGCCGCACACGCCCTGCTCGCAGCCCACGTGCGAACCGGTCAGGCCGAGGTCCTCGCGGAGGAAGTCGACCAGGGAGCGCCGGACCGGGACCGTCCGCTGGTACGAGTCCCCGTTGACCGTCACCGTGATCGTCTTCTCCCGCAGGCCGACATGGTCGGCCGTCGTGCGTTCGTCGACGTCCATCGCAAGCTCGCTCTCCCGGCCGGTCGTCGCCCGGCCTGCTCGTCGGTCCGGCCTGAATGTCCGGGGTGCGCTGTCGGTCCGGGGTCAGGCGGCCGAGGCCGCGCGGGGCCCGGCGAGCCCGGCGGCCTGGGCGATCGCCCGCTGCAGCAGGTGCCGGGCCAGGTGGCGCCGGTACTCCGCCGGCCCGTGGGTGTCCGGCGGTGGGTCGAGCTCGGCCGCGAAATTCCCGGCCAGCTCGGCGATGACCCCCGCGTCGGGCTCGGAACCGACCAGCCCGTCGACGACGCTGTACGCCTGCACGGTGCGCGGCGCGGCTCCGGCGAGGGCGAGCCCCGCCCGGGTGATCCGGCCGTCGGCCACGGTCACCACCGCGGCGACCGCGACCTGCGCGAAGTCGCCCCGGCGGCGGCTGACCTCGAGGAAGGCGCCGCGGGTGCTCCCCGGCCACGGTGGGACGCGGATCTCGGTGAGCAGTTCCTCGGCGGCGAGGGAGGTGGTGAAGAAGCCTTCGAAGAACTCGTCCGGGGCGACCTCCCTCGTTCCCTCGGCGTTCCGGATCACGAGGGTGGCGCCCAGCGCGCTGACCGCGGCGGGCAGCTCCGCCGCCGGGTCGGCATGGGCCAGACTGCCGCCGACCGTCCCCCGGGCGCGGATCTGCGGATGCCCGATGTACCCGAGCGCCTGCCGCAGCAGGTCCTGCGGGCCGCCGGCCGGCCGGGAGGAGAGATGGCGCTCGAGGGAGCGCTGCCGGGTGGTCGCGCCGATGCGCAACGCCCCGTCCTCGGCCTGGATCCCGTCGAGCCCGGCCACCTGGTTGAGGTCGACCAGCACGGCCGGTCGGGCCAGCCGGAAGTTCAGCATCGGCACGAGGCTCTGACCGCCGGCGAGCACCTTCGCCTCGTCGCCGTACTCCCGCAGGACGTCGAGGGTCTCCTCGATGTCAGCCGGTGCGAGGTAGTCGAACGGAGCTGGTTTCACGGGCCTGCCTCCTGCTCTCCGTCAGTGCCGACTGCCCTGACGCCGACTCCCGAGAAGGGTCATCGTCCGCACTTTCCCGGGCCAGCGCCACGGACGTTGTGGTGCACTCTGCGTGCCTGCAACTGGACGTTTCGTCCCCCGCCTGCTGAGGTCGGCGGCGTGACGATGACACTCGCCGAGGTGCTCGCCCTCGACGTCCTTCGCCGCGCGGACCCGCAGGTGCTGGTCGGCGCGGAGCTGCTCGACCGCCCGGTGCGCTGGGTGCACACCAGTGAGCTGGCCGAGGCGGCGTACCTGCTCAGGGGAGGGGAGATGCTCCTCACCACCGGCCTCGGGATCACCGGGCGCGGTGCGGTGGGTGAGGCCGCCTATGTCGCGGCGCTGGCCGCGCGGGGGGTGGCCGCCCTAGCGCTGGAGCTGGGCTGGACGTTCCCCGAGCCTCCGCGCGCGCTCGTCGACGCGTGCGCCGAGCACGGGCTGCCGCTGCTCGTCCTGCGCGAGGTCGTGCCGTTCGTCGAGATCACCGAGCAGGTGCAGACCACGATCCTGGAACGCGCGACCGGAACGGCGCGCAGCGGGCGGGACGTCCGGCAGGTGCTGACCGATGCGCTGCTCGACGGGGCCGGCCCCCAGGAGCTCACCATCGTGTTGTCCGACCTGGTGTCCGCCCCGGTCGTCGTCACCACCGCCGAGGGCGCGCTGGTTGCCGCGGCGGGCGGGGGGCCGGACGGGTCAGGATGGCGCGGCCGGCCGGTGGCCCGCCGAGACGTCGTCCTGCTCGACCGCCTCTGGGGGCACGTGGCCGTGCTGCCGCCCGCCCGCGCGGACGACCCGCTCGTCCCCGCGGCGTGCGGCTACGGCGCCGAGGCGCTCGGTCTCGCGCTGCTCCGCTCGGCCGCCGGCGCCGACCTCGACGTCCGGCGGCGCCAGCTGGTCGACGACCTCACCGAGCGGCGCTGGCGGGCGCCGGGCGAGCTGGTGGCCCGTGCCCGCGTGCTGGGGCTGCCTTTTACGGCCGACGGCCGGTACGCGGCGCTCGTCATCACCGACCTTCCGGCGGCCGAACCCGATGCCGTCGTCCGGGCGGTGGCGGGCGCACTGGCACCCGGCACGGCCCTCGTCGCCGACGTTGGGGAGGACGTCGTCGCCGTCCTCCGCACGTCCGCGGTGACCGCGGCCGCGAGTGCGGTGCTACGCGCCGTGGACGCGCTCGGACCACCGTCCGCACGGGTGGTCGCCGGGACGGTGGTCGGCAGGCTGGAAGACGTCGACCGGTCGATTGCCCGCGCCCGGGCAGCGCAGGCACTCACCAGCGACGGTGACCGGGTGGTGTCGGCGGCGGGCATGACGGCCCGGCTGCTGCTCGCCGGCGTCAGTGACGAGCCGCTGGCCCGCCAGCTGGTGCAGGAGGAGATCGGCAGGCTGCTCGACTACGACGCAGCGCACGGCAGTGAGCTGGTGCGAACGCTGCGGGTGTACCTGGCCCAAGCCTCGTCGAAGGTGCAGACGGCGCAGGCGCTGCGGCTGCGACGCCAGACCCTCTACGGCCGACTGCAGCGAATCGAGGAGCTGATCGGCGACATCTCCACGCCGCACCGGCACACGGCCCTGGTTCTCGCGATTGCCCTCGATGAGTCGGCGGGCTGAGCCGAGCTGCCGCAGCTACGGCTAGGGCCGTCCGCTCGGCGTCGCCTCAGCGGCCGGTCAGTCCGCCGAGAGGGCCGCCGCCCAGCTTCGCAATGAGTTCCTGAGGCCCGAGACCGTAGCCGGACAGCAGGTCCGCATGCTCGTCCGTGTCCATCTGGTCGGGCAGCTCCCGCTCGGCCTGCTCGACCCTCTGCTCTTCCCCCTTCGAGCGCAGAAGCTCCACTACCTGTTCCTTGTCGATCTGCATGGTCTCCGCACTACCCAATGGCTGGGGATACCCACCCGCGTTCCCGGGGGTCCGTGGAGGTCCTCGAGCGCGAGCGACGATGGTCATACTCGTGCTACGGGTTCAGTAGAGGTAGCGGTCGATGCTCGAGCCGTGCGCCCACATGTGGTTCATGCGGTCGGCGGTGCGGGCGTGGGCGGCTTCCTCGGCGTCGCTGAGCACACAGTCGGTACCGGGCGGGGTGGCCCGCAGCCGGGCGATGAGCAGTCGGGTGTCGTCGGTGGGGGCGAGGTCGAGCAGGCAGGCCAGCCGTGCGAGGAGCGAGACCAGGTCTGTGCGGTCGGTCCGGCGGTAGCCGCTGCCGAGCTGCTCGGCGAAGGTACTGGCCAGGTCGGCGATCTCGGGGTTTAGCCGAGGGTGGCCGAGTGCGTCCGCGGTGGCGGAGAGGACGTTGATGTCGGCGGCGGGCAGGGTGAGCACGGTCAGCGGCGCGTGCTCGTAGCGGCCGTCCGGGGCGAGCAGCCGGCCGCACCCGGGTCTCCGGGACTGGGTGGGCGCCAGGGCGGTGAGCAGGCGCTGCACGGCGGCGAGGGCGACCCGGCCGGCCAGCGGCGCCGGCACCCGCAGCGGCTCGGTGCCGGTGCCCGGAGCCCGCCGGTCGTCGTCCTCCCACATGCCCAGGCACAGCAGGATTTCCTCCAGGGCGCGCAACGGCGCCAGCGGCTCGCCGTCGAGGTCGACGACGAGCACGGTGCGCCGCCCCGCCGCGGTTTCGTCGCTCCGTCCGGGGCCGGTCATGCCGGTGACCCGGCCGATGTCGACCCACGAGGCACCGGCCGCGAGTGCAGCGCGCACCGTCTCGTCCAGCGCGCGGGCGGCGGCGGCCTGCCGGGCGGCGGCCTGTTCCACGTCCTCCAGGGCTTCCCATCCGGCGATGTGGCGGCGCCATTCCTGTCTCCCCCGGTTCTCGTCGGCGGCCTCCAGATCGGCCCACGGGCCTGCGGTGGCGAGCCGCCGCGCAGCGGGGTCGGCCAGCTCCGGTCGGGGCACCCGGGTCCAGGGAGTACCGCGCCAGCCGCAAGTGCAGCCGGCGACCCAGCCGACGACCGCGGCGTCCGGGCGCCACTCCTCCGCCTGGTCGACCACCTCCAGGCCAACCTCGCCGCTGGTGCGGGGGTGCACGATCCCGTCGCCGCGGATGACCGTGCCGTCCTGCCAGACGCCCTCGGCGATGGAGCCGCCGCGGCAGGTCAGCCGCACCCGGTCGCCATTGCACGGCCCGTGGTCGGGTCGGCGAGCCACCAGCACACCGCGGGCGCTGCTGGCGCCGGCGCCTTGCGCGCCGTCGGCGAACAACGGCACCACCCAGCCTTCATGCTCCTGGTCGTCCACGACCGGGCCTATCCATCCCATCGCTCCTCCTCTCGGTGCGTGGAAGCAGCGTCGCCGTTCCGGCGCTGCCGAGGCCTGTCCCGTTTGGCTTGTGTGGATGACCCGTCATTGTGCACAAACGGGGCTGGCCACAAGGTCCCACCGTGTGCCCGGAGTCCGAAGCGGCCCCGTGCCAGTCCAGCCGCTCCGGAGGCGGGGGCTATCGGCGCCGGGACTGGTCTGCTTGTGCGTCGATCCAGGTCCGCAGGTCGGCGCGGCGGTAGAGGACGCGCCGGCCGAGCCGGAAGCTCTTCGGGCCTGCGCCGAGGTGCCGCCAATACCGGAGGGTGGCGACAGGCGCGCGGAGCACATCCGCAGCTTCGGTGATGGGGAGCAACTCGGGCTCGTGGTCGGCGGTGGGATTGGGCATGGCTGGCTCCCGGGGGTCAGTGGTGGGCGGTGCCTTCACCACAGAAGGCGTCATTTCGGGCCCGGTGGTGACACTTCACAGCCAGCCTTGTCTGACTCTCTCCGGGTTGTTCTCCCGTAGTCGCGCCGCTGACGCGTCTCAAGGCCAGCCATGGAAGCCGTTCACCTCCCCACGCCGTGGGTCGGCGCCGGGACAGCCGGCGGACAGCCCCACCGGTCCTGCGGCTGGGTTCGGCCCCGCCCCGATAAGCAGTCTCGCGGGACCGCCTCCAGTTCCTCTCCGGCCGATGCCCGGTTGTCCTCCGCGACGCTGTCCCTGACCGATTTGCGCCGCAGGCGCTTCTGAAGCCGCTCTCCGGTAGGCCGACGAGAGTCGAGGGACCCGCGTGCCCACAGGGTGTCAACGGCCAACTGGAGGTCCGCCGCTGACGTGGGGTTCCTCAGTCGTCCTCCAGCCAGTCCATGCAGGCCGCGAGCATCGAGGCGCTCCTGCGCAATTGGTCCCTGTGGACAACCGCTCCTCGTCCACAACATCCGGACGGACGCCCTCGGGTGGGCGCTGACCTGGCCACGCTCCACTCATGGCGCTGGACACCGCACCCGGGACACGGCGAGACGGCGGGGCCTGTTGTCGGTCCGCTACCGGGCCTCCGCGACGTGTCGGGTGATCGAGGCTCCCTGACCGGTGGGGGCGCCGCCGACGTCGTCGCGCCGCGGCCGTTGTGCCAGGCCAGGAGCACCCTTCGGGCCACGCTGCGCGTGGCGCCGGCTGCGCCGTCGTCAAGGTCCACCTGCGGCGGGGCTGCGCTTGCTGATCCCCCGACCCCGTCCGGCAGCTCAGCGTAGGGACCTCCCGCGCCGCCTCCTCCCGACCGGACCAAGATCCTTCCGCCCTTCGGGCGCTTCGCTGCGGAAGCAGTCTTGGTCCGGTCGTCCCCCGCCATCGCTCCCGGCCCCTGAGCAGAGCTCTGTGCCGGACGGGCCGGGGGAATGGTGGCAGGACACCCGTTCCGTGGTCCCTCCCGTACCGGCTTCGGCTCCAGTTCCGGAAGGGTCCAGATGACCAGCACCAGCAGCACAACGAGCAGCAGTCGCACCGGCAAGGGCAAGCGCGCCCACCTCAGCGCCGCGCAGGTGGAAGCGGCCGACGCCGCTCGGGCAGCGAAGATCGCAGCCTTGCACGAGCGGATCGGCGAGCAGGACGGGCACCCGCACGGGATCGTCTGCGGGCCCCGCCCGGTGACGGGGCATCAAACGGTACCGTCAAGATCAGCTGAGACTCAGGAAGCTCGGGTAGCCCTGTTACGCCCGCCGCGGTTCCGCGCACGGGCGGAATGACCGTCACTTTGGGCGCCGGGCATCTCGCACTTGACAGTCATTGGCGGTGGATTGAGACAGGTCGGCAACGCACAGGCCCATCAGCCAATCTGCTCGAACAGGGACACGATGATCCCTTCAGGCCCACGCACGTAGGCCATCCGCACGCTGTTCTCGTATTCGCCGATGCCGCCGACGAGCCCGTACCCGTCGGCTGCCACCGCATCGACAGCCGCCTCAAGGTCGCCGACTTCGAAGGACACGTTACGCAGGCCAAGCTCGTTGGCCATCGCTGTGGGCGACCCGGGCACGTGGTCGGGCGTCACGAAGCTCGCAAGCTCCAGCCGGGACCCTCCGTCGGGCGGCCGCAGCGAGGATGTCCCGAGTTCCGTGGAACTTCGGTGGCGGCCCGTTGATCAACTAGGCGGCGTTGCTGACGGGCTCATCATGCACGGCGGGTAGGACGGTTGCGGTGGTGGCCTGCTCGAGGGCGGTGCGTAGCACGGGCAGGTGGAGGTGGCCGTTGACGCGGCGGAACTGCTTGCCGGCCTCGACCATCCCGGCGGCGCACCAGCGCAGCGCCATCTGCCCGTCGCGCCAGCGCTTGACGTTGCCGGCGTGATCCCGGCAGATGGAGATCATCGACTCGATCATGTTCGTCGACCGCATCGATCGGGCCAGGGTGGG
>NZ_FNOZ01000052.1 GCF_900107175.1 Modestobacter sp. DSM 44400 | reverse complement strand
GCGCACCCGCCTGTTCACCACCCCGGCGACGCTGGCCCGCACCGGACGCCGACGGATCCTGCACCTGGCCGAACACCACCCCTGGGCCGCGCTGGTCCGCGACGGGCTTGCACGACTCCGCGACGCCACCGCGGTGCTCGCCGCCCCGGCAGCCGCCTCCGGCTGACCCCCGGCGACCTGACCCGACGACCCGAAGGACACCCACCGGCCTGTGGAACCGGCGCCCACCCGAGCGACATCGGCCGATCCGTCACACCCCAATGCCATCCTGACGCCCACACGGGACCAGAAGCCGATGATCATGCTCCGCATCAAGATCACGGAAGATCGAGGTTAGGGCCCGCGCGGCGCCGCTGCTCCCGGGGAGCGGCGCACGGCCCCCACGGTCAGGAGCGCGAGGGCTGCTTCCGGGCCGCCAGCTCCGGCTCGACCTCCTGGTCGATGGCACCAGGAGCGCCGCCGAACTCGTCGGCCACCTCGCCGCTGACGTCGTCGTCCGGCTGGCCGGACGCGGCCATGTCCGCGTCCGCCCGGGCGAGCATCCGGTGACCGGTGGACAGCACGCCGATGCCGATCAGGACCGCCACCGCACCCACCACGAAGGGCGCGTGCAGGTTGTAGTGCTCGGCCAGCTTGCCCGCGGCGAACGGCGCCAGCCCACCGCCGATGAACCGGACGAAGCCGTAGGCCGAGGAGGCGATCGGGCGCTCGACCGGGGCTACGAGCATGACCGCCTGGGTGGTCAGCGTGTTGTTGATGCCCACGACGATGCCCGAGGCCACCACGCAGGCGATCAGCGCCCAGCGGACGTCGGTGAACAGCCCGATGAGCAGCAGCAGGACGGCGAAGAAGCCGAGCGCGCCGTACAGGGAGGGCGCCGTCCCGAAGCGGGCCTGCAGCCGCGGGGCGCCGAAGATGGAGAAGAACGCCACCAGCAGGCCCCAGCCGAAGAAGACGAAGCCGAGCTGGATCGCATTGAGTTCCATCGGGTAGGGCGCGTAACCCAGCATGGTGAAGAAGCCCCAGTTGTAGAACAGGGCGGTCAGGCTCATCGTCAGCAGGCTGCGGTGCCGCAGCGCCTTGAGCGGGGCGGACAGCGGCGTCGGGTGGGCCGGTTTCGGGGTCGCGTCCAGCAGGACGACGGTGGCGATCAGCGCGATGGCCATCAGCACGGCGACGCCGAAGAACGGCCCGCGCCAGCTGATGTTGCCCAGCAACCCGCCGATCAGCGGACCGACCGCGATGCCCAGGCCGAGCGACGCCTCGTAGAGCACGATCGCCCCGGCGAACCCACCGGAGGCCGAGGCGACGATGACCGCCAGCGAGGTGGCGATGAACAGGGCGTTGCCCAGTCCCCAGCCGGCGCGGAAGCCGACGATGCCGTTGATTGAGCCCGACAGGCCGGCGAGGGCGGAGAAGGCCACGATGATGGCCAGGCCGGTGATCAGCGTCTTCTTCGCGCCGATCCGGCTGGGCACCCAGTTGGTGCCCAGCATGGCGACCGCGGTGACCACCAGGTAGCTGGTGAACAGCAGGCTCACCTGGCTGGGCGTGGCGTCCAGCTGGGTGGAGAGGGCCGGCAGGATCGGGTCGACCAGGCCGATGCCCATGAAGCTGACGACGCAGGCGAAGGCGACTGCGAAGACGGCCTTGGGCTGCTGGAACATGCTCGTGGTGCTGACGCCGTGCGCGCTCACGAAATGCCTCCGTGTCTGTTCTGGGAGTGGGTGAGGACGCCGGCCAGCCGGGCCAGCGCGGGCAGGGCGTTGGTGATCCGGCGGACGTCGTCGTCCGCGAGCCGGGAGAGCGGACCGCTGAGCCGTTCGGCGCGGGCGGCCCGCCGCTGATCCAGCAGGTCGGCGCCGGCCGGGGTCAGCGCGAGGAGTACGGCACGGCCGTCGGTCGGATCGCCCTGCCGCTCGACCAGGCCCTGCTCGGCCAGCCGGGCGACCAGGGTGGTCATCGACGGCTGGGTGACGCCCCCGCTCGTGGCCAGCTCGGTCAGCCGGACCGGCCCCTGCTGACGCAGCGTCGTCAGTGCCGCCGCGGCGGTGAGGCTGAGGCAATGGCGGCTGTCAGGCGGCGCAGGGCGATGACCACGTCGTCCAGGTGTGCGGCGAGCTCGCCGCGGTCGACGTCCACGTGTCAGTTGTACTGCCCAACTATGTAGACGACCAGTCGACGTGAGTCAGATCTCAGAACCAGGAGGGGAACCACATCCGCTGTACCCACTCGGAGTAGGACAGCGGCTGTCCGGTGAGCACCGGGTAGAAGAAGACGAACGTCATCGCCACCACCGCCAGGTACAGGCTGACGGCGCCCAGGCCGAACTGGCGGCGGAACGGGGTCGCGCCGGTCGGCCCGAGAACGTCCTGCAACGCCAGGGTCACCGCGAGCACGAAGAACGGCAGCGCGGGCGCCATGTAGAAGATGAACATGGTCCGGTCCAGGTTGACGAACCAGGTGAGCCAGCCGGCGCCGATGCCGAGCGCGACCACCGCGGCGGCGGAGTCGCGGCGGGCGGCGATCCGCCAGCCCAGCCAGAGCATCGCCGGGGCGAAGGCGAACCAGAGCGTCGGCGTCCCGACCATCAGGATGTAGCGGATCACCTGGTCGCCGGCGGAGTCGGTCAGGCCCTGCGGGTTCCACAGCAGGATCGGCCGGCCGTCGACCAGCCACGACCACGGCCCGGACTCCCACGGGTGCGGGGTGGACAGGCCGTTGTGGAAGGTCAGCCACTCGCCGTGCATGTGCCACAGGGAGCGCAGCGGCCCGGGCACGAACGGGAAGGCGGTGTCGGGGTGCTGGTCGGCCCAGTGCCGGCCCTGCGACGTCTCGCCGAGGAACCAGCCGGTGAACGAGGCCAGGTAGGTGAGCACGGGCACTGCGCCGAGCGCCCACATCGCGCCGGGCAGCCCGCGCCGCAGGGCCACGCCGCTCGGCCGGGCGATGCCGGCGTCCCGCCACGCCGTCCGGTCCCAGAAGAGCGAGGCCAGCGCGAAGAAGGCCAGGAAGTAGACCCCGCTCCACTTGACCGCGCACGCGCAGCCGAACAGCACGCCGGCGGCGATGCGCCAGCCGCGCGGGCCGAGCCGGAACCCGCGGGCGGGAACCCGGTCGGCGCCGTCGCGGACCCGCTGGCGCACCCGGTCCCGGTCGACCACCAGGCAGGCGACGGCGGAGACGACGAGCACCTGCAGGAAGACGTCGAGCAGGCCGATCCGGGACAGGGTGAAGGAGAAGCCGTCCAGGGCCAGCAGCAGCCCGGCGACCAGGCCGAGGAACGTCGAGCCGGTGAGCCGGCGGGCCAGCCGGACGAGGACGACGACCGCCACGGTGCCGGCCACCGCGGAGGGCAGTCGCCAGCCGAGGCTGTCGTAGCCGAACAGCTGCTCGCCGACCGCGATCAGCCACTTGCCCAGCGGCGGGTGGACGATGAACGTGTAGCCGCGGTTGTACTCGAAGCCCCAGCGCAGCAGCTCGTGCGCCTCGGGCGGGTAGTAGGCCTCGTCGAAGAGCAGGTCGCCGGGATAGGTGAGGTCCCAGATCCGGCTGACGAAGGTGGCCACCGCCAGCGCGACGGTGAGCACGGCGGCCAGCCGGCGGTCCTGCGGCAGGGGCGGGTGCCGGTCGCGGTGCGGCCGGGGCGGCCGGCGCGCGCGCCGGCCCGCGGGCCCGGGCGTCGTCTCCACCCGCTCGGGGGCCAGCACCGCCATGCCGGCCAGGGTAGGTGGCGAGACTGTCCGCCCCGTCGTGACAGGCTCGGGCCCGTGAACGGACGGCTTGTGCTGGGGGGAGCGCCGCTCGGGCAGCCCGGTGACGTCGGGCCCCGGCTGCGCGAGGTGCTGGCCACCGCCGACGTGCTCGCGGTCGAGGACACCCGCCGGCTGCACCGGCTGGCCGCCGACCTCGAGGTGACGTTCACCGGTCGGCTGGTCAGCTTCTACGAGTCGGTGGAGCAGGCCCGGCTGCCCGGGCTGGTCGCCGCGATGGCCGGCGGCGCCACGGTGCTGCTGCTCACCGACGCCGGCATGCCCTCGGTGTCCGACCCCGGCTACACGCTGGTGCGGGCGGCCATCGACGCCGGGATCCCGGTCACCTCGGTGCCCGGCCCGTCCGCCGTCGTCACCGCGCTGGCCGTCTCCGGGCTGCCGGTCGACCGGTTCTGCTTCGAGGGGTTCCTGCCGCGCAAGGGCGGGGAGCGCCGCGCCGCGCTGGCTGCGCTGGCCGCCGAGCCCCGCACGATGGTGTTCTACGAGTCGCCGCACCGGCTGGCCGACGCCCTGGCCGACGCCGCCGCGGCCTTCGGTGACGAGCGGCCGGCTGCCGTCTGCCGGGAACTCACCAAGACCCACGAGGAGGTCCGCCGCGGGCCGTTGTCGGTGCTGGCGGCGTGGGCCGCCGAGGGGGTGCGCGGTGAGATCACCCTCGTCGTCGGCGGGGCGGTGGCCGGTCCGATGTCGCTGTCCGCGGCGGAGCTGGCTGCCGAGGTCGCCGCCGAGGAGGCCGCCGGCGCCGACCGCAAGGAGGCGATCCGCACCGTTGTCGCCCGGACCGGCCTGTCTCGCCGGGTCGTCTACGACGCGGTCGTCGCGGCCAAGGGGGCCCTGAGCCCGCATCGCTCCAGGCATAGGAAGCTTTACCTGTAGGTAGAGTCGTCCCGTCTACAGGTAGAGCTTCCAATACCTGCCCGCCGGGGTCAGCCCGCGCTGAGTTGCTGGACGCGGGCCCGGTACACCGCGAGGACCTTGGCGCGAACACCATCGGGGTCCCGAAGGACATCGGCGTAGGTGAATCGGAGAACCACCCAGCCAAGTGCGGCCAGCGCCGCATCCTTGCTCAGGTCCCGGCGGCGGTCGTCGGGGTGTGTGTGGAACCGGGCGCCGTCCAGTTCGATCGCCAGCTTGGCTTCAGGAAAGGCCCGGTCCAGTAGGACCGTGCGGCCGTCGCCGAGCCGAACGCGGAACTGACCGACGCTGCGCGGCAGTGACGGATGCCTGAACACGGACAGCACACCCATCACCTCGAGCTCACTCTGGCAGCCGTCGGCTATCAGGTCGACCGTCTGCGCCAGGGCACAGTGCCCTCCGACATTGGGACGCTCGGCAAGGGCGTCCCGCAGGTGGCTCGCCGTCGTCTTGCCCTCGCGGACGACATCGATGGCCAACGGCCTGCGCTCACTGATGGGCAGCTGCGGCCAGGCGTCCACGATGGAGCGTGCCAGCGACGTGACCGGCAAGCCACGGACGCTCCGCTCGTCGACGGGGAATCGTTGACGTCGGTGCACCACCAGGCCTGGGGCGCCGGCCCGGCGACGGGCAGCTCCGATCGTGACATGCACCGGCCCGCTGTGCGTCCGCACGCCCCATACCTGCAATGCCGTCACGTGGCTCAGCACGGCTGTGCCGCCGACACAGATCAAGGCCGCGCGCAGCCGCAAGTCGCCCACGACCGGGGTGACGCGAGGCGCGTACACGTGCGGGTAGACGCGCTGGAGTCGCTCTCGCGAGACGTGGCTGTCCAGAATGGCGACCGGCAGGCGGGCCAGCAGCTGTTGCCGGGTGGCCAGTCCACCGTGCTCCCGCACCACATCATCGATGACATCTCGCCAGGGCACGGGCAGAGATTGGCGGAGTCCACGGTGGGCGGGGAGCGACGAGCGTCGGCTTGTGGATAACCGCCGAGCGTGACAGCGGACCAGGCGCAAGGGAATGGAAGCTTTACCGGTAGGCGCGGGCGCAGCGCCTACCGGTAAAGCTTCCAATACCCGTTGGAGACCGGGTCAGAGCCAGTCGCTGCGCTTGAACCCGCGGTACAGCAGCGTGCACGCCAGCAGCATCACCAGCAGGACGACCGGATAGCCCCAGGTCGTCTTCAGCTCGGGCATGTGCTCGAAGTTCATCCCGTAGATGCCGGCGATGGCGGTGGGGACGGCGATGATGCCGGCCCAGGCCGAGATCTTGCGCATGTCCTCGTTGTCGGCCAGCGAGGTGCGGGCCAGTGAGGACTGCAGGATCGACGTCAGCAGCTCGTCCAGGGAAGCGATCTGGTCGCGGACCCGCAGGCTGTGGTCCTGGACGTCCCGGAAGTAGGAACGCATCTCGTCCGGCACGATGTCCACCTGCCGCTCGGCCAGCGTGTTCAACGGGATGTCCAGCGGGCTCACCGCCCGGCGCAGCTGCATCAGTTCCCGCTTCAGCTGGTAGATCCGGCCGATGTCGTCGGTGCGCTCCGGGCTGAACACCGAGACCTCGAGCTCGTCGACGTCCTCCTCGACGGCGCTGGCAACCTCGACGAAGTGGTCGACCACGAGGTCGGCGACGGCGTAGAGGACGGCGGCGGGTCCCCGGCACAGCAGGTCGGGCTGGTTCTCCAGGCTGGCGCGCAGGTCCTTCAACCCGCCGTGCTCGCCGTGCCGCACCGTGATCACGTAGTGGGGGCCGAGGAAGACCATCACCTCGCCGGTGCTGACCACCTCGCTGGTGCTCGTCAGCTGGTCGTGCTCCACGTAGCGCGCGGTCTTCAGCACCATGAAGATGCTGTCGCCGTAGCTGTCCAGCTTGGGGCGCTGGTGGGCGTAGACGGCGTCTTCGACGGCGAGCGGGTGCAACCCGTAGCCGACCGCGATGGATTCGAACTCGGCCTCGGTCGGCTCGTGCAGGCCGAGCCAGACGAAGCCGTCCCGCTCGGTGGCCACCCGCAGGGCGTCCCCGCGGGGGACCTGCCCCTGGCGCCTGCCGTTCACGTACACCGCACAGTCGACGACGGGGTCACCACCGCCCGGCCGCTGGGGCGGCGCGGCCTTCGGCGCGCCGGCCGGGCGTGGCCGGCGCAGCTGGGGCAACCGGGCCCGGGCGCCGGGCGAGCTGTCAGTGCTGGTCACCGGATTCCCCTGCTCTCTCGTGCCTCACGCGCCCGTCCGGGTCGCGCAGCACCCGAGAGCGTAGGCAGGCCGGATGTACGGCGGCCGCCCGAGCGCGTCGGCGCGGTGCACGACATCAGCGGGTCGGGGCGCGCAACAGAGCGTCTGGAGAGCCGGACGGACGGGTCGGTATCACCCGCCGATCGGCGGTCAGCCGGCCGACGAGCCGAGTTGCGCCTCCTCGACCGCTGCCTCGGCCCGCGAGGCTTCGACGTCTTCCAGCACCTGCTCGGTGGACAGCCGCATCCGGACGGCGAACACGAAGATGATCAGGCTGAAGATGCCGACCACCGGAAAGGCGATGCCGAACGTGATGACGCCACGGCCGCCGCCGTAGGCGCCGAGATAGCTGATCACGGCAAGACCGACCAGCCACGGGATGATCCAGCTCGCACCGGCGCGCCATTCCATCCGCGAGGTCACCTTTCCGGTGGCCTGGAAGGCGCCGAGGATCACGAAACCGAGCAGGACGGCGACGAACAGCTTCCAGTCGGTGGTCCAGCCGGCCCAGTAGACGATGAGGTTGGAGCTGTAGAAGGCCAGGAAGGCGATGACGTCACCCGCCGGCAGCCGGAAGGGCCGCGGCTGGTCGGGCAGCTGGCGTCGCATCGCCGACAGCACGATCGGCCCGGTCCCGAACGACAGCACCGTCGCCGAGGTGATGAAGCCCACCAGCTGCTGCCAGCTGGGGAAGGGCAGGAAGATGATCAGGCCGACGACGAACGCCACGATCAGGCTGATCCAGGGCACCCCGTTGCGGTTGGTCCGCGCCAGGGACACCGGGGCGTTGCCGTTCTGCGCCGCTGCGTAGGAGATCCGGGCCGTGACCGTGGTGTAGATCAGGCCCGTGTCGGCGGGGGAGACGACCGCGTCGATGTAGAGCAGCGTGGCGAGCCAGGACAGCCCCAGGATCGTGGCCACCGCCGCCAGTGGGCCGAAGTCGTTGGTGAACGCGAGGTTGGCCCAACCGCCGGAGCTCAACAGGTCCGACGGCCGCACGGCGGCGATGAAGGCGACCTGCAGCAGCACGTAGATCACGGCGGTGATCAGCACCGAGCCGATCACCGCGATCGGCACATTGCGCTTGGGGTTGTTGGTCTCGCCCGCGAGTTCGATCCCCTGCCGGAAACCGAGATAGGAGAAGACGATCCCGGACGTCGCGATCGAGGTGAACACCCCGTGCCATCCGCTGGGCCGGAAGCCGTACGACGAGAAGTTGGCGCCGTGGAAGGTGGTCACCAGGAACGCGACGATCACCAGGATGATGATCGCAAGTTTCCACCACACAAGAACGTTGTTCACCTTGGCGAACCACCGAATGCCGATGTAGTTGATGACCACAAAGGCCGCCATCCCGAGCACCGCAAGGCCGTATCCGAGGGCGGTCAGCGTGTGCACTGTCTCGCCGTTGACCGTGTGCTCCGAGGTGAACGGCGCGTATTTCGTCGCGTACTGCAGCGCGCCCTCGACCTCGATCGGAGCGACGGTCGCCGCGGCGAGCCAGTTGATCCAGCCGGCGGAGTAGCTGGCGAACGACCCGAAGGACATCTGCGGGAAACGGACGACGCCGCCCGACAGCGGGAACATCGTGCCCAGCTCGGCGTAGGTGAGGGCGATCAGCAGGATCATTATGCCGCCGAGACCCCACGAGATGATGGCGGCCGGACCGGCCTCCCGCGAGGCGTTGAGGGCACCGAACAGCCACCCGGACCCGATGATCGAGCCCACACTCGCGAAGAGCAGTCCGATGACCCCGACATCGCGTCGCAGGGCCCGGTCGCCGGACCGTGCTGGCGTGTCCGTCGACGTGGCCATGGAAGCTCCCCTCGCGTGCCGTGACCGGCGCCAGACCATTGCCGGTGCCAGTGCGTGATCGTCTCGCCGGTGATCCCGTCCCGCAGGTGTCTACTCCTTCCACCGTGGGTGTGGCAGGTCGGAAGCGGTTCTCGCCGGTGACCGGTCGGCACTCGATGCGCCTCACCCCTCGGAGGGATCCTGACCGCTCCCCCCTGCGCCACCCCGCCCGCACGGTCGACCTGATCGGTGACACCCGTCCCCGGTCAGGGAGCCAGCTGTGCCGAGCACCGTCCTCGACGCCCCCCGCGTCGCCGTTCCGCGGCCCGTCCGCCCGGCCGCCCCCGCACGCCCCCGCACCACGCCGCTGCCGGTGGTCGCGCTCGCGGGAATCGCCGTCGTCGAGTCCCTCGGCCTGCTCGCACTGGGCCTGACCAGCCTGGACGGCGTCTTGGGGACGGTGGTGCGGCCCTCCGGGGGTCTCGTCGCGACCACCCTCGTGCTGCTGGCCGGCTGGGTCGTGCTGTGCGCCGGCGGCGGAGCCAGTCTGCTGGACGGTGCCGGGCGCACGCTGGTCGTCTCGGTCGCCTGCGGGGAGATCAGCCTGCTGGTGGTCCTGGGGCTGGCCGCCGCCCTCGGTGCGGACGGCATGTGGCTGGTCGCCGTCGGGCCGCTCGGCGCGCTGCCGGTGCCGGCCCTCGCTCTGCTCGCCCTCGCCGTCCCGTTCAGCAAGCTGCTCCTGTCCGGGACGCCCTCCGCGCTGGCCTGGGTCGCCGCCGGCCCGCGGCCGCGGACGCGCCGCCCGGCCGTCGCTCCGGGGCGCCCGGTGCTTCGCGGGGCGACCCTGGCGGTGATCGGCCTGGCGCTCACCTCGGTGACTCTGCTCGGATCCCCGGCGGACGCGGCGACGGTGCCGACGACCGCCGCGGTGGACAGCGCTCCCTGACGTCGCCGGGTACCGGGTGGACGCACCTCCGTACTCTCACCACGTGAGTGATCAGCACATCCTGACCGCCGTCGCCTGGCCCTACGCCAACGGCCCGCGGCACATCGGCCACGTCTCCGGCTTCGGCGTCCCTTCCGACGTGTTCAGCCGGTACCACCGGATGGCCGGTGACCAGGTGCTGATGGTCAGCGGCACCGACGAGCACGGGACGCCGATCACCGTCGCGGCCGACGCCGAGGGCGTTTCCCCGCGGGAGATCGCCGACCGCAACAACCGCATCATCGTGAACGACCTGGCCAGCCTGGGGATGAGCTACGACCTGTTCACCCGGACGACGACGGCCAACCACGCCGCGGTCAGCCAGGAGATCTTCCTGGGCCTGCTGAAGAACGGCTACGTCTTTCCGCAGACGACCCTCGGCGCGATCAGCCCGTCGACCGGCCGCACGCTGCCCGACCGCTACATCGAGGGCACCTGCCCGATCTGCGGCTACGACGGCGCCCGCGGCGACCAGTGCGACAACTGCGGCAACCAGCTCGACCCGATCGACCTGATCAACCCGGTGAGCCGGATCAACGGCGAGACGCCGAAGTTCGTCGAGGAGGAGCACTACTTCCTCGACCTGCCCGCATTCACCCGGGCGCTGGGCGACTGGCTGGGCACCCGGAAGAGCTGGCGCCCCAACGTCCTGAACTTCAGCGTCAACCTGCTGGAGGACCTCAAGCCGCGCAGCTACACCCGCGACATCGACTGGGGCGTGCGGGTGCCGCTGGAGGGCTGGCGGGACCGGCCGGACAAGCGGATCTACGTCTGGTTCGACGCCGTCGTCGGCTACCTGTCGGCCTCGATCGAGTGGGCCCGCCGGTCCGGGGACCCGGAGGCCTGGCGGCAGTGGTGGCAGTCCCCGGACGCCGGCGCCTACTACTTCATGGGTAAGGACAACATCGTCTTCCACTCCGAGATCTGGCCGGCGCAGCTGCTCGGCTACAACGGGGCGGGCGACAAGGGCGGGACGCCGGGCTCCTACGGCCGGCTCAACCTGCCGACCGAGGTGGTGTCGAGTGAGTTCCTGACCATGGAGGGGCGCAAGTTCTCCTCCTCCCGGCAGGTCGTCATCTACGTCCGGGACTTCCTGGCCCGCTACGACGCCGACGCGCTGCGCTACTTCATCGCGGTGGCCGGGCCGGAGAGCCAGGACACCGACTTCACCTGGGCGGAGTTCCGTCGCCGCAACAACGACGAGCTGGTCGCCGGCTGGGGCAACCTGGTCAACCGTTCGGTGTCGATGGCGGCCAAGAACGTCGGCGCCGTTCCCACGCCGGGCGAGCTGACCGACGCCGACCGGGCGCTGCTGGCCACCACGTCGGGGGCCTTCGGGCCGATCGGGGACCTGCTGGCCCGCAACCGGCAGAAGGCCGCCGCCAACGAGGCGATGCGGGTCGTCGGCGAGGCGAACAAGTACCTGTCGGATCAGGCGCCGTGGAAGCTCAAGGAGGACCCGGCCCGTCGGGACACCGTGCTACACACGGCGCTGCAGGCGATCAAGGACTGCAACGCGCTGCTCACCCCGTTCCTCCCGCACTCCGCCCAGCAGGTGCACGAGCTGCTCGGTGGCACCGGCGTGTGGTCGGTGCTGCCGCGCGTCGACGAGGTCACCGATCTCGACGACGGTTCGCCGTACCCGATCATCACCGGCGCCTACGGCGAGGGCCAGGCGGTCTGGGCGTCCACGCCGCTGGCCGCGCCGGGCACGCCGCTGGCCCCGCCGAAGCCGGTCTTCACCAAGCTCGACGAGTCGGTGGTCGCCGACGAGCTCCGCCGCCTCGAGGGCGGGGGCAGCAGCGGTACGGACGGCGGGGCATGAGCGCGTCGGGCTCCGCCAAAGTGGCCATCTCGGCCCGTTTCGTCGGACCCGACGGGCGTGCTCGCTGGGCCAAAATGGCCATTTTGGCCCAGCGGGGGCTCGAGTGAGCCGGTCGGCGTCCTCGCGCGCGAACCGGCGGGGTGAGCCGCCGCCCTCGCCGGAGCCGCTGCCGGGTCCGGCGGTGGACAGCCACACCCACTTCGACATCGCGGTGGGCGGCGAGGACCGCCAGCCCACTGACGCCGAGGTGGACGAGGCGATCGCCGCCGCGGTGACCGTCGGCGTCCCTCGGTTGGTCCAGGTCGGGGTGGACGTCGATTCGTCCCGCTGGTCGGCCGAGCTGGCCGCCCGCCGTCCCGAGGTGCTGGCTGCGGTGGCGCTGCATCCGAACGAGGCCGGCGTCGGAGCGGCGACCGGGCCGGCGCTGGCCGAGATCGACCGGCTCGCGGCGCTGCCGCGGGTGCGGGCGGTGGGGGAGACCGGTCTGGACCGTTACCGCACCGGAGAGGACGGGTGGGCGGTCCAGGAAGCCTCCTTCCGGGCGCACATCGACATTGCCAAGCGGCACGGCATCGCGCTGGTCATCCACGACCGGGACGCCCACGACGAGGTGCTGCGGGTGCTCGAGGCGGAAGGCGCGCCTGAGCACACCGTCCTGCACTGCTTCTCCGGCGACGCCGGCTTCGCCCGGCGCTGCATCGACCGGGGTTACGTGCTCTCCTTCGCCGGCACGTTGACCTTCGGCAACGCCGGTCACCTCCGCGAGGCAGCCGCGATGACCCCGCTGGACCAGCTGCTGGTCGAGACCGACGCGCCGTTCCTGACCCCGGCCCCGCTGCGCGGACGACCGAACTCCGCCCGGCTGGTCCCGCACACGGTGCGGGCGCTGTCCGACGTGACCGGGACGCCGCTGCACCAGCTGTGCGCCGCGCTGACCGCGAACGCGGAGCGGGTTTTCGGTAGCTGGGAGGAGTAGGGAGGCCCCGGCGGCGAAAGCGACCGAGGCCTGGCCGCCAGGCCGGTCCGTGGCCCTGTCACGGAGCCCGGAGGGCTCCTGGACGGGGACGCGGGCAACGGCCTCCACGGGACGGGGGGGACGGCCGTTGGCCGCGGTGTCGCCCGAAGGGTGACAATGCAGTAGTGGGCCGCCTGATCGCCGTCGTCCTCTTCATCGCCCTCATGGCGCCTGCCGCGCTGTTGTTCCGCGCCTGGGGGCTGGCTTCCGGCCGTCGTCAGGTGGCCAATGCCGGGGTCGAGTTCGCCACCCCCACCCCGGCTGGGTCGGCCTACCTGGCCCGGCAGGCCACACACGGCCGCCGGGTGCGTCGGCTCGGGCTGCTGCTGGGCGTCGTCGCCGTCGTCGTGAGCGTCGTCCTGTTCGCCGAGGCCTCGGTGTTCCTGTGGCTGCCGGCGCTGGCCACCGGCTTGTTGACGGGCGTGCTCCTGGCCGAGGCCAGCCGGCCGCGTCCGCGCTGGGCGCTCAGCTCGCCGCCGCGTCGCCCGCAGCAGGGCGACCAGATCTCGCCCTGGCTGCTGTGGACGATGCGAGCGGCCGTCGCCGGCGACGTGCTCGCCGCCGTCCTGCTGACCGACGAGCTGGACCGTCCCGTAACCGTGACCGCACTGGTCGTCCCGCTGGTGGCGTGGCTGCTGGCCGAGGGTGCCCTGCTCCGGGTGCTCGTGCGGCCGTTGGCCGCCGAGGGCGCCGACGTGCCGGTCGACGAGGCCCAGCGGACCTGGACCGCCCACCTGGCGGTGGCCGCCGCCAGCGTGCTGGCCCTGCTGCCACTGGGCAGCCTGCTGCTCGTGGCCGGCATCGGCCTGAGTGGCGAGGTGTCGGGAGAGGGCGCCGGACTGGTGCCGGTGGCCCTGGTGGCCGGGGGCTTCTCCGCGCTGGCCGCCGGGCTGGCGGTGGCCGGCTACCTGATCAGCTGGCTCCCGCCGGTCCGGCACACCAGTCCCGCGCTCGCCGGCTGACCGGTCGGGCGGCGATCCTCCGCCGTTCGGGACTTATTCGTGTGGCAATGAACACGGCCGATCGATGGCCGGACGGGACACCTCCTCGCGCGTATCTCACTGTCCGTGTCGGCGCGCCTGCGCGGCGACTTGTCGACTCGACGCTTTACTGCTGTCGCACGGTTGTCTTCCGTACCGCGTTCGTTATCGTGTCGTGACCGACCAGCCGGGGTGGGGAACGCCCAGGCGATCGGCCCGGGCAAACCCTGGGCCGGCACCGTCGGGCCGCGCGATGACAGCCGCCTCCGGGCGGGGCTGTGGACTGCTGCCCACGTCCCCCTGCCCGGACCTGTGACCTGTGGATGTGTTGTGCGCCGATCGCTGAAGCTCAGTCTGTTCGCCCTGGTCCTGGTGGGCCTGGTGGGCGGTTCCTTTGCCTACTTCCTCGCCCAGAAGACGGTGATGCTCACCGTCGACGGCCAGGCACGAGAGGTGAACACCTACGCCTCCACCGTCGGTGAGGTGCTGGCCGACGAGGGGCTGCGACCGGCCGCCCATGACGTCCTGCTGCCCGCGTCCGGTGCCACGGTCGGGGACGGCGACACCGTCGTCCTCAACCGGGGCCGCCCGCTCGCGCTGACCGTCGACGGCGTGCACAGCGACGTCTACACGACCGCCGTGTCGGTGGACGGAGCGCTGGACGAGCTCGGCTACCGCGCCGACGACCTGGTGCTGTCGGCCAGCCGCAGCGAGCGCCTGCCGCTGGACGGCATGGACCTCTCGGTGCAGACGCCCAAGGACGTCACCCTCGTGGCCGACGGTCAGCGCACCGTCGTGAGTACCACCGCAGCCACCGCCGGTGACCTCCTCTCCGAGCGGGGCATCGCACTCTCCCCGACCGACCGCACCAGCCTCTTCCCGACCCAGCCGCTGCTGGACGCCATGGTGCTGCAGGTGTTCCGCGTCCAGGTCAGCGAGATCACTGACGTGCAGGCCATCGACTACAAGACCGTGGAGACCGATGACCCCGCGACGGTTGAGGGCACCCGCACCGTGACCGAGAAGGGCGTCGAGGGCGAGCAGACGGTCACCTACCG
This sequence comes from Modestobacter sp. DSM 44400, assembly GCF_900107175.1. Lineage (GTDB taxonomy): Bacteria > Actinomycetota > Actinomycetes > Mycobacteriales > Geodermatophilaceae > Modestobacter. Next base: position 9,158 of record NZ_FNOZ01000052.1, on the reverse strand, counting down.
GGTCACTGTCACCGACGGCGTGGAGACCGGCCGCGAGCAGATCGGCGTCGCCGTCAGCCGCGCGCCGGTCGACCAGCAGGTCGGCGTCGGCTCCCAGCCCAAGCCGGCCGCACCCGCCGGGGGCGCCTCCGTGGCCACCGCCGACGGGCTCAACTGGGCGGCGCTCGCCAGGTGCGAGTCCGGCGGCCGACCGAACGCGGTCAGCGCCAGTGGCAAGTACCGGGGCCTGTACGAGTTCTCCACCTCGACCTGGGCCTCGGTCGGCGGCAGCGGCGACCCGGCCGCAGCCTCGCCGGAGGAGCAGATGATGCGCGCGCAGGCGCTCTACGCCCGGTCCGGTGCCGGGCAGTGGGGCTGCGGCTCCCACCTGAACGACTGATCGGCACCCACTGAGCAGCATTCCGGAGCAGCCCGACGGACTGCTGGGACCGGCCGCGATCCGCGAGCTGGCCCAGCAGCTCGACCTGCGTCCGACGAAGGCGCTCGGGCAGAACTTCCTGCACGACGCCAACACGATCCGCAAGATCGTGCGGACCGCGGCCCTCCGGCCGGACGACGTCGTCTGTGAGGTCGGCCCGGGCCTCGGCTCGCTGACCTTGGGCCTGTTGCCGGCCTGCGCGCACGTCACCGCGGTCGAGATCGACCCGCGGCTGGCCGACCAGCTGCCGCGCACCGTGGCCGACCGGGTGCCCACGCTGACCGACCGGCTGACCGTGGTCACGGCCGACGCGCTGCGGGTTCCCGAGCTGCCCGGCCCCCCGCCGACCGCGCTGGTGGCCAACCTCCCGTACAACATCGCCGTCCCGGTGCTGTTGCACCTGCTGGAGCTGCTGCCCTCGATCCGGACGGCGCTGGTGCTGGTGCAGCTCGAGGTGGCCGACCGGCTGGCCGCGACCCCCGGCTCGGCGGCCTACGGGGTGCCCAGCGTCAAGGCAGCCTGGTACGCCGACGTCCGCCGGGCCGGCGCCGTGGCCCGGCCGGTGTTCTGGCCGGTGCCCAACGTCGACTCCGGGCTGGTCGCGCTCAGCCGCCGGCCCGCGCCCGAGGGCGACCGGGCGGCCACCTTCGCAGTGATCGACGCGGCGTTCGCCACGCGCCGCAAGGGGCTGCGCGCGGCACTGGCCCGCTGGGCCGGCAGCCCCGCCGCGGCCGAGGCCCGCCTGCGTGCGGCGGGCATCGACCCCACCACCCGTGGTGAGCAGCTCTCGGTCACCGACTTCGCACGCCTGGCGGCGACCGCTCCCGTGCCGGGCGAGGAGCGGTAGCGCGTGTCGCCTCGTCCGGGCAGGGTGATCAAGTGAGCGAGCTGGCGAGCTCGACGATGAGCACAGCAACAACGTGAACGCGGCCGACGAGCGCCAGCGAGGAGGACTCGTGAACAACGCGACCTCCGGCGGCCCCGGACGGATCGCCGGCAACGGGGCCGTGGTGGCCCGGGCGCCGGCAAAGGTGAACGTCCACCTGCAGGCCGGCCCGCTCCGCCCGGACGGCTTCCACGAGCTGCGCACGGTCTACCTCGCCGTCTCGCTGTTCGACACGGTCACCGCCCGCCCCGGCGACGGGCTCTCGCTGGGGCTGCGTGGCGAGGGCAGCGCATCCGGCCGCGGCCCGGCGAGCGTGCCCAGCGACCGGCGGAACATCGTCTGGCAGGCCGCCGAGCTGCTCGCCCGGCACGCCGGCATCACCGCCGACGCCCACCTGGAGATCGACAAGTCGATCCCGGCCGCCGCGGGGCTCGCCGGTGGCAGCGCGGACGCCGCCGCCACGTTGGTCGCGCTGGACGCGCTCTGGGGCACCCGGGCCACCCGGGGCGACCTGGCCGGCCTGGCCGCCCAGCTGGGCAGCGACGTCCCGTTCAGCCTGCTGGGCGGGGTGGCGCTCGGCACCGGGCGGGGTGAGCAGCTGTTCCCGGTGCTGGCCCGGCGGCGCTGGGACTGGGTGCTGGGCATCGCCGGGGAGGGGCTGTCCACCCCGACGGTCTACGCCGAGCTGGACACCCTGCGGGCCGAGGGCCGGGTAGGCCCCGTCGCCGCCGGGCACGCCGGGGACGCCGCCGAGCCGGTGATCGCCGCGCTGCGCAGCGGCCCGGCGTCCGCCCTGGCCGCCACCCTGGACAACGACCTGCAGGCAGCGGCGCTCCGGCTGCGGCCCGAGCTCCGGCGGGCGCTGGCGGCGGCCGGGGAGGCCGGTGCGCGGGCGGCGCTGCTCAGCGGATCGGGTCCGACGGTCGCCGCGCTCGCCGAGGACGAGGACGCCGCGGTGAAGCTGGCGGCGACACTGGCCGGGGCCGGGGTGTTCCGCACCGTGCGGGCCGTGCACGGCCCGGTGCCCGGCGCCCGGCTGGTGGGCTGAGCAACACCTGCCGGCGGGGTGCCGGAGCGGCTGACGCCGCGCTGTCGAGCACATTCGAGGAGCCTTCGGCCCCACCGACGAATGGCTTCGCGATTCGTCGGAGGGCACCTTCGGTGGGGAGTGGCTTCGGTCGCGGGTCAGTCCCCGGTCTTCGGGAACGGGCGCACCGGCCCGACCAGCTGCGGCTGGGTCTCCAGGTGCGACAGGCCGTTGTAGGCCAGGTTCACGGCGACCTCCCGCCTGCCCGGCGACCGGGTGTCCAGCCACCACTGGCCGGTCAACGCGACCATCCCGACGAGGGCTGGCTGTAGAGCTCGGCCAGCCGGGGGTCGTAGCCGTTGGTGCTGAACTGGGCGGCCAGGATGTGCTCGACCTTGCGGACGACCTCCCCGATCAGCGAGGAGAAGGTGCCCGACGTCCCGACGACGGGGAAGTCGCGGCCGAGCACCCGGAAGCCGTCGGTCTCGTCCTCGATGTGGTCCAGCAGCACCAGGGCGGCTCGCTCCAGCAGCTCCCGCGGGTGCCCGACGGAGCGCAGCGCAGAGGTGAACCGGTCCAGCAGCCGCTGCATCTCCCGGCCGACGACGACCGCGTTGAGACCTTCCTCACCGCCGAAGTGCTCGTAGACCACCGGCTTGGACACGTCGGCGCGGGAAGCGATCTCCCCGATGGAGGTCGCCTCGTAGCCGCGCTGGGCGAACAGCTCGCGGCCGACGTCCAGCAGTTGCTGGCGGCGCTGTGCTCCGGTAATCCGCACCCAGGTCCGGCCGGGACGGGGCGGCGTGCCGTCGGCCGGACCGGAGGTCTCCACCCCGCATCGTCCCCGCCCACCGCTCCCACCGCTCCCGCCGGTGCAGCAGGTGCGGACGGCGACTGGGGGATCGGCAGGGCCGGAGGAGCAGCCGCGTGCGGTGGACTCGCGCCCGCGGCCCTAGGCTCACGGTGGTCCGTCGGATCCCACTCGGCGGAACCGGTGATGGGGGATGGGGTAATCGGCAGCCCGCCGGCCTTTGGAGCCGTGCAGTCTCGGTTCGAGTCCGAGTCCCCCAGCCAGTCCCGCGCTGCGGCCGGCTGTCCGAAGCTCGCCGGAGCCGGGCAGCCGCGCTCCGCACCGCACGTCGTTCTGCGAGGAGCCACATGAGCCAGCTCGAGCCGTCGGTGCCCACACCCGCCGGGACGTCGAGAGTCGGGGCCGTCGTCGTCCTGGCCGCCGGTCAGGGCACCCGGATGCGGTCGCGCACCCCGAAGGTGCTGCACGAACTCGGTGGCCGCTCGATGCTCGGCCACGTGCTGGCCGCGGCCGCGCCGCTGGGCGCGGAGCGGACCGTGGTCGTGGTCGGCTCCGGCCGGGACGCGGTGCTCGCGCACCTTGCGGCGATCGCCCCCGACGCGGTGCCGGTGGTGCAGGAGGACCAGCGGGGCACCGGGCACGCCACGGCCCTGGCGCTGGCCGCCGTACCCGACGTGTCCGGTCCGGTGCTCGTCGTCAACGGCGATGCGCTGCTGCTCCGTGCCGCAACCGTCGAGGAGCTGGTCACCGCGCACCGGGCCTCGGGTGACGTGCTCACCGTCCTGACCGCCGAGGTGCCGGACCCGACCGGGCTCGGCCGGATCGTCCGGGACGCCGCCGGCGCGGTGCGGGCCATCGTCGAGGAGCGGGACGCCGACGAGGCGCAGCGGGCGATCGCCGAGGTCAACGCCGGGGTCTACCTCGGGGATGCCTCGGCGGTCCGCGCGGCCCTCGCCGGGGTCGGCTCGGCCAACCAGCAGGGCGAGCAGTACCTCACCGACGTCCTCGGGCTGCTCGTCGCCGACGGCGCCCCGGTGGGCGGGCACCGGGCGACCGACCCTGAGGACACCCTGGGCTGCAACGACCAGCGGGAGCTGGCCGCGCGGCGCCGCACGCTGAACGACCGGGTGCTCGATGACCTGATGCGGGCCGGCGTCGTGGTCATCGACCCGCTCACCACCTGGGTCGACGTCACTGCCGAGGTCGCCGCGGAGGCGGTGCTGCAGCCGGGCACCCAGCTGCGCGGCGCCACCACCGTGGCTGCCGGCGCGGTCGTCGGCCCGGACACCACGCTGGTCGACACCGAGGTCGGCGAGGGCGCGTCGGTGGTGCGCGCGCACTGCCAGCTGGCGGTCGTCGGGCCCGAGGTGTCGGTCGGGCCGTTCGCCTACCTGCGACCGGGCACCCGGCTGGCCCGCGGCGCCAAGGTCGGCACCTTCGTGGAGACGAAGAACGCCACGGTGGGGGCGGGCTCCAAGGTGCCGCACCTGAGCTACGTCGGGGACGCCACCATCGGCGAGGGGACCAACATCGGAGCCGCCTCGGTGTTCGTCAACTACGACGGGGTGGCCAAGCACCACACCACGATCGGCAACCACGCCCGCACCGGCGCGGACAACATGTTCGTGGCGCCGGTGAGCGTCGGGGACGGCGCCTACACCGCCGCCGGCTCGGTCATCACCGACGACGTCCCGCCCGGGGCGATGGCCGTCGCCCGGGGACGTCAGCACACTGTGGAAGGCTGGGTCGCGAAACGACGTCCGGGGACGCCCGCTGCGGCGGCTGCGGAAGCAGCTGAGGCCCGGGCGGGAGAGCGCGCCGAGGACCAGCTTCCGGACCCCACGCCGGGCACGAGCAGTGAGGGCACGCGATGAGCATCATCCGGCAGACCACGAACAAGAGCCTGATGCTCTTCTCCGGCCGGGCCTACCCCGAGCTGGCCGCGGAGATCGGCGGGTACCTCGGGGTGAGCCCCACCCCGACCGCGGCCTACGAGTTCGCCAACGGTGAGCTCTTCGTGCGGTTCGAGGAGTCGGTGCGTGGCAGCGACGCCTTCGTGGTGCAGAGCCACACCGCGCCGATCAACACCTGGCTCATGGAGCAGCTGATCATGGTCGACGCGCTCAAGCGCGCGTCGGCCAAGCGGATCACCGTGGTCGCGCCGTTCTTCCCCTACGCCCGCCAGGACAAGAAGCACCGCGGCCGGGAGCCCATCTCCGCCCGGCTCGTCGCCGACATGTTCAAGACCGCCGGCGCCGACCGGCTGATGTCGGTGGACCTGCACACCGCGCAGATCCAGGGCTTCTTCGACGGGCCCGTCGACCACCTCTTCGCCATCGACCTGCTGGTCGGCGAGATCTGCCGCAAGTGGGGCGACCGCGACCTGACCGTCGTCTCGCCGGACTCCGGCCGGGTACGGGTGGCCGAGCGCTGGACCGACAAGCTCGGTGGGACGCCGCTGGCCTTCATCCACAAGACCCGCGACATGACCCGGCCCAACCAGGTGGTCGCCAACCGGGTCGTCGGTGAGGTCGAGGGCCGGGTCTGCATCCTGGTCGACGACATGATCGACACCGGCGGCACGATCGTCGCCGCCGCCGAGACGCTCTTCGCCTCCGGCGCCGCGGAGGTCATCGTGGCCGCCACGCACGGCGTGCTGTCCGGCCCCGCCGTCGACCGGCTGAAGAACAGTCGGATCAGCGAGGTGATCGTCACCAACACGCTCCCGCTGCAGCCGGCCCAGCAGTTCGACAAGCTGACCGTGCTGTCGATCGCCCCGCTGCTCGCCCGGGCGATCAAGGAGGTCTTCGAGGACGGCTCGGTGACGAGCCTGTTCGACGGCGCGAGCTGACGGACCGCGGGAACATCGGGGGAGCTCGGAGGCGACACGGCCAAGCAGCGTCAGCTTGGAGTCCGCGGCGATCCACGAGACGGCCCAGCGCGTGGGACCGGCTGCCGAAAGCGGGCCAGGAGTCCCCGTCGAGGCTTCCGGCATGGTCACGCCCCGTCGCCCACTGCGATGAGGGTGGACTCCACGACCCGCAGTACCTCGGTTGCGATGGGCGCTGGTGCCGGCCTGGCTATGGGGGCCCGCCTCGTCGAGCGACGCCCGCGCATAGCTCGATGGAATGAGTGGACGGTGACTCTCCGTCGTTCTGCCGCCAGGATGGGACCACACCACTCGGACGGAAGACACATCTTGACTGCCTCTGATCATGACCTTGCCGGCTCGCTGGCCACTGCCGCCGGTGAGTTGCTGCTGGACGTGCGGGCCGGGGACTTCGCTGACGTGGCCGCTCGGAGGGCGGCCGGGGACGCCGGGTCGCACCGTTTCCTGGTGGACCGGCTGGCCGTCCTCTGCGCCGGTGACGCTGTGTTGTCCGAGGAGGGTGCCGATGATCGGGTGCGACTGGGTGCTGATCGGGTGTGGATCGTGGACCCGCTGGACGGGACCCGGGAGTTCTCCGAGCGGGAGCGCGTCGACTGGGCGGTGCATGTGGCGCTGTGGGAGCGGGGTGAGCTGGTCGCCGGTGCGGTGGCGTTGCCGGCGGAGGCGAGGACTTTCGGCACTGCGGCGCCGCTGGAGGTCCTGGCTCGTCCGGATGGCCCGTTGCGGCTGGCGGTGAGCCGCAGCCGCCCGCCGGCGTTGGTCACTGTGCTGGCCGAGCAGTTGGGTGCCGAGCTGGTGGCGATGGGCTCGGCGGGGGTGAAGGCGATGGCCGTGGTCCGCGGGCAGGTCGACGCCTATGTGCACGGTGGCGGCCAGTACGAGTGGGACTCCGCTGCCCCGGTCGCCGTTGCCCGCGCCGCGGGCCTGCACACCAGCCGGCTCGATGGTTCGCCGCTGGTCTACAACCAGCCCGACCCGTGGCTGCCCGACCTGCTGATCTGCCGGTCGGAGCTGGCCGGGCAGCTGTTGAAGGCGCTGGCAGCGCTGCCGGCCGACCTGACTGTCCCCCGATCCCGCGGAGGAGCCGCATGACCAGCCTGCGTTACGACACGCCCTACTACGAGCTGAGTCACCTCGACGCGCTCGAAGCCGAGGCGGTGCACATCTTCCGGGAGGTCGCCGCCGAGTTCGAGCGTCCGGTGCTGCTGTTCTCCGGCGGCAAGGACTCGATCGTGATGCTGCATCTGGCGCAGAAGGCGTTCTGGCCGGCCCGCATCCCGTTCCCGGTGATGCATGTGGACACCGGGCACAACTTCCCCGAGGTTCTCGGGTACCGGGACCGGCGGGTCGCTGAGACCGGGGTCCAGCTGATCGTGGCCTCGGTGCAGGAGGCGATCGACAACGGCCGGGTGACCGAGCAGACCGGGCCGCGGGCCAGCCGCAACCCGTTGCAGACCGTCGCCCTGCTCGACGGCATCGAGAAGCACCAGTTCGACGCCGCTTTCGGTGGCGCGCGCCGCGACGAGGAGAAGGCCCGGGCCAAGGAGCGCGTCTACTCCTTCCGCGACGAGTTCGGCCAGTGGGATCCCAAGAACCAGCGTCCGGAGCTCTGGTCGCTCTACAACGGCCGGCACCACCGCGGTGAGCACATCCGGGTCTTTCCGATCTCCAACTGGACCGAGCTGGACATCTGGCAGTACATCGGCCGGGAGGGGATCGGCCTGCCGTCGATCTACTTCTCCCACCGCCGGGAGGTGTTCCTCCGGGACGGGATGCTGCTGTGGCCCAACGAGCACCTGCGGCCGATGGAGGGTGAGGAGACGTTCGAGGAGACGGTGCGCTACCGCACCGTCGGTGACGTCACCTGCACCGGCGCGGTGGAGTCCACGGCGAGCACCGTCGAGGCGATCGTCGAGGAGGTGGCCGGCACGCACGTCACCGAGCGGGGTGCGACCCGCGCCGATGACCGGGCCACCGAGGCGGCCATGGAAGACCGCAAGCGTGAGGGGTACTTCTGATGGAGATGCTGCGGGTCGCCACCGCCGGATCGGTGGACGACGGCAAGTCGACGCTCATCGGCCGGTTGCTGTACGACACCAAGTCGATCTTCACCGACCAGCTGGAGGCCGTCGAACGCACCAGCGCCGCACGCGGTGATGAGTACACCAACCTGGCGCTGCTCACCGACGGTCTGCGGGCCGAGCGGGAACAGGGCATCACCATCGACGTCGCCTACCGCTACTTCGCGACGCCGAAGCGGAAGTTCATCATCGCCGACACCCCGGGGCACATCCAGTACACCCGGAACATGGTCACCGGCGCCTCGACGGCCAACGCCGCGCTGATCCTCATCGACGCCCGCAAGGGCATCCTGGAGCAGAGCCGGCGGCACGCGTTCCTGGCCTCCCTGCTGCGCGTTCCGCACCTGGTGCTGTGCGTGAACAAGATGGACCTCGTCGACTACGACCAGGGTGTCTTCGACGCGATCGCCGAGGAGTTCCGGCATTTCGCCGCCAAGCTGGAGATCGGGGACCTCACGGTCATCCCGGTGTCCGCGCTGGCCGGGGACAACGTGGTGACCCGCTCGGTGAACATGCCGTGGTATGAGGGGACCTCGCTGCTGCACCACCTGGAGGAGCTGCACATCGCCTCCGACCGGAACCTGATCGACGCCCGGTTCCCGGTGCAGTACGTCGTCCGCCCGTTCTCCGGCTCGCATCTGGACTACCGGGGCTATGCCGGCCAGGTGGCCGGCGGGGTCTTCAAGCCCGGGGACGACGTGGTGGTGCTGCCCTCGGGGTTGCCGTCGAAGATCGCCGCCATCGAGACCATGGACGGACCGGTCGAGGAGGCGTTCGCGCCGATGTCGGTCACCATCCGGCTCACCGACGAGATCGACATCTCCCGCGGCGACATGATCTGCCGGCCGAACAACCAGCCGGGCGTCTCCCAGGACGTCGACGCCATGGTCTGCTGGATGGGCGACGAGCCGATGCGCCCGGGCGGCAGGTACGCCATCAAGCACACCACCCGGGCCGCGCGGACCATGGTGAAGGGCCTGCGCTACCGACTCGACGTGAACTCCCTGCACCGCGACGAGCAGGCCGCCACCCTGGGCCTCAACGA
>NZ_FNOZ01000110.1 GCF_900107175.1 Modestobacter sp. DSM 44400 | reverse complement strand
CAACTCTCGGTCTCAGCTGCGATCAAATCATCTACGGAGAGTTTGATCCTGGCTCAGGACGAACGCTGGCGGCGTGCTTAACACATGCAAGTCGAGCGAGGCCCACTCTTCGGGGTGGTGCCCTAGCGGCGAACGGGTGAGTAATACGTGGGCAACCTGCCCTCAGCTCTGGGATAACTCCAAGAAATTGGTGCTAATACCGGATGTGACCGCTGACCGCATGGTCTGGTGGTGGAAAGATTCATCGGCTGGGGATGGGCCCGCGGCCTATCAGCTTGTTGGTGGGGTCACGGCCCACCAAGGCGACGACGGGTAGCCGGCCTGAGAGGGTGACCGGCCACACTGGGACTGAGACACGGCCCAGACTCCTACGGGAGGCAGCAGTGGGGAATATTGCGCAATGGGCGAAAGCCTGACGCAGCGACGCCGCGTGGGGGATGACGGCCTTCGGGTTGTAAACCTCTTTCAGCAGGGACGAAGCGAAAGTGACGGTACCTGCAGAAGAAGCACCGGCCAACTACGTGCCAGCAGCCGCGGTAATACGTAGGGTGCAAGCGTTGTCCGGAATTATTGGGCGTAAAGAGCTCGTAGGCGGTCTGTCACGTCGGCTGTGAAAACCCGAGGCTCAACCTCGGGCCTGCAGTCGATACGGGCAAACTAGAGTGTTGCAGGGGAGACTGGAATTCCTGGTGTAGCGGTGAAATGCGCAGATATCAGGAGGAACACCGGTGGCGAAGGCGGGTCTCTGGGCAACAACTGACGCTGAGGAGCGAAAGCGTGGGGAGCGAACAGGATTAGATACCCTGGTAGTCCACGCCGTAAACGTTGGGCGCTAGATGTGGGGGCCATTCCACGGTCTCCGTGTCGCAGCTAACGCATTAAGCGCCCCGCCTGGGGAGTACGGCCGCAAGGCTAAAACTCAAAGGAATTGACGGGGGCCCGCACAAGCGGCGGAGCATGTTGCTTAATTCGATGCAACGCGAAGAACCTTACCTAGGCTTGACATGCACGGAAATCTCACAGAGATGTGGGGTCCTTTAAAGGGTCGTGCACAGGTGGTGCATGGTTGTCGTCAGCTCGTGTCGTGAGATGTTGGGTTAAGTCCCGCAACGAGCGCAACCCTCGTTCTATGTTGCCAGCACGTCATGGTGGGGACTCATAGGAGACTGCCGGGGTCAACTCGGAGGAAGGTGGGGATGACGTCAAATCATCATGCCCCTTATGTCTAGGGCTGCAAACATGCTACAATGGCCGGTACAAAGGGCTGCGATACCGCGAGGTGGAGCGAATCCCAAAAAGCCGGTCTCAGTTCGGATTGGGGTCTGCAACTCGACCCCATGAAGTTGGAGTCGCTAGTAATCGCAGATCAGCAACGCTGCGGTGAATACGTTCCCGGGCCTTGTACACACCGCCCGTCACGTCACGAAAGTCGGTAACGCCCGAAGCCGGTGGCCCAACCCTTGTGGAGGGAGCCGTCGAAGGCGGGATCGGCGATTGGGACGAAGTCGTAACAAGGTAGCCGTACCGGAAGGTGCGGCTGGATCACCTCCTTTCTAAGGAGCACTGGCCGCACACCCACCTCGGTGGGGAATGTGTGTGGTCCAGAGCCGTGCGCGGACCGGGATGCTCGCCCAGTTTCGGGTGGGTGCCGGTGTTCGTGACGGAGCTCGAGGGTGGAACGCTGACCAGTTCGGCCGGTGACTTGGTGTCGCTGCTGGTACGGCCTGTTTGATCCTGCGTTCGCGTGGGGGAGGGTCTGGAACGTGGTGGTGCTGGGGGGCTGGTTGTAGGCACGCTGTTGGGTCCTGAGGGAACGGGCAACTGTTCGCTCTGGTGAGGGGTCGTCTAGGTATCGTACCGCCCGGGGTTGCCGGGGCTGGCGGTGTCGGGTGGGCGGTCATCTTCCGTACTTTGAGAACTGCACAGTGGACGCGAGCATCTTGTAAGTAATAGTTGTGCGGATACCCGCGCTCGTCTTGTCCGGTCCTTCGGGGTCGGGTTGGTCGGGTGTGGGTTCTTTGTGTGTTGGTCAAGTTTTTAAGGGCACACGGTGGATGCCTTGGCACCAGGAGCCGATGAAGGACGTAGGAGGCTGCGATAAGCCTCGGGGAGCTGTCAACCGAGCGTTGATCCGAGGATTTCCGAATGGGGGAACCCCGCACCAGTCATGTGGTGTGACCCGCGCCTGAACACATAGGGCGTGTGGAGGGAACGTGGGGAAGTGAAACATCTCAGTACCCACAGGAAGAGAAAACAACCGTGATTCCGTGAGTAGTGGCGAGCGAAAGCGGATGAGGCTAAACCGATCGCATGTCAAGCCGGCAGGCGTTGTGTGGTCGGGGTCGTGGGACGATTCAGTGCCTTCTGCCGAGGGTGCAGGGAGTCAGAAAGTCTTGATGTTAGTGGAAGGCCTCTGGAAGGGGTCGCCATAGAGGGTGAGAGCCCCGTACACGAAAACTCAAGGCCTCCCGGATTGTATCCCAAGTAGCACCGAGCCCGTGAAATTCGGTGTGAATCTGGCGGGACCACCCGCTAAGCCTAAATACTCCCTGGTGACCGATAGCGGACAAGTACCGTGAGGGAAAGGTGAAAAGTACCCCGGGAGGGGAGTGAAATAGTACCTGAAACCGTGTGCCTACAAGCCGTGAGAGCCTTATGCACCTTCGGGTGTGGGGGTGATTGCGTGCCTTTTGAAGAATGAGCCTGCGAGTTAGCGGTACGTGGCGAGGTTAACCCGTGTGGGGTAGCCGTAGCGAAAGCGAGTCCGAACAGGGCGATCTGAGTCGCGTGCTCTAGACCCGAAGCCGAGTGATCTACCCATGGCCAGGTTGAAGCGCGGGTAAGACCGCGTGGAGGACCGAACCCACCAGGGTTGAAAACCTGGGGGATGAGCTGTGGGTAGGGGTGAAAGGCCAATCAAACTCGGTGATAGCTGGTTCTCCCCGAAATGCATTTAGGTGCAGCGTCACGTGTTTCTTGCCGGAGGTAGAGCACTGGATGGTCTAGGGGCCCCACAAGGTTACTGAAATCAACCAAACTCCGAATGCCGGTAAGTGAGAGCGTGGCAGTGAGACTGCGGGCGATAAGGTTCGTAGTCGAGAGGGAAACAGCCCAGATCATCAGCTAAGGCCCCTAAGCGTGTGCTAAGTGGAAAAGGATGTGGAGTCGCAGAGACAACCAGGAGGTTGGCTTAGAAGCAGCCACCCTTGAAAGAGTGCGTAATAGCTCACTGGTCAAGTGATTCCGCGCCGACAATGTAGCGGGGCTCAAGCACACCGCCGAAGCTATGGCATTCACATGTTCCCTGTCGTCACCTTTCGGGGTGCCGGCCAGGTGTGTGGATGGGTAGGGGAGCGTCGTGTGGGGGTTGAAGCGGCGGAGTGATCCAGCCGTGGACGCCACACGAGTGAGAATGCAGGCATGAGTAGCGAAAGGGGAGTGAGAAACTCCCCCGCCGGATGACCAAGGGTTCCTGGGCCAGGCTAATCCGCCCAGGGTGAGTCGGGACCTAAGGCGAGGCCGACAGGCGTAGTCGATGGACAACGGGTTGATATTCCCGTACCCGCGAAAGAACGCCCATGCTGAACCCAGCGATGCTGACCGCCTGAAGCTTCCAACTGTCCTTCGGGACTGCGGGGGTGGAACGCGGGACCCGGACTGGTAGTAGGTAAGCGATGGGGTGACGCAGGAAGGTAGTCCTACCGGTGAGTGGTAGTACCGGTGCAAGGGTGTGGCCCGTGGTGTAGGCAAATCCGCACCGCATGAGGGTGAGACCTGACGCATAGCCGATTGAGGCGAATTGGATGATCCTATGCTGCCGAGAAAAGCCTCTAGCGAGTTCTTAGCGGCCCGTACCCCAAACCAACTCAGGTGGTCAGGTAGAGAATACCAAGGCGATCGAGCGAACTGTGGTTAAGGAACTCGGCAAAATGCCCCCGTAACTTCGGGAGAAGGGGGGCCACTTCCTGTCAACACCTTTACGGTGGGCAGCGGGGGGTGGCCGCAGAGACCAGTGAGAAGCGACTGTTTACTAAAAACACAGGTCCGTGCGAAGTCGAAAGACGATGTATACGGACTGACGCCTGCCCGGTGCTGGAACGTTAAGGGGACGGGTTAGTCCTTCGGGGCGAAGCTCAGAACTCAAGCGCCAGTAAACGGCGGTGGTAACTATAACCATCCTAAGGTAGCGAAATTCCTTGTCGGGTAAGTTCCGACCTGCACGAATGGCGTAACGACTTCTCAGCTGTCTCAACCACAGGCTCGGCGAAATTGCACTACGAGTAAAGATGCTCGTTACGCGCGGCAGGACGGAAAGACCCCGGGACCTTCACTATAGCTTGATATTGGTGTTCGGTTCGGCTTGTGTAGGATAGGTGGGAGACTGTGAAGCGGGCACGCCAGTGTTTGTGGAGTCATCGTTGAAATACCACTCTGGTCGAATTGGATGTCTAACCTCGGTCCGTGATCCGGATCAGGGACAGTGTCAGGTGGGTAGTTTAACTGGGGCGGTTGCCTCCCAAAATGTAACGGAGGCGCCCAAAGGTTCCCTCAGCCTGGTTGGCAATCAGGTGTCGAGTGCAAGTGCACAAGGGAGCTTGACTGCGAGACCGACGGG
>NZ_FNOZ01000005.1 GCF_900107175.1 Modestobacter sp. DSM 44400 | reverse complement strand
ACCCGCCTGTTCACCACCCCGGCGACGCTGGCCCGCACCGGACGCCGACGGATCCTGCACCTGGCCGAACACCACCCCTGGGCCGCGCTGGTCCGCGACGGGCTTGCACGACTCCGCGACGCCACCGCGGTGCTCGCCGCCCCGGCAGCCGCCTCCGGCTGACCCCCGGCGACCTGACCCGACGACCCGAAGGACACCCACCGGCCTGTGGAACCGGCGCCCACCCGAGCGACATCGGCCGATCCGTCACACCCCAATGCCATCCTGACGCCCACACGGGACCAGAAGCCGATGATCATGCTCCGCATCAAGATCACGGAAGATCGAGGTTAGCGTGACCAACCTGCTGGGGCGGTAAGTCAGCGCAGAGTGACCGGCACGATCCCCTCCTCGGCCGGCAGCTCGAACCTGAGCACCTGGGCGTAGAACGACAGCTCGCCGTCCAGGGCGGCCCGGATGTTCTCGGCCCTGCGGAACCCGTGCTGCTCACCGGGGAAGAGCAGGTACGCGTGCGGCACGCCCTTCTCCCGCAGCGCGGCGACCATCATCTCTGCCTGCTCGGGCGGGACGACGCGGTCCTCGTCTCCCTGGAACACGGCCAGCGGGGTGTTGAGAAAGTCGGTGTGGTGGATCGGGGAGCGCTCCGCGTAGACGTCGGCGCCGGCCGGCCACGGTGCGATCAGCCCGTCCAGGTACCGCGACTCGAACGAGTGCGTGTCGGCCGCCAGCGCCGCGAGGTCCGCGACCCCGTAGTGGCTGGCCCCGGCCGCGAAGACCCCGGGCCGGAACGTGAGTGCGGCCAGCGTCGTGTAGCCACCGGCCGACCCGCCCCGGATGGCCAGCCGCGCGGGGTCGGCGCGGCCGGAGTCGGCCAGCCAGCGGGCGCAGGAGACGACGTCGTCGAGGTCCGCGATGCCCCAGCGGCCCCGCAGCGCGTCCCGGTAGCGCCGTCCGTAGCCGGTGGAGCCCCGGTAGTCGACGTCGGCCACGGCGAAACCGCGGGAGGTCCAGTACTGCACGCCGAGGTCGAGCACCGCCCGCGCCGCGGCCGTCGGCCCGCCGTGCACGAGCACCAGCAGCGGCGGCAGCTCGCCGTCCGGGCCGGTCACCTGCGGGTTGGTCGGCGGGTAGACCAGCGCGTGCGCCTCGCCGACGTCCGGCCGGCCGGCCGCGGAGTCGCCGGCCACGGTCGGGAAGGTGACGTGCTCGGGGTGGGAGAACCAGGCGGGATCCAGCCCGAGGTCACGGGCCGGGCGCAGCACCTCCGTGGCGCCGTCGTCCACGCCCACGCGCAGCACCACCGGCTCCGACGCCGGCCCCCCGGCGACGCACACGATCGCCCGGCCGGCAGCGGTTACCTGTCCGAAGGACGCGTACTCGAGGTCGAACTCCAGCAGCGTGCCGTCGGCCTGACGGACGCCGAGCCGGTCGGCGCCGTCCCGGCCGTAGGCCAGCACCACGCGGCCGTCGTCCAGCAGGGCGAACCGGCTCTGCCCGAACACCCACTGCGGGCCGGCGATGTCGCTGCCGGTGTCGATCACCAGCTCCGGCTCGCCGCCGGGCTGCCAGCGGTAGAGGCTCCACACGTCGGTGCGGTCGGCGAGGAACCACAGGCTGCCGTCGGCGGCCCAGGTCGGCTGGACGACGGACTCCGGCTGCGCCCCGGACCGGCCGCCGGCCACCACCGTCTCGTTGCCGTCCGGCCCGCGGACGACGAGCTCGGCGGCATCCCAGGGCATGTCCGGGTGCTGCCACTGCAACCACGCGAGCCACCGGCCGTCGGTGGACAGCCGCGGGTCGGAGACGAAGTCCGGTCCGGCCACCAGCACCGCGCTCGTGCCGTCGCGGTCGATCCGCACCACCTCATGGACGACGTCGGCCGCCGCCCCGCTCGCCGCGTGCGTCTCCCGGACCGCGACCACCCCGGTGCGGTCGGGAGTGACCCGCAGGTCGGCGTGGCGCACCCCGGCCGGGATCGCCGGCTCGGGGGTGACCGCGACCGGCTCGGCGCCCGGGTCGACGCGGTAGAGCCGCTGGTCGGCGAAGCCGGTGGACCACACGACGCCGCCGGCCACCGTCCAGGCGCCACCGCCGTACTCGTGCACCCGGGTCCGGGCGTTCCACGGCGGGGGCAGCAGGTCGGTGGTCGTCCCGTCGGCGGCCCGGCGCACCAGGGCCGTGCGGCCGCCCTCGCTCGGCCGGGACTCCGCCCACCAGACGTCCGTGCCGTCGATGACGACTTCACCGATCCGAGCGGCCGCGCGGACCACCAGTTCCGAGGTGATCGGGGTGGGCCAGCTGCCGTGGGGGAGGGTGCGCTTCGCTGCGGTCACACACCCGACCGTAGCCAGCAGGCGCTGGGACCGGCCCGGGGCCGGGCCCGTGGAGCTCCTGAGCCCGAGCCGGACACGCTGCCCCGCTTGCCCCCGGGCCACTCCGTGCGCGGCTACCGTCGACCCATGCCTGCACGCGCGACGACGTCGAACCGGCGGCCGGCGCGTGGTGGCGGCTCGACCCGCCCCCGCTCCGGCAGCACCGCTGCCAAGAAGCGGCCCCCCGCCAAGCGGGGCTCGACCGCCGCCCGGCGGCCCCCGGCCCGCAAGCCGCAGTCCTCGCTGAGCCAGGGTGCCTGGCGCGCCGCCGCCGGCACGTGGTCGCTGCTGGCCCGCGGCGCCGGCGGCCTGGCCCGCTCGGTCGCCCGGCCGGAGGAGGCCGAGCCGCTCGCCCCCGAACACCGCCGCGACGGAGTCGGCCTCGCCGTCCTCGGGCTGGCCATCGTCCTCGGCGCCTCCGCGTACACCTCCGGCATCGGCCCGGTCGGCGCCGCCGTCACCACCGCCGTCCACTGGGTCATCGGGTCGCTGGTCGTCGTCCTGCCCGTCGTGCTCCTGCTCGTGGCTGTGCGCCTGCTGCGCCACGGTCCCCACCCGGAGGCCCGCGGCCGGCTGACCATCGGCTGGCTGTGCGTTCTCGCCGCCGTCGTCGGCATCGCCCACGTCGTGGGCAGGAAGCCGGCGCCGGAGGAAACCCCCGGTGGCGCCGGCGGCGTCCTGGGCTGGGCGGTCGGCACCCCGCTATCGGCCGGTGTGGGCGCCGTGGTCACCGTGCTGCTGCTGGTCCTGCTGGCCCTCTTCGGCCTGCTCGTGGTCACCGCCACTCCGGTGCGCCAGGTGCCCGAGCGGCTGCGCGAGTACGTCGACCGGATGCTCGGCCGCGACGAGGACGGCTACGACGAGGACGGCTACGACGAGGACGAGTACGACGAGGAGGAGCCCGAGCCCGCGCCCGCGCCCCGGTCCCGCAAGGGCCGGCGCGCGCCGGCGGTCGAGGACACCCTCGACACCGGCGTCATCGACACCGGGGCCCTGGACGACGCCCCGCTGGCCACCGTGCAGACCCCGCCGGAGAGCGTCCAGCTGCGCCGCCCGCCGATCGTCGACCGGACGGCGCCGCCCGAGGACCTGCCGCCGATCACCGAGCCCGAGCAGCTGGCCATCCAGCCGGTGGAGGGCAACTACACGCTGCCGCCGCTGAGCGTCCTGCGCGCCGGTGACCCGCCCCGCGCCCGATCCAAGGCCAACGACGTGGCCATCGAGGCGATCACCGGGGTGCTCGAGCAGTTCAACGTCGATGCTGCGGTCACCGGCTTCACCCGCGGCCCGACGGTCACCCGCTACGAGATCGAGCTGGGCCCGGCGGTGAAGGTCGAGAAGATCACCGCCCTGACCCGCAACATCGCCTACGCGGTGGCCAACGACAACATCCGCATCCTGGCGCCGATCCCCGGCAAGTCCGCCGTCGGCATCGAGGTGCCCAACACCGACCGCGAGAAGGTCAGCCTCGGCGACGTGATGCGGTCCTCGGCGGCGAAGCAGGACCCGCACCCGATGCTGGTCGGGTTGGGCAAGGACATCGAGGGCGGCTTCGTCTGCGCCAACCTGGCCAAGATGCCGCACCTGCTGGTGGCCGGTGCCACCGGCGCAGGCAAGTCCAGCTGCATCAACTCGCTGCTGACCTCGTTGTTGTTGCGGGCCTCGCCCGACCAGCTGCGGATGATCCTGATCGACCCGAAGATGGTCGAGCTCACCCCCTACGACGGCATCCCGCACCTGATCACGCCGATCATCACCGACCCGAAGAAGGCCGCCACCGCGCTGGCCTGGCTGGTCGAGGAGATGGAGCAGCGCTACCAGGACATGCGGGCCACCGGGGTCCGGCACATCGACGACTTCAACCGCAAGGTGGAGCGCGGCGAGATCACCGCGCCGGAGAACAGCGAGCGGGTGTACCGCACCTATCCCTACATCCTCACCATCGTCGACGAGCTGGCCGACCTGATGATGGTCGCCCCCCGGGACGTCGAGGAGTCGATCGTCCGGATCACCCAGAAGGCCCGCGCCGCCGGGATCCACCTGGTGCTGGCCACCCAGCGGCCCAGCGTCGACGTCGTCACCGGGCTGATCAAGGCCAACGTGCCGTCCCGGCTGGCCTTCTCCACCTCCAGCCTCACCGACAGTCGGGTCATCCTCGACCAGCCCGGCGCGGAAAAGCTGATCGGCATGGGCGATGCTCTGTTCCTGCCGATCGGCGCGGGCAAGCCGATCCGGGTGCAGGGCGCCTTCGTCTCCGACACCGAGATCGAGGCGGTCGTCGAGTTCTCCAAGCGGCAGGCCGAGCCGGAGTACCGCGAGGAGGTCTTCACCGCCGCGGCCGGTGAGAAGAAGAACATCGACGAGGACATCGGCAACGACCTGGAGCTGCTCGTCCAGGCTGTCGAGCTCGTCGTCACCAGCCAGTTCGGGTCGACCTCGATGCTGCAGCGCAAGCTGCGGGTCGGGTTCGCCAAGGCCGGCCGGCTGATGGACCTGATGGAGAGCCGCGGCATCGTCGGCCCGTCCGAGGGTTCCAAGGCCCGGGACGTGCTGATCAAGCCCGACGAGCTGGAAGCGGTGCTGTTCACCCTCCGGGGTGGCTCTGCCTGAGCCCGCGGGCTCAGGCAGAGCGCGGGAGGGACGTGCCCGGCGGGCGACGCGCCCGGCGGAGTCGCCACCGGCGCCTAGGATGGCACGGTGCCAGCACTGCCCAGCTCCGTTCCCTCCCCTCGCGGGCAGTCCTCCGGCGACCCGGTCGTGACCGAGCCGCCCGTCCTGCGCCGGGTGGCGGTCGTGACGCTCGGGTGCGCCCGCAACGAGGTCGACTCCGAGGAGCTCGCCGGCCGGCTGGCCGGCGACGGCTACGAACTCGTCGAGGACGCCGAGGGCGCCGACGCCGTCCTGGTCAACACCTGCGGCTTCATCGAGAGCGCCAAGAAGGACTCCGTCGATGCCATCCTGGCGGCCACCGACTCCGGCGCCGAGGTCATCGCCGTCGGCTGCATGGCCGAGCGCTACGGCGCGGAGCTGGCCGGGGCGCTGCCCGAGGCGACCGTGCTGGGCTTCGACGACTACGCCGCCATCGGCGACCGGCTGGACGACGTCCTCACCGGCCGACCGCTGGTCCCGCACTCCCCGCGCGACCGGCGCACCCTGCTGCCGATCAGCCCGGCGCAGCGGACGGCGGCCGTCACGGCCGGCGACGCCCCGGCCATCCCCGGGCACGACTGGCTCAAGCGCAAGCGGCTGGCCAGCGGGCCGACCGCCGCGCTCAAGCTGGCCTCGGGCTGCGACCGCCGCTGTGCCTTCTGTGCCATCCCCACGTTCCGTGGTGCGTTCGTCTCGCGCCCCCAGGCGGAGGTGCTGGGCGAGGCCCGGTGGCTGGCCGCGCAGGGGGTCACCGAGCTGGTGCTGGTGAGTGAGAACTCGACCTCCTACGGCAAGGACACCGGCGACCTGCGGTCGCTGGAGAAGCTGCTGCCCGAGCTCACCGCCGTTCCCGGCATCGCCCGGATCCGGGTGGCCTACCTGCAGCCGGCGGAGATGCGCCCCGGCCTGCTCCAGGTCATCGCCGCCACGCCGGGCATCGCGCCCTACTTCGACCTGTCCTTCCAGCACTCCTCGCCGACCCTGCTGCGCCGCATGCGCCGGTTCGGCGGCACGGACGACTTCCTCGGGATCATCGAGCACGCCCGCTCGCTGGCCCCGGGCGCCGGCTTCCGCACCAACGTCATCCTCGGCTTCCCGGGGGAGACCGAGGCCGACGTCATCGAGCTCGAGCGTTTCCTGACCGAGGGCCGCCTGGACGCGGTCGGTGTGTTCGGCTACTCCGACGAGGAGGGCACCGAGGCCATGCGACTGACCGGCAAGCTGGACTCCGACGAGATCGACGCCCGGGTCCGGCGTGTCACCGACCTGGTGGAGGAGCTCACCGCCCAGCGGGCGGAGGAGCGGATCGGCGACGTGGTCGAGGTCCTGCTGACCGACGACCTCTCCGCCACCGAAGGGCCGGGCACGTGGGGCGGCCACGCCGCCCACCAGGACCCCGATGCCGACGGCACGACCACCGTGTCCGGCGTACCGGCCGACTCCGTCGCCGGGCAGTTGGTGGCCGCCGAGGTGGTGGCCACCGACGGCGTCGACCTCGTGGCCCGGGTGCTCGTGCCCGCGCTCAACCCGGCCGGTCGCTGACTCCATGAGCGAGCGTGCGAGCTCATCGCCGGGCGCAGCTGCCGCGCTCATGTCGACGACGAGCGCCGGCGAGGAGTCGGCATGAGTGCTGTCGTCCCTGACCCGGCGGCGACGCCGCCGCAGACCGTGCGGCTGGTGAACGTGCCCAACGCGCTCACGGTGCTGCGCCTGGCCGTCGTCCCGGTGTTCGCGGCCCTGCTGCTGTCCGGCGACGGCATGGACGACGCACGGCGCGGCTGGGCGACGCTGTTCTTCGCGCTGGCCATCATCACCGACCGCTACGACGGGATGATCGCCCGGCGCACCAACCAGGTGACCGAGTTCGGCAAGCTCGCCGACCCGATCGCCGACAAGGCGCTCACCGGGACCGCCCTGATCGGGCTGTCCGTCCTCGGGCTGTTGCCCTGGTGGGTGACGCTGGTGATCCTGGTCCGCGAGGTCGGGGTGACGGTCCTGCGGTTCTGGGTCATCCGGCACGGGGTGATCGCGGCCAGCCGCGGCGGCAAGCTCAAGACCGTCCTGCAGGCGCTGGCGATCGGGCTCTACATCCTGCCGCTGACCGGGCTGCTGGCCTCGGCGCGGTGGTGGGTGATGGCGATCGCCGTCGTGCTGACCGTGGCCACCGGCATCGACTACGTCTACCGGGCGCTCGCACTCCGCCGTACCAGCGCACGGGCGATGCGCGCCGCGGCGGCGCGGCGGGCCGCCGCTCCCGACGGCCCCGCGGCCGGCAGCGCCCGCACCGACACCGCGGCGTGAGCTCCGGCGCGCCGGCCGGGGCGGCCCGGCGGTTGCACGCCGCCCTGCTGGCCCGGGGGGAGACCGTGGCCGCGGCCGAGTCGCTGACCGCCGGGCTGTTCTGCGCAGAGCTGGCCTCCGTTCCGGGGGCGAGCGCGACCCTGCGCGGTGGGGCGGTCGTCTACGCGACGGACCTGAAGGCCACCCTCGCCGGCGTGCCGGCGGACGTGCTGACCGCGCACGGTCCGGTCAGCGAGCCGACCGCCGCCGCCCTGGCCCGGGGCATCCGGGAACGGTGCACTGCCACCTGGGGCATCGGGCTGACCGGCGTGGCCGGCCCGGACCCGGTCGACGGGCACGGTCCCGGCCGGGTGTACGTCGGGATCAGCGACGGCGCCCGCACCGACGTCCTCGAACTCGACCTGCCCGGTGACCGCTCCGCCGTGCGGGCCGGGGCGGTCCGGGCCGCCCTCGAGCTGCTCCTGGAACGGCTGGGAGATGGGAACGACGGCCCGCCGGCAGGCGTTACGCCATGAGCGGACGGGTTGCCGTCCGGACGGCCGGCGGGGAACCTGCCGCGTACGGTGAGCGCACGAGTTCCCCCGCACCTGCGGGGGACGACGCACATCGTTCGACCTGCTCGTCGCATGTGGACAGGAGATGGCCATGACGCTGCTGCGGACCCAGCTCGGGAACACCCTGCGGGGTCACCGGCTGCGCCAGCGCCGCACGCTGCGGGACGTTTCCGGCGCCGCCCGGGTGAGTCTGGGCTACCTCTCCGAGGTCGAGCGCGGGCAGAAGGAGGCCTCCTCCGAGCTGCTCGCCTCCATCTGCGACGCCCTGGACGTCGAGCTCGCCGACCTGCTCGCCGAGGTAAGCCTGGAGCTGCGGCCCACCGACCCCGCCCGGCAGCCGGTGCGCCGGGTCGCGGCGGGCGAGCGCGTCCTCCGCGAGGCCACCATCGGCATCGAGGCCGCGGGCACGCCGGCGGGCAAGGTCGAGTCGTCGCCCGCCCCGCAGGTCCCCGCGGCCGAACCGGCGCTGGCGCTCGTCGGGGGCGGTCAGCCGGCTCGCGGCGCCGCCCGTCGCCGCGGCACCGTCCGCCTGGCTGCCTGACCGCGCTTCCCTGAGACGCTCCCTTCGCTGACCTGCGGGTTCGCCGGCCGCGGTGCCCCGCCGCGCGCCGGGCCGGTTGCGACACGAATTCCCTCCGACCGCAGCGTCCTTGACCCGCCGGGGTCGGGATGGCGAACTGGGGGCATGCCAGCCACCACCGGGTACTCACTACCCTCGCTGTCCCGGCCGCCCGTCCCGTCGTCGCCCCCGTCCGAGGGGGACGGGCGCGGCGGCGTGCGGGTCGTCGAGGGCGGCGGTCAGGTGACCGCCCCGGTGCCGCCAGGTGCCGGCTTCTCGCCCCCGCCCGGACGCCGCGGCGTCCAGCTGACCAACCCGGTCCCGGCGCTGGCAGTCGCGGTTCCGGCGCACCGGCCGACCGCCCCCCGGCCGACCCGCGGCCCGGGCTCGCGCTCGGGTGCTGCCCGCGGCGCCGGCGCCGGCGGGGCGATGACCCGCACCCGCCGGGGGTTGCTCAATGGTGCCCGCACGGCCTTCGCCGAGCGCGGCCTGCGCCGCACCACGATGCAGCACGTCGCCGCGGCCGCGGGCGTGGCCAAGGCGACGCTGTACAACCACTTCCGCACGAAGGATGACGTGGCCGGCGCCCTGCTCGCGTTCGAGCTGGACCGGCTCGCGGCCCTGGCCGCCGAGCTGCCGCTGACCGTGGCAGTGCCCGCGCTGGCGGAGGAGGTCGGCTCGCACCCGGTGCTGCGGCGGCTGGCCGAGACCGAGCCGGAGACGCTCACCCGGATGCTGACCACCGACCCGCACCGTTGGGACGACGTGGTGGTGGCGCTGGGCACCGCGCTGGGCACCACCCGCCCGGCCGCCGAGGTGCTGTCGCGCTGGCTGCTCGGCCTGGTGCTGCAACCCGGCGACCCCGGTGAGCGGGCCCGCCAGGCCGCCCAGGTGACCGCGATGCTGGGCGTCTGAGCGACCCCACGATCCGGCCCCGACAGCCCGTTCCCCTGCCCGGGGAACGGGCCGTCGTGCGTCCGGGTCCCGGGGCGCGCGCCCGCATAGGGTGAGCAGCGGCAGCGGCGCCCGTCGGCGCCGGCTGGGCCACCGTCGTCCGGCGACCCACGGAGCGCGTGATGCGGTACCTCTTCCGGCCTCCGGCGGCCGACGCCGCCGGCCTGCTGTCCCTGCCCTGGCACGAGCCGCTCGAGGAGTGGGACCCGAGCCTGCTGCTGGAGGTCCCGCAGCGGGGCATCTCGCGGCACGTGGTCCGCTTCGTGGCCAGTGACGGGCAGGTCTACGCCCTCAAGGAGATCGCCGAGCCGCTGGCCCGGCACGAGTACGCCCTGCTCGGCGTCTTCGAGGAGGAGGGTCTGCCGGCCGTCTCCGTGGTCGGCATCTGCGTGGACCGCCCGGACGAGCTGGACGCCGTCCTGGTCACCCGGTACCTCGAGTACTCGATGTCCTATCGGTACCTGTTCTCCAGCCGGCGGCGCGCCCAGTCCGCCGACCGGTTGATCGACACCCTGGTCGAGCTGCTGGTGCGGCTGCACCTGGCCGGGGTTTACTGGGGTGACTGTTCGCTGTCCAACACGCTGTTCCGGCTTGACGCCGGCGCCTTCGCCGCCTACCTGGTCGACGCGGAGACCGTGGAGCGGCATCCCACGATCTCGGCCGGCAAGCGTGCCTACGACCTGGACCTCGCCCGTGAACGCGTCGGCGCCGAGCTGCTGGACCTGCGGTCGGGCGGGCTGCTGCCCGACGACATCGACCCCATCGACGTCGCCGACAGCCTGGCCGGCCGCTACGAGGCGCTGTGGGACGAGGTGACGCGGGAAGAGGTCTTCCAGCCCGAGGAGCAGCGGTACCGGGTCGCCGAACGGCTGCAACGGCTCAACGACCTGGGGTTCGACGTCGGTGAGGTGGAGCTGGTGACCTCCAGCGACGGCGCCCGGCTGCGCGTGGAGACCCGCGTGGCGGAGCCCGGTCACCACCGGCGGGAGCTCTTCCGGCTCGCCGGTCTGGAGGTCGGTGAGAACCAGGCGCGCCGGCTGCTCAACGACATCCGCACCTACCGGGCCTTCCTCGAGCAACGCGAGGGCCGGCCGGTCCGCGAGGTGGTCGCGGGGCACCGCTGGCTGGCCGAGGTTTACCAGCCCGTCGTCGAGTCGATCCCGCCCGACCTCGTGGGTCGGTTGGCGCCGGCGGAGGTGTTCCACGAGATCCTCGAGCACCGCTGGTTCCTGTCCGAGCGGGACGGCCGGGACGTCGGGACAACGGCTGCCGCACGCTCCTACTTCGAGACCGTGCTGCCCAGGACGCCGGCCGAACTGACCACCCCGTCGGCCATCGCCGAGCGCTGCTGACCCGGCCCGACGCTGTCCGCGCCCCCCGGTCACGGGTCGGTGTCGGACCGTTTGACAGCGCAGCCAGAGCTGCGCCACTCTCCGGGAACTGCGGTGACCTGCCGGTCGCTGCCCGGGAACGGAGGCCGATGACGGTGCCGAACGCCCCGAGAGTCGGAGTACGCAGCCGGACGGCGGGTGGCCGCCGAGCGGCCGCCCGTGGGAGGTCGCGGCGTCTGCTGGGCGGGGCGGCGGTGGCCCTCGTGGGGGCCTCACTGCTGTCGGCCTGCGGTGGCGACTCAGCCGGCCCCCCCACGCTCACCTGGTACATCAACCCGGACTCCGGTGGGCAGGCCGAGATCGCCACGCGGTGCACCGAGGCCGCGAACGGCGCTTACTCCATCGAGACCGCACTGCTCCCGCGCGACGCGAACGCCCAGCGGGAGCAGCTGATCCGACGCCTGGCGGCCAACGACGACTCCATCGACCTGATGAGCCTGGACCCCCCGTTCATCCCGGAGTTCGCCCAGGCCGGGTTCCTGGCCCCGGTGCCCGACGGCGTGGCCGGGCGGGTGACCGAGGGCGTCGTACAGAGCTCCATCGACGGATCGACCTGGGATGGTGAGATCGTGGCCGTCCCGTTCTGGGCCAACACCCAGCTGCTCTGGTACCGGAAGTCGGTCGCCGAGGCTGCCGGCCTGGACATGACGCAGCCGGTCACCTGGGACCAGATCGTCCAGGCGGCGGAAGGGCAGGGCAAGCGGGTCGACGCCCAGGGAACTCGCGCCGAGTCGCTGACCGTGTGGTTCAACGCACTCATCGAATCCGCCGGCGGTTCGATCATCGCGGAGAACGCCCAGGACCCGAAGAAGATCGTCCTGGGCCTGGACACCGCGGCGGGGGAGCGGGCCGCTGAGGTCATGAAGATGGTGGCCACCTCCGACGCCGCTGGTCCGGCGTTCTCCACCGAGAACGAGGACGCCTCCGCGACCGGTTTCGAGGGCCCGGACGCCGGCTTCCAGGTCAATTACCCGTTCGTGTGGCCCCGCGCGCTGAGTGCCGTGGAGGCCGGGACCTTGGACGCCTCGGTCCCCGACGACTACGGCGCGGCGGTCTACCCGCGGGTGAACGCCGACGAGCCGGCGGCACCGCCCTACGGCGGGATCAACCTCGGCGTCGGTGCCTTCAGCAAGTACCCGGACCTGGCCTTCGCCGCCACCGAGTGCATCACCACCGACGAGAACCAGGCCTACTACTTCACGACCAACGGCAACCCCGCCTCCTCGAAGGCGGTGTACGACGACCCCGCCGTCCTGGAGACGTTCCCGATGGCCCCGGTGATCCAGGAGTCCCTGGAACTCGCCGCACCGCGACCGCAGACGCCCTACTACAACGAGATCTCCGTCGGCATCCAGCGCTCCTACCATCCGCCGGCGTCCATCAACCCGCAGACGGTCGGTGAGAAGGCCACCGAACTGATCACGGCTGTGCTGCGAAAGGAGCGGTTGCTGTGAGCACAACCACCCTCCCGCCGGGACAACGGACCCGGCCGGTCTCGGCGCCGCCACCGAAGGTCAGTGACCGTGCCCGTGGCGAGCGCCGGCTCGGCTGGCTGCTCGCCGGGCCGGCCTTCGCCGTCATGTTGCTGGTCACCGCCTACCCGATCGCGCAGGCCGTCTACGATTCGCTGTTCGACTTCCGGCTGACCGATCCGGACAACCGCTCCTTCACCGGGCTGAGCAACTACTGGGTGATTCTCACCGACCCGCTGTGGTGGCGGTCGATCGGCGTCACCGTCTTCATTACGGTCGTCACGGTGGCGGTCGAGCTGGTCATCGGCTTCGCGCTGGCCCTGGTGATGGTCAAGGCGTTGTCCGCAATCCGGCCCGTGGTGCGCGCGGCGATCCTCATCCCGTACGCGGTGATCACCGTGGTCTCGGCCTTCGCCTGGCAGTTCGCCTTTGACCTCACCTCCGGCTTCGTGAACTCGTGGTTCAGCTGGGTGCCCGGGATCGGGGCGGACACCGACTGGTTCGGCGGCACCTGGACCTCGCTGTTCGTCATCTGCATCGCCGAGATCTGGAAGACCACGCCGTTCATCTCGCTGCTGCTGCTGGCCGGCCTGGCACAGGTGCCCGAGGTGCTCCAGGAAGCCGCCCAGGTGGACGGCGCAACGTGGTGGCAGCGGATGTGGAAGGTGACGATCCCGAACATGAAGGCGGCCATCATGGTGGCGCTGCTCTTCCGCACCCTGGATGCGTTCCGCATCTTCGACACGATCTTCGTGATGACCGGCGGGGCCAACGGCACCGAGACGGTGTCCTTCCTGGCCTACCGGCAGACGATCGCGCGTCTGGAGATCGGGTTGGGGTCGGCGGTGTCGGTGCTGCTGTTCCTGGTCGTCGTCCTCATAGCCGTCGTGTTCATCAAGGGCTTCAAGGTCGACCTGGCCCAGACGAGGGGGGACAGCTGATGTCCGGACGTAAGAAGGCGTGGTGGATCGCCGGCGGGGTGGTCATCGTGCTCTACGCCCTGTTCCCGATCGCCTGGATCGTGTCGCTGTCGCTCAAGGCGCCCAGCGACCTCAACAACGGCCAGTTCCTGCCCACGAACACGTCGTGGGAGAACTACAGCCTCATCCTGTCGGGCGGGGCGAGCGACCTGTTCCTGCCCGCGCTGCGCAACTCCTTCGGCATCTGCCTGATCGCCACGGCGATCTCGGTCCTGCTGGCCATGTTCGCCGCCTACGCCATCGCTCGACTGGACTTCCCGGGCAAGAAGCTCATCCTTTCCACCGCGTTGGCCGTGGCCATCTTCCCGGTGATCTCGATCGTCACGCCGCTGTTCAACCTCTGGCGCCAGATCGGGCTCTATGACACCTGGCCGGGTCTGATCATCCCGTACCTGTCGCTGACGCTGCCCATCTCGATCTGGACGATGTCGGCCTTCTTCCGGGAGATCCCGTGGGAGATGGAGCAGGCGGCGCAGGTCGATGGCGCCACCACCTGGCAGGCGTTCCGCAAGGTGATCGTCCCGCTCGCCGCCCCCGGGGTGTTCACCACGGCGATCATCGCGTTCTTCATCGCCTGGAACGACTTCATCTACGGCATCTCGCTGACCTCCACGAGCGCCTCGCGTCCGGTGCCGGCCGCGCTGGGGCTCTTCTCCGGCGCCTCACAGTTCGTGGACCCGACCGGTGCCATCGCGGCGGCCGCGGTGATCGTGACGATCCCGGTCGTCGTCCTGGTCCTGCTCTTCCAGCGGCGCATCGTCGCCGGCCTCACCAACGGCGCCGTCAAGGGCTGATCGCCCTCCTCCCGGCCCACCGCACCCAACGAAGGGGACGAGCACTGATGGCCTCGATCGAGATGAAGAACATCGTCAAGCAGTACGGCGACGGGTTCCCGGCGGTCAACGACGTCAGCCTCGACATCGCCGAGGGGGAGTTCATGATCCTCGTCGGGCCGTCCGGCTGCGGGAAGTCGACGCTGCTGCGGATGATCGTCGGCCTGGAGGACATCACCAGCGGCGACATGGTCATCGGCGGCACGCGGGTCAACGACAAGGCGCCGCGGGACCGCAACCTGTCCATGGTGTTCCAGAACTACGCCCTGTACCCGCACCTGACCGTCTACGAGAACATCGCGTTCCCGCTGCGGCTGGCCAAGACCCCCGACGACGAAGTCCGCCGCCGGGTCGACGAC
The DNA here is from genome assembly GCF_900107175.1 of Modestobacter sp. DSM 44400. Taxonomy (GTDB): domain Bacteria; phylum Actinomycetota; class Actinomycetes; order Mycobacteriales; family Geodermatophilaceae; genus Modestobacter. Next base: position 137,551 of record NZ_FNOZ01000005.1, on the reverse strand, counting down.
GCCGCAGACGTTCTCGAGTTGCACGAGCACCTCGAGCGCAAGCCGGCGAACCTGTCCGGTGGTCAGCGGCAGCGGGTCGCCATGGGCCGCGCGATCGTGCGGCAGGCGGAGGCCTTTCTGTTCGACGAGCCGCTGTCGAACCTCGACGCCAAGCTGCGTGGCCAGATGCGCACCGAGATCGCCCGGCTGCAGCGTCGGCTGGGCATCACCACGGTGTACGTCACCCACGACCAGACCGAGGCGATGACCCTCGGCGACCGGGTCTGCGTCCTGCGCAAGGGCAAGATCCAGCAGGTGGCCTCGCCACGGGAGCTCTACGAACAGCCGGTCAACCTGTTCGTGGCCGGGTTCATCGGCTCTCCGCCGATGAACTTTCTGCCGGCCACCCCGGACGGCTCGCGGCTCAGGACGCCCTTCGGGGACATCGAACTCGACGAGCGCCGGGCGGCGGCGGTCGCCGGCCACGACCTGCTGCTGGTGGGCATCCGACCGGAGTACTTCGAGGACGCCTCGCTGGTCGACGAGGCCAAACTGTCGCTGGGGTCGACCTTCCGGGCCCGGGTGGACGTCACCGAGTGGCTCGGCGACTCGCAGTTCGCCTACATCCCCTACGAGGCTCCGCCGGAGATCGAGGCGCATCTGCGCGAGCTGTCCCGGGAGCTGGACTCCGAGGAGCTGCGCACCCAGGCGATCGTCTCCATCGACTCCACCAGCCGGATGCGGGAGGGCCGGGAGGCGGAGTTCTGGCTGGACAGCCGGAAGGTGCACGTGTTCGACCCGGAATCGGGGGAGAACCTGACCCGGGACGCCGACGCCGGGGCCGCGCTCACCCGGATGGCCACCGAGGACCGGGTGGAGCAGGTCGAGGAAGCCCGGGCGCAGGGCAGCGGGCCCGCCAGCGCGGGCGCCGCCTGACCGCACCCGATCGGGCAGTCACGGCGCCGGCAGGACGGCGCGGTGGCTGCCCGGGGTGTGTGCCTGGGACGATGGACCCTGACAGCGTCCCCGGGTCGCGCACCCCGCCGCCGGCGGGGAGCGCGCCGGACCAGGAGGAGCCATGCCCAACCCGTTCGTGAAGCTGTGGAAGTACCTGACGGCGTCGGCCAACCAGCAGATCGACCAGCGGGCCGACCCCAAGGTGCAGATCGGGCAGGCGATCCAGGCCGAACAGCAGCGCCACGCGTCGCTGGCCAACCAGGCCGCCGCCGTCCTGGGCAACCAGCGGCAGCTGGAGATGCGCCTGAACCGCCAGCTGGGTGAGGTCGAGCAGCTGCAGGCCTCCGCCCGCCAGGCCCTGGTCCTGGCCGATCAGACCCGGGCCACGGACCCGGTTAAGGCCGCCGAGTACGACAACGCCGCGCAGGCCTTCGCCACCCAACTGGTGGCCGGCGAGCAGTCCATGGAAGACCTCAAGCGCAGCCACGACGAGGCACTGCAGGCCGCCGAGCAGGCCAAGGGCGCGGTCGAGCAGAGCCGGATGCGCCTGCAGACCACGCTGGCCGAGCGCACCAAGCTGCTCTCCCAGCTGGAGCAGGCCAAGATGCAGGAACAGGTCTCGGCCTCGCTGCGGTCGGTCAACGAGTTGTCCGCACCGGGCAACACCCCCAGCCTCGGCGACGTCCGGGACAAGATCGAAGCCCGGTACGCCAACGCGCTGGGTCAGGCCGAGCTGGCCCAGACCTCGGTGGAGGGCCGGATGCTCGAGGTGCAGAAGGCCACCCTCGACGTCGCCGGCCAGTCCCGCCTGGCACAAATCCGGGCCGGCATGGCCGGTGGCACCGCGTCCATCGAGGGCACGTCCGCGGCCGGGGCGATTGGCCCCGGCACCCCGTCGGTGCAGCAGCCGGCCGCCCAGCCGGTGGCTCAGCCCGCCGAGCGCCCCGAGCAGGCCGGCGCCTGACCTCTCGCACGACCGTCCGCTACGGACGTCGTCCGGCCCTGGTGCCCGGGCGGCGTCCGTAGGTGCGTTCCGGCTCTGCCTGGCAGCGGCTCAGTAGCGGCTGGCCAGCGACGGCGGCCGGCCCGCCTCACCGGGTGCGCGCGTCCGGGTCGATCGGGGTGCGGGCGGCCTGACAGGTGGCGCACCACCAGGTGACCCGCTCCCGCAGGTCGGGGCCCTGGTCGCCCAGCAGGATCGGGGTGCGGCAGCGGCGGCACGGCCGGCCCCTGCGCCCGAAGACCCAGTGGTCCTCACCGCGGCGGGTGCTACCGGTGGTGCTCTGCTCGGGGTGGTCCCGGTTGGCCTGCATCAGCGTGCGGGCGCGCTGCACGAGCCCGGCCAGGTCGGGGACGTCGGCGACCCGCGTCCAGGGGTGCACGCCGGCGAGGAACAGCGACTCGACCTTGTAGAGGTTGCCGATCCCGGCCAGGTTGCGCTGGTCGAGGATCGCGACGCCGATCTGCTCGTCGGGATGGGCGCGGAGCCGGCGCAGCGCCTCGTCGAGGTCCCAGTCCGGCCCGAGGACGTCGGGACCCAGGTGCCCGACCAGCTCGGCTTCCTCCGCAGTGGGCACCAGTCGCACGTCGTGCAGCCGGTAGCCCACACACTCCCAGTTGTCGGTGGCCAGGACGGCGCGGACGTCGTAGGCCGGTCCGCCGCGCCAGGCCGAACCGGGCCGGTAGATGTGCCAGCTGCCGTCCATCCGGTAGTGCGTGCGCAGGGTCCGGCCGTCGGTGAAGCGGGTCAGCATGTGCTTGCCCCGGGGGACCACCTCGGTGACCGTCGCTCCGGCCAGGTCGACGGCGGCCAGCTGGGGCACCCGGAACTCGCCGCGGCGCAGCGTGGCGCCGGCCAGCGCGGTGTTCATCCGCTGGGCCGCCAGCCAGACGGTGTCTCCTTCGGGCACGCCGTCCATGATCCCTGCGCCGGGCGTGCCCTGCCGGACTGCGGCGTCGTCGCCGTCGTCGTGGGCCTGCCCGGCTTCCCATCGCCCCGTCGTCGCCCGGCCTGCGGCCGCCGGGGTGAGCAACCAGGTCCCGGTTTCCCTCGCCAGGGATGAGAGCCTGATCGGGACCACCGTCGCGGTCAGGTCCGGCCTGACACTGCGGCAGACGCGCCGCTGCAGCGGCCGGATGGACAGGCTCGCCATGGCGGACTCCGTTCCTACCTCGCCCGACGGGTTTCCGCCCGACCGGTCGTCCCCGCCCGGCGGAGCACCCCGCTCGGGACCTCCCGACGGGCTGGCCCGTCGACTGGGGGTCGGTGATGCAGTGGTCGTCGGGTTGGTCGCGATGATCGGCGCCGGGGTGTTCTCGGCGTTCGCTCCCGCCGCCCGGGCCGCCGGCTCCGGTCTGCTGATCGGCCTGGCAGTGGCCGCCGTCATCGCCTACTGCAACGCCACGTCCTCGGCACGTCTGGCTGCTCTCTACCCCGAGTCGGGAGGCACCTACGTCTACGGGCGCCGCCGACTCGGGAACTTCTGGGGCTACCAGGCCGGGTGGTCCTTCGTCGTCGGGAAGACCGCCAGCTGCGCCGCGATGGCGCTCACGTTCGGCGCCTACGCCGCTCCCGGCCACCTCCGCCTCGTCGCAGTCCTCGCCGTGGTCGCCTTGACGGGGGTGAACTACGTCGGGGTGCAGAAGTCGGCGTGGCTCAGTCGGGTCATCGTCGTGCTGACCCTGGCCACCCTCACCCTGGTCGTCGTGGGCTCCCTCGCCGGAGGGGCCATGAGGACGGCGAACCTGGCTCCGTTCCCCGGCACCGACCTCGGCGGGGTGCTGCAGGCCGCGGGACTGCTGTTCTTCGCCTTCGCCGGCTACGCCCGCATCGCCACCCTCGCCGAGGAGGTCCGGGACCCCGCCCGCACCATCCCCCGGGCCATCCCCCTCGCACTGGCGATCACCCTGGTCGTCTACGGGGTGGTCGCCGGCGCCGCCCTGCTCGCCGCCGGCGCCCCGGGGCTCGCCTCGACCGCCGCCCCGTTGCAGGCCGCCGTGGCCACCGGGTCGCTGTCCGGCACGGTGCCGCTCGTGCAGGCCGGGGCCGCGGTCGCTGCCCTCGGGGCGTTGTCGGCACTCATCCTCGGGGTGTCCCGGACCACGCTGGCCATGGCCCGCGACCACCATCTCCCGGCGGTCCTCGCAGCGGTGCACCCCCGCTACCAGGTTCCGCACCGCGCCGAACTAGCGGTCGGCGCCGTCGTCATCGTTCTCGTCGCCACGCTCGACCTGCGTGGGGCGATTGGGTTCTCCTCCTTCGGCGTCCTCGCCTACTACGCCATCGCGAACGCCGCCGCCCTCACCCTCAGTGCAGCCGAGCACCGCCCACCACGATGGGTGCCCGTCCTCGGCCTGGTCGGCTGCGTGACCCTCGCGTTCAGCCTGCCCCCGACCGCCATCGTCACCGGAACCGGCGTGCTGCTCCTTGGCGCCGTCCTCTGGGTCGTCCGACGGGCGATGCACCGCCGCACCCGCTGAGACCTGCCGACGAGACCCACTCCTCCGCGACGTCATCCGGCCCCAGGGCGTCGGATGCCACTGCGCCGGACAACGCCGTCGCGGCCTCCGTCGGGCCGTCTCGTCCTCGGTCCAGGGCAGCAGCGTCTTGCCGCCCCGCTCGACCACGTCGTGCCTGGATGCCCGACCCGAGCGGCAGACGTGGGCATCAGCGTTCGCCGTCGGGGGGTTCAGCGGGGCCAGATCTCCGGCGCAGCGGCCATGATCTGCCGAAGCGCCTCCTCCAGTCTCAGCGACCCGGTGTCCACGCACACGTACCGGTAGTCGCCGGCAGCCGCCGCCAGGGTGGTGTCCTCCGGGTCGTTCCGGTCGACGAGGTCGTGCCACTGCTGGTCCGACCGCTTCCCCCGGCCCAGTCGACGCTGGTTACGAACGGCACGTGAGGCGGTGAGCTGAACGACGAGCACGTCGACGTCCTCGGGCAGGCGTCGCCGGAACTCCAGGTACTCCACGTGGGTGTTGACCAGACTGCCGACCAGGACCGTGCGGTAGCCGGCCTTCCAGAAGTTGAGCGCCACGGCGGTGGCGTTCCGCAGGTGCAGTTCGGTGAAGGCCGCGTCGTACACCCAGGGATTGACCTGACCCACGTCCTCGGCGTCGAGCTGGGCCCCGGAGGGGGTGCGGGGCAGCAGCGCCCGGACGACGGTGGACTTGCCGGTGGCCTCCTGGCCGGTGAGGAGGACGAGCCTGCGTTTCTGCACGAGCGCGAGCGTGGCATGTCGACAGGCCGGTCGGCGACCGGCGACTCACCCACGCAGGCGCAGCCCCCGCGGCGTTGCGCTGAAGCCGGCGGCCTGCAGCGCCGAGGACAACGCCTCCGCTTCGTGCACCGACGCGCCGTCGGTCTTCTGCACGGTCATCCGACCCAGGGCCCCGGAGGCCACCGCGCCGGACAGCGCCGTCGCGGCTTCCTTCAGGGCCGTCTCGTCCTCGGTCCAGGACAGCAGCGTCTTGCCGCCCCGCTCGACGTAGAGCACCAGCTCACCGTCGACGAGCACGACCAGCGCCCCGGCCTTGCGCCCGGCCCGGTGCCCGGTCGCCCGTTTCTTCCCGGTGCCCTCGCCCACGTCGACCGCGGGCGCGGTCCCGCCGTCGTCGTCGGTGCTGCCGACGACGCGCTCGGGCCAGGGCAGCGCCGCCCCGTAGACGTTGGCCGGGTCGGTGGCGGCCAGCACCACCGGGCCGGCCGGCACCCGGTCGGGGCTGGCGAAGCTGCGCAGCCGGTCGACCGATCCCGGCGTGCCGAACTGCGCGGCGCCGAGCGACTCGACGAAGTAGCCCCGTCGGGCGCGGCCGTTCTCCTCGAATGCCCGCAGCACCGGGTAGACCGCCGAGAATCCGCCGACCACCTGTTCGGCCATCACCGCGCCGCGGGTGAGCACCCCGTGCCGCTCCAGCAGCGACTCGGCGCGGGCCGTCGTCCGCTTGGTCGCGTTGGACTCCAGTTCCGGCAGTCGGGACCACCGGCCGGCCACGGTGGGCGGCCCGGTGCGGCTCGGCAGGGCCGGGCGACCGAGCCGGGTACGGCCGTACCGTGAGCGGTCCAACCGCGCCCGCGGCGCGGCGGGCTGCTTGCGGTGGGTGCCGCCGCCGGCCAGCCGGGTGCGCAGCGGGGCCAGCGTGTCGTTGGTCAGCGCCCCGGCCCACACCAGGTCCCACACCACGTCGGCGAACGCCTGGTCGTCGGTCGCGCCGACCCGGTCGGACAGCGACCGGAAGAACAGCGCCTGCCCACCGGCCAGCTCCGCCAGCACCTGGGCGGCCACGCCGCCCTCGTCGACGGCGCCGCCGGGGGGCTCGGGCAGCAGGAGGGGAGCCAGGTCGGCGGGGACCAGGGTCACCCAGCCGTCGCCACCGGACAGGCTCCCGGCGCCGGCCCACAGCACCTCGCCGGCGCTGGTCAGCTCGTCGAGCATCGCGGGGGAGTAGCCGGTCACCCGCGAGGGCAGCACCAGCGCCTCCAGCGCCGACGCCGGCACCAGCGCCCCGGCCAGCTGCTCCACGACGGCCAGCACGCCGTCCACCCCGCGCAGCCGGCTGCCCACCGACTGCCAGGACGGGGTGAACCGGGCGAGCGTGCCGATCGGCACCGGCTCGACCTCCTGGCGCAGCTTGGCCAGGCTGCGCCGCCGGATCGAGCGCAGCACCTCCGCGTCGCACCACTCCTGGCCGACCTCGCCGGGCCGGAACTCGCCGGTGACCATCCGCCCGGTGCCCACCAGGCGCTGCACGGTGGCGGTGACCACGGCGACCCCGAGGCCGAGCCGGGTGGCGACCTCGGCAGGGACGAACGGGCCGTGGGTGCGGGCGTAGCGCCCCACCAGGTCACCGAGCGGGTCGGCGACCGGCTCGGTGAACACCTCCGGGACGCCGACCGGCAGCGCGGTGCCCAGGACGTCGCGGAGCCGGCCGGCGTCCTCGATCGCCGCGTACCGCAGCTCGCCGGCGATGCGGACCTGCAGCGCGCGCCGGGCGGCGACCAGCTCCTCCAGCCACTCGGCGGACATCCCCCGGCCCCCGGCCTCGGCGACGGTCAGGTCACCGACCACCCGCAGCAGGTCGGCCCCGGCGTCGACGTCCCGCGGGTGCCGCTCGGCGGGCAGTCGCTGCAGCTCCGCCTCGATCTCGGCCAGTGCGTCGGAGTCCAGCAGCTCGCGCAGCTCCGAGCGGCCCAGCAGTTCGGCGAGCAGCCCGGTGTCGAGCGCGAGGGCCTGGGCGCGACGCTCGGCCAGCGGGGCATCGCCCTCGTAGATGAATTGTCCGACGTAGCCGAACAGCAACGACTGGGCGAACGGGGAGGCGGTCTGGGTCTGCACGTCGACCAGCCGGACCCGGCGCGCCCGGACGTCGCGCATCAGCTCGACCAGGCCCGGTACGTCGTAGACGTCCTGCAGCACCTCCCGGACCGCCTCGAGGGTGATCGGGAAGGAGGAGAACTCGCTGGCGACGGCGAGCAGCTGCGCGGCCCGCTGGCGCTGCTGCCACAGCGGGGTCCGGCGGCGCGGGTCGCGGCGGGGCAGCAGCAGCGCGCGGGCGGCGCACTCGCGGAACCGGCTGGCGAACAGCGCCGAGTTGCCCACCTCGGCGGTGACCTCGCGCTCGACGTCGTCGGGGTCGAGCAGCGCCAGGTCGGCCTCGGGTACCTCGCCGGTCGTGTCGGGCAGCCGCAGCACGATGCCGTCGTCGGAGTGCATGGAGGCGACGTCGACGCCGTAGCGCTCCCGCAGCCGGGCGGCCAGCACCAGCGCCCAGGGGGCGTTGACCTGCGCGCCGAAGGGGGAGTGCACGACCAGCCGCCAGTCGCCCAGCTCGTCACGGAAACGCTCGACCAGCAGCGTGCGGTCGTCGGGCAGGTGGCCGGTGGCCTGCTTCTGCTCAGCCAGGTAGGCGAGCAGGTTGGCCGCGCCCCACGCATCGAGCCCGGCGGCGCGGGCCCGCTCGGCACCGGCCTCCGGCGTCGCCGAGCCGACCTCGCGGAGGAAGGCGCCCAGCGCCCGGCCGAGCTCCAGCGGTCGGCCGAGGGTGTCGCCGTGCCAGAACGGCATCTTCCCGGGCTGGCCCGGGGCGGGGGAGACCAGCACCCGGTCGTGGGTGATCTCCTCGATCCGCCAGGACGAGGAGCCCAGCAGGAAGACGTCGCCGGTGCGGGACTCGTAGACCATCTCCTCGTCCAGCTCGCCCACCCGCTTGCCGCCCTCGCCCTTGCCCGAGACGAGGAAGACGCCGAACAGTCCGCGGTCGGGGATGGTGCCGCCGCTGGTGACCGCCAGCCGCTGGGCACCCGACCGGGCGGTAAGGGTGTCGGTGACCCGGTCCCAGGTCAGCCGGGGGCGCAGCTCGGCGAAGGCGTCGGAGGGGTAACGGCCGGCCAGCATGTCCAGCACCGCGTGCAGCGCGGCATCCGGGAGCGAGGTGAACGCGGCCGACCGGCGCAGCACGCCGGCCACGTCGTCGACCGTGCGCGGGCGCTCGGAGACCATCGCCACGATCTGCTGCGCGAGCACGTCCAGCGGGTTGCGCAGGTAGCGGGTGGACTCGATCGCGCCCGCCCGCATCCGCTCGGCGACCACGGCGCTCTGCACCAGGTCGCCGCGGAACTTCGGGAAGATGACGCCCTCGCTGACCGCGCCGACCTGGTGCCCGGCCCGGCCGACCCGCTGCAACCCGGCCGCCACGTTGGGTGGGGACTCGACCTGCACCACCAGGTCGACCGCGCCCATGTCGATGCCCAGCTCGAGCGACGAGGTGGCCACAACGGCCGGCAGCTGACCGGACTTTAGCGCCTCCTCGACCACCGCGCGCTGCTCCCGGGACACCGACCCGTGGTGGGCCGAGGCGACGGGCTTGAAGTCGACCGGCAGCCCGCCGCCTGCGCCGGCCTGGGCCACCAGCTGGGCCGGGCTGGTGCCCGGTGGCAGCGTCTCGCCGGTGCTGCGCTCGTAGGCCAGCTCGTTGAGCCGGCTGGTGAGCCGCTCGGCCAGCCGCCGGGAGTTGGCGAAGACGATGGTGCTGCGGTGGGACTCGATGAGGTCGAGCACCCGTTCCTCGACCGCCGGCCAGATCGACGTCCGGGGCTGGTTGCCGGCGGCCGAGCCCTGCAGCTCCCCGGTCGGCTGGCCGAGGGAGCTCATGTCCTCGACCGGGACGACGACCGAGAGGTCCCACTTCTTGTGCGACGGCGGAGCGACGACCTGCACCGGGCGGCCGCCCGCGAGGAAGGTCGCCACCTCCTCGACCGGGCGCACGGTCGCCGACAGCCCGATCCGCTGCGCCGGCCGCTCCAGCAGCTCGTCGAGCCGGTCCAGGGAGACCGCCAGATGCGCGCCGCGTTTGCTGCCGCAGACTGCGTGCACCTCGTCGAGGATCACCGTCTCGACTCCGCGCAGCGCCTCCCGGGCCTGGCTGGTCAGCAGCAGGAACAGCGATTCCGGGGTGCTGATCAGGATGTCGGGGGGCCGGCGGGCGAAGGCCCGCCGCTCGTCGGCGGGGGTGTCGCCGGAGCGCACGCCCACCGCGATCTCTGGTCGCGGCAGCCCCAGCCGCGCCGCCGCCTGGCCGATGCCGGCCAGCGGCGCGCGCAGGTTGCGCTCGACGTCCACGGCCAGCGCCTTGAGCGGGGAGACGTAGAGGACGCGGCAGCGGGTCTTCTCGTCGGCCGGCGGGCTCGCCGCCAGCCGGTCGATGGACCAGAGGAATGCTGCGAGCGTCTTGCCCGAGCCGGTCGGCGCGACGACCAGGGCGTGCCCGCCGCTGCTGATCGCCCGCCACGCGCCTTCCTGTGCCGGCGTGGGCTCCACGAACGCCCCGGTGAACCACGCCTGGGTCGGTGCGGAGAACCGCTCCAGTGCAGCGGGGGCGGGAGACGGGTGGGCGGCCACGGGACCAGTGTCCACAGCGGTACGACAGTTCGTCGGGGCCCGGCCGTCCCCGGGAGCTCAGCCCTTCGGAGCGAAGAGCTCCAGGGCGATGCCGTCGGGGTCGCGGAACTCCAGGATGTAGCCGGCGCCGATGTCCGTCACCCCGCCGTGCGCGGTACCCCGCTCGTCGAGCATCGCGGCGGCGGCGTCCAGGTCGGCTCGGGAGCCGACCGCGAAGCTCAGGTGGTCCAGCCCGGTGCGGTCCGCGGAGAAGACGTCCTCGGCCACCGGGCGCAGGCCGAGCAGCGAGTCGCCGACGGCGTAGATGACCCCGCCGTAGAGCCACGCCAGCTGTTCGCGGGTCGCGGCGTCGGCGTCCGCCGGCACCTCGAAGGCGACCGGCAGGCCTAAGACGTCGTCGTAGAAGGCCCGGGAGCGCTCGATGTCGGTGACGGTCAGTCGGACGTGCGCGAAGGACGTCGTGGGAATGGTCATGCGGCTGACCCTGTCACCGGGGCCGGAGGCGTGCAGGATGGCCCGGTGATCGAGCAGAGCGACACCATGATCCGGGTCGAGCAGACCGTCGACGTCCCGGCGGGTGAGCTGTTCGCCGTCCTGGCCGACCCGCGCCGACACGTCCAGGTCGACGGGTCCGGGATGCTCCAGGCCGACGTGCACGCCTCGCCGATCACCGGCGTGGGCCAGGTTTTCACGATGGCCATGCACTACCCGGCCCTGGGCGACTACCGCACCGACAACCACGTGCTGGAGTTCGACGAGGGACGCCGCATCGCCTGGACGACCGCGCGGGAGGGGCAGCCGCCGGCCGGGGTCCGGTGGAGCTGGGCGCTCGAGCCGCTTGCCGGGGAACGGACGACGGTCGTGCACACCTACGACTGGTCCCAGGTCACCGACCCCGCCGTCCTGGCCCGGGTCACCTTCCCCAGGGTCAGCGCGGATGCGCTCACCGCCAGCGTCGCCCGGCTGGCCGCCGCGGCCGGCTGACCCGGCGCGCGACCGGCGTGTCTGCGCCGGACGGCGCCCCGGCGGCGGGAGCATCGCGGCGGGGAGGCCCCAGCCGCCGCGGCCGCCCCGGTGGGGGAACCGATGGACAGGTCCCGCGTGGCCTCCTCCAGCATCGTCTCGGTGGGCTACGACCCCGAGGCGTCGGTGCTGGAGGTGGAGTTCCAGGGCAACCGGGTCTACCAGTACCTGGACGTGCCGCCCGAGGAGTTCGACGCCCTGATGGAAGCCGACAGCAAGGGCCGCTTCGTCAACGGCGTCATCAAACCCGCCCACCCGTACCGCGCCGCCTGAGCCGCCCGCGCCGGGGCTGTCGGCCGCCCGGGTCGCTGGGCCACACTGCCGCCCATGCGCCGCTCGCTCTACGGGTCCGACCACGACGACTTCCGGTCCAGCGTCCGCGCCTTCCTGGACAAGGCCGTGGCCCCCTTCCACGACGAGTGGGAGAAGGCCGGCATCGTCCCCCGCGGGGTGTGGACCGCTGCCGGCGAGCAGGGGTTCCTCGGGATGGACATGGACGAGCAGTACGGCGGCGGCGGGGTGCGCGACTTCCGCTACAACGCAGTCCTGGACGAGGAGGTCACCCGGATCGGCGCCAGCGGCGTCGGGTTCGGACTGCACAACGACGTCGTCGGCCCCTACCTGCGCGACCTGGCCACCGAGGAGCAGCGGGCGCGCTGGCTGCCAGGGTTCTGCGCCGGGGAGCTGATCACCGCCATCGCGATGACCGAGCCGGGCACCGGCAGCGACCTGCAGGGCATCGCGACGACCGCACGCCGGGACGGCGGGGACTGGGTGCTCAACGGGTCCAAGACGTTCATCACCAGCGGCATCAACGCCGACCTGGTCATCGTGGTGGCCCGCACCGACCCCGACGCGCCGGCCTCGCGCGGCACCAGCCTGCTGGTCGTCGAGCGGAACATGCCCGGCTTCACCCGGGGGCGCAACCTGGCCAAGGTGGGCCTGAAGGCGCAGGACACCGCGGAGCTGTTCTTCGCCGACGTCCGGGTGCCGGGGGCGAACCTGCTCGGTACCGAGGACGGCGGCTTCGGCCACCTGATGACCAACCTGCCGCAGGAGCGGCTGTCCATCGCCGTCGGGGCGGTCGCGGCGGCAGAGACCGTGCTGGCGCAGACGGTGGAGTACGTGACCAACCGGACGGCGTTCGGCACGACGGTCGGCAGCTTCCAGAACACCCGGTTCGTCCTGGCGGAGCTGCAGACCGAGACCACGATCGCCCGCACCTTCGTCGACGAGTGCATGCGCCAGCTCGACTCCGGCGACCTCACCGCGACCGACGCGGCGATGGCCAAGTACTGGACGACGGAGCTGCAGAACAAGGTCGCCGACCGGTGCCTGCAGTTGCACGGCGGCTACGGCTACATGGACGAGTACCCGGTGTCGAAGGCCTGGCGGGATGCCCGCGTGCAGTCCATCTACGGCGGCACCAACGAGATCATGCGGGAGATCGTCGGCCGCGCGATGGGCCTGTAGCTGCCTGGTGGCACGGCGTAGCCGTTCGGCTCCGACACCGCAGGTGGGTTCAGCAGTGGAGCAGGCCGAATCGCTCCTTGAGGGCCAGCACGCGCAGTGCGGACTCGTCGATCCGGGCGGCGAACCCCGCATCGGCCGCGGCGCGGTCGGCCAGCGCCGCGGACATCGGTGCGGCGTCCTGCCCACGCACGGTGAGGACGACGTCGACCCCCGCGCCCACGGCCGAGACCGCCCGCTCGCCGACCGGTGTGGCCGACAGCGCCACCGCCTGGCCGAGGTCGTCGGCGACCACGACGCCGTCGAAGCCGAGCTGGTCGCGCAGCAGGCCGATCACCGCGGGGGAGAAGACGGCGGCCCGGTCGGGGTCCAGCTGTGGGTAGGTCGCCGAGCTGACCATGACTGCGGCCGTGCCGGCGGCCACGGCGGCGCGGAAGGGTTCCAGGTACGGGTCGGTGGGGCTGGTCTCGGGGTCGGCCGCCCCCACGTCCGTGTCGGTGTTGACGTCGACCCGGCCCAGGCCCGGGAAGTGCTTGACGGTGGCGGCCACCCCGGCGTCCTGGAGCGCGCCCACGAGGGTCGTCACCGCAGCGGCCACCTGCACGGGGTCGCTGCCGAACTGCCGGTCGACGGCGCCGATCGGCGGGTTCTGCGCCTCCGTGCCGGCGGGCACGGCGTCGGCCACCGGCGCCAGGTCCAACGTGATGCCCGCGCCGTGCAGCTGCTGCGCCCACGTCGCGGTCGCGCTGCGCAGTGCCTCCGGTGCCAGCCGGCCCTGCTGCAGGGCGCTGGGCACCGGGTCGAAGCCGGTGCCCTTCAGCGCCTGCACCAGGCCGCCCTCCTGGTCGACGGCGACCTCCAGTGGCACCCCGGTCGCCGACCGGAGCTGGGCGACCGCGGCGCCGATCGCGGCGGCACCGGCAGTGCTGCGCCCGTGCAGGAAGACCCCGCCCACCGGGACGCCGGCCAGCTGTTCCAGCCCGGTCACCGGGTCGTCGATGGGCACCCCGACCAACAGCAGCTGCCCGATCCGGGCCGGCCGGTCCAGCCGGTCGAGCGTCTGCTGGGCGCACGATGCCGCCGGGGCGGACGACGAGGCGGCCGCGGTCGGGGTGGTCGTGGACGCGCTCGTCGTCGCGCTCGGGCTGGACGCGCTGCGCCCGCCGCCGTCCCCGCAGGCGGCCAGCGCGACGAGCACGCTTGCCACCACGGCGAGCGGGCGGCGCCGGTGCCGGGGAGCCCGGCCGGTGCCGTGTGCGCGCATTGCCCTTGTCTACCCGGTCGGGGCCGTCAGCCGGTGGCCCGGGACGGCAGACTCGCGGCGTGACTCCCCAGCTGCCGGCCGACCCGGCCGCCGTCCAGCGCCGGACGCTCCCCGTGCTCTCCGGAGCGGTCGCCCTCGGCGGGCTGGGCGTGACCGTGGGCATCACCGTCGGCGGGCTGCTGGCCCGGCAGGTCGCCGGCAGCGACTCGGCGGCCGGGCTCGGACAGACTGCCAGCGTGCTGGGCGCCGCGGTCATCGCCGTCCCGTTGGCCCGGGTCAGTGACGGGTTCGGACGACGGGCCGGGCTGGCGCTGGGCTACGGCATCGCGGTGGCCGGTGCCCTGGTGGTGGTCGCGGCGACCGCGGCGTCCTCGCTGCCCCTGCTGCTGGCCGGCCTGTTCGCGTTCGGGGCGGCGACGACGAGCGGCCTGCAGGCCGCTCGTCGTCGCCGACCTGGCCGAGCCTGCCTCCCGCGGCCGGGCGTTGTCGCTGGTGGTCTGGGCGACGACCGTCGGGTCGGTGCTGGGCCCGAACCTGGCCGGCCCCGCTGACGATGCGGGCCGGGCGCTCGGGCTGCCCGCGCTCGGTGGTGCGTTCGTGCTGTCGGTCCTCGCCTTCGCCGTCGTCGCCGCTGGTGCCCTGCTGCTCCTCCGGCCCGATCCGCTGCTGCTGGCCCGGCGGCTGGCGACCGGGGACGGACCGCTGCAGCCTGCCCCGCGGACGGGGACACCGGCCGCTCTGCGCGCGGTCTGGGCGACGCCGGGCGGGCGGCTGGGGCTGTGCGCCGTCGTCGTCTCGCACTCGGTCATGGTCGGGTTGATGGTGATGACGCCAGTGCACATGGGCGCCGGGTCCGGCGGCACCGAGGGGACGACGCTGCGCCTCATCGGCCTGGTCATCAGCGTGCACGTGGCCGGCATGTACCTGTTCTCGCCGGCCGTGGGCTGGCTGGCCGACCGGGCCGGCCGGTCGGCCACGGTCGCCGTCGGCGGGCTGCTCCTCCTGCTGGCCGGCCTGGTCGCCGGGACGGCGCCGCCCGGCGCGGCCGTCCAGCTCGGCATCGGCCTGTTCCTGCTCGGGCTGGGCTGGTCGTGCGGGCTGGTGGCCGGCTCGACGCTGGTGACCGAGGCCGTCCCGGCCGCCGTGCGGCCCACCGCGCAGGGCGCCACCGACCTGCTGATGGGCCTGGGTGCCGCGGTCGCGGGGGCGGTCGGGGGACCGCTGCTCGCCGTCGGGGGGTTCAGGCTGGTGGCCGTCGCCGCCGCGGTGCTGGTGCTGCCGCTGGCCGCCGTGTGGGCAGGCAGCCGGCGTTCGCTGCTGCCGGCCACGCCGGGTCGCTAGGCCGGCGGCTGTCTCCCGACGGGCTGGGTACCGTCGTCGTCGTGCGTCTGCAGGAGTTCTGGACCCGGATGCACGAGCTGTTCGGGTCCATGCGAGCCGAGAGCGTGGCGCGCGACCACGTCCTCTCCGCCGTCGGTGGCCGAACGGCGGTCGAGGCCATCGAGGCCGGCGTCGCGCTGCGCAAGGTCTGGCTGGCCATCTGCGAGGAGTACGACGTACCGCCGAAGAAGCGCTGAGCGCGCTCGGGACCGCTGCCCGGACACCTCCGGCGTGTCCGCTGGAATCGAACACCTGTTCGGTCTACCGTCGTCCACAGGTCGGCGGCCCGTCCACAGATTTGCTCGGTCCGTCGAAAGTGTCAGACCCCCGCCCTAGCGTCGGCGACGACCCGCTTCCCCGCGACACCGAAGGTGGCCACCATGGCAACGCTGGACCGCGACAAGGCCCTCGACATGGCCCTCGCCCAGATCGACAAGCAGTTCGGCAAGGGCTCCGTGATGCGCCTGGGCGACTCGCCCGAGGTCGCCATGAAGGTCATCCCGACCGGGTCCATCGCCTTGGACATCGCGCTCGGCATCGGGGGGCTGCCCCGTGGCCGGGTCGTGGAGGTCTACGGCCCCGAGGCCTCCGGCAAGACGACGGTCGCCCTGCACGCGGTGGCCAACGCCCAGGCCTCCGGCGGCATCGCGGCGTTCATCGACGCCGAGCACGCCCTGGACCCCGACTACGCCCGCGCGATCGGCGTGGACACCGACGCCCTGCTGATCAGCCAGCCCGACACCGGTGAGCAGGCGCTGGAAATTGCCGACATGCTGATCCGCTCCGGCGCGCTGGATGTCATCGTCGTCGACTCGGTGGCCGCGCTCGTGCCGCGCGCCGAGATCGAGGGCGAGATGGGTGACAGCCACGTGGGTCTGCAGGCCCGGCTGATGAGCCAGGCGCTCCGCAAGATCACCGGTGCGTTGAGCAACTCCGGCACCACGATGATCTTTATCAACCAGCTGCGCGAGAAGGTCGGCGTGGTCTACGGCTCGCCGGAGGTCACCACCGGCGGCCGGGCGCTGAAGTTCTACTCCTCGGTCCGGCTCGACGTCCGGCGCATCGAAACCCTCAAGCAGGGCACCGACGCGGTCGGCAGCCGGGTGCGGGTGAAGGTCGTCAAGAACAAGGTGGCCGCGCCGTTCAAGCAGGCCGAGCTCGACCTCATCTGGGGCACTGGCTTCAGCCGCGAGGGTGGCCTCATCGACATCGGTGTCGAGCAGGGCATCGTCCGCAAGTCCGGTGCTTGGTACACCTATGAGGGCGACCAGCTCGGCCAGGGCAAGGAGAACGTCCGCACCTTCCTGAAGGACAACCCGGACCTGGCCGACGAGATCGAAAAGAAGATCAAGGAGAAGCTGGGCATCGGCGCGCCGAAGGCTGAGGCGCCGGCAGCTGAGCCGGTCGACTTCTGAGCCGGTCATGAACGACCCGTGGTCCGGTCCGGACCCCGACGCTGAGGCGGGACCGGCGGATGGCGACGCCCGCCGGTCCGGCCGCCGCCGCGCGGGTGCCGCCTCGGGGCGGGGCCGAGCCGGCGCGCGGTCCGGGTCCGGGTTCGGCGATGGACGCAGCGGCCGTGGCGCAGGTCGACGAGCCGGCAGCGCCACCGGCGCCGACGGTTCCACCGACGACGGGTCGACGGCTCCCGCCGACGACCGCGACCCGGTCGAAGTTGCCCGCGGCATCTGCCTGCGGGCGCTGACCGGGGCGTCCAAGACCCGCCAGCAGCTCGCGGAACTCCTGGCCCGGCGCGAGGTCGCCGACGACGTCGTCGAGGCCGTGCTCGACCGGCTTACCGAGGTCGGATTGATCGACGACGCCGCGTTCGCTGCGGCGTGGGTGACCTCGCGGCAGTCCGGTCGCGGCCTGGCCCGCCGGGCGCTGACCCAGGAGCTCCGGGCCAAGGGCATCGACGACGAAGTGGCCGCTGCGGCGGTCGCCGAGGTCGACCCGCAGGACGAGTGGGACACCGCACGCCGACTGGTGGAGCGCAAGGCCCGCAGCATGGCCCGACTGGACCAGGTGACCGCCGAGCGCCGACTGGTCGGCATGCTCGCCCGCAAGGGCTACGGCGGTGGACTGGCCGGAATCGTGGCGCGCGAGGCGCTGGACGCCGTGTACGCCGATGCCGGCGACACGGGCACCGATCCCGACGACGACCTCCCTGGCAGTGACGAGCTCGAGAACGTCGGGGCCGCGGAGGAGATCGTTCCCGGCGGTGGTGGCTTCGCCAGCCGTGGCTCGGGTGGCGGCGGTTTCGGGAACCGCAGTTCGGCGAGCGGCGGGGGCTTCGGGAGCGGCGGGCTCGGAGGTCGCAAGGCGTCCCGGGCCACCACCGGAGGGAAGCCGAACGGCGGCGGCCTCGGCGGCGGGAGCGGCATCGCCGGCCAGCGTGCCGCCGGGACGGCGGACGAGGTGGGAGAGGGGCGCTGGGTCCCGATCGGCCGGCGCGCAGAGCCTCCGCGCTGACCTCCGGCTCCCGCAGCCGCCGGTTCTCGTCCCGCGCCCCGACACGCCATCGAACTCCAATGGCCCAGAACCGGATCGGTTCTGGGCTATTGGAGTTCACGGCCTCACCGAAGGTCGGCGACCGCCGGGGTCAGCGGTCGAGCCAGGCGGTGACGTCGACGGCGACACCGTCGGCGGCGTCCTCGTCCGGCACGAGCCAACGCCGGCTGCGCTCCTGACCGGTGCCCAGCCACAGCTGGATCGAGGTGTCGAACTGCGACATGGTCAGCTCCCGGCCGCGCGCGGGGTGGCTGACCGGGCCCAGGAACGTCACGTCGCTCTCCTCACCGGTGGCGTAGCGCAGCACCACCCGGCAGCGGGACCGGCGGTGCCGGGCCCGGCGGGACCGCCTCACGGACGATCGCTGACTCGGCACCCGCTGCCGCGGCGAAGTCCGCGGCGCTGCCGCGCAGCCGGCTGACGAAGATCTGGGCGGTGTCCGCCAGGTCGTCGGGGTCATCGAGGTCGTCGGGGTCGTCCAGGTCGTCCAGGTCCGGGGCTAAGACATGAGCGGCGGTCATGCCCTAGATCTCGGCAGTCCTCACTCCGGGCAGGACTGGCGGAACGTGACAAGCTCGCCCGCTCCACCCGTGGCGCGTGTGGGATCACGAAATGGGCCCGTCGACGCGCGTGAGCCCCGTGCGCGGGCGGAGACGGAACCGGTGCGACGCCCGCGCCGGGCCCCCGGCAGCTTCAGCCGGCGAACGCCCTCCGCCCGGCCTCAGCGACCTGGTGGTCCTCCTCGACCGTCCCGGCACTCACTCCGACACCGCCGACGAGCGAACCGTCGGGACCGGTCAGCAGCACTCCACCACCGAAGACGACCAGTCGCCCCCCCGTGGTCGACTCGATGCCGAACAGCGGTTGTCCCGGCTGCACGAGCTCGGCGAGGTCTCGGGTGTCGGTCTGGAAATAGACGGCGGTGAGTGCCTTCTTCTGGGAGATGTCGACGCCGATGAGCTTCGTGCCGTCCATGGCCGCGAAGGCCACGAGGTTGCCGCCGTCGTCCACCACCGCGATGTTCATCGGTTGGCCGACGGTCACCGCCTCCGCCTTGCACGCATCGAGGATGGCCTCGGCCTGGTCGAGCGTGATCTGCCTGCCCATGGTGTCTCCACTGGATGAGATGTGCGGTCCGGGCAGCTGCCCGCGCCGTCGTTCGCTGGCGAGGTCAGAACACCCGGACCGGGACCTCCGCCGGCGCGCTGAGCAGCGCGTCGATCTCGTCGTCCAGTTTGACGAGCGTGAGCGAGGCGCCGGCCATGTCAAGCGAAGTGCAGTACTCATTGACGTAACTGCGGGTGACGGTGATGCCGCGCTCGGCGAGCTGCTGGTGGGCGCGGCGGTACAGGATGTAGAGCTCGCTGATCGGGGTGCCGCCCAGGCCGTTGATCATCAGGGCGACGTTGTCGCCGGCGGTGTACGGCAGGTCGGTGACGACAGCGTCGAGCAGCTCGTCGGTGAGGGCGTCGGCGTTCGTCATCTTCTTGCGCTCGCGGCCGGGCTCGCCGTGGATGCCGACGCCCATCTCGATCTCGTCCGCACCCAGCTCGAACAGCGGTGAGCCCTTGGCCGGCGGGGTGCAGGCGGTGAGCGCAACGCCCATCGTCCGGGTCACGTCATTGACCTTCTTGCCCACCCGGATCACCTCGTCGAGGTCGGCGCCCTGCTCCGCGGCCGCGCCCACCGCCTTGATGACGAAGAAGTTCCCGGCCACGCCACGCCGGCCCACCGTGTAGGTCGAGTCCTTGACGGCCACGTCGTCGTTGATCGTCAGGATCTCGACCTTGATGCCCTCGGACTCGGCCATCTCCTTGCCCATGTCGAAGGCCATCCGGTCGCCGGTGTAGTTGTTCACCAGCAACAGCACACCCTTGGGCGTGGCCAGCAGCTTGGCCGTCTCGTAGACGTAGTTCATCGGCGGCGCGGC
This sequence comes from Modestobacter sp. DSM 44400, assembly GCF_900107175.1. GTDB lineage: Bacteria > Actinomycetota > Actinomycetes > Mycobacteriales > Geodermatophilaceae > Modestobacter. The sequence continues at coordinate 118,140 of NZ_FNOZ01000005.1, read as the reverse complement.
GAAGACGTCACCGGGACACGCGGCGTCCAGCATCCCCCTGCCGACGATCATGACGTGGGCGGGCTCGTGGCCGGAGCCCGAGCCCTGCACGATGGACACCTTGTCCTCGCGCGGGGAGTCCGCACGCATGACGAGGTTGTACTCCGGGAGGTACTTCAGGGTGTGCGGGTTGGCCAGCGCGAGCCCCTCGAGCATCTCCGGGACGAACTGCTTCGGGTCGTTGACGAACTTCTTCATGACGCTCCCTCTGTCTGCCAGGCCTCGTTGATCCGACCGATGATCACGGCCACGCCCATGGCGCCGGCGTCGACCGATCCCTTGCTGCGCTCGCCCGTGTAGGACGCGCGGCCGCGCTTGGCGACCATGTCCACGGTGGCCTCCGCGGCCTCCTTGGCGGTGACGGCCAGTGCTGTCAGAGTCTGGGTGGCGTCGGCCCCCGCGGCCACCTCGGCCTCCAGACGGTCGGTCACGGGCGCCAGGACGTCGAGCAGGGTCTTGTCGCCGACGTCGGACTGGCCGCGCGCCTTGATGCCCTCGATGGCTGCGCGCAGCATGGCCACGACCTGATCCCCGGTCAGGGTGTCCGTCGCGCCTGCGGTCATCCCGGCTCGCATGAACGCGGTTCCCCAGATGGGCCCGGAAGTGCCCCCGATCCGGGCCGTGATCATCATTCCGATCTTCTTCAGGAAGGTGCCGATGTCAGTGCGGTCGACGTCGTCCCATCCGGCGAGCACGGTCTCGAAGCCGCGGGCCAGTGAGTAGCCGAAGTCGCCGTCGCCGACGACGGCGTCGAGGTCGCCGAAGTACTTCTCGTTGTCGACGGCCGCCTGGGCGATCGTGCGGACGACCAGGTCCGCCTGCCGTTGTGCGGTGCTGCTCACGCAGTTCCTCCCAGAGAACGGCCGGTGGATGAGGCGGGGGCCGTCGGTGCGCCGAGGCACGCCCGCACGTCCGCCAGCGCGATGTGGTCGCCGGGGTGCGCGCGCCCCCGGTTGGCCAGTACCTCGATCGGCGGCCGGCCGGGGTCCCCGAGTTCGGACACCACCAGGACGGCCTCGTCGAACGGCTCGGTCCTGGTGTACCCGTTGACCGTGACCAGACAGGGCAGGCCGGCGCCGGTCGCGGCGAGCAGCCCGTTGCGTGAGTCCTCCACGACCAGCGTGTCGCCGCGATTCAGGCCGAGGGTCGCCACCACCAGGTCGTAGATCGCCGGATCGGGCTTCTTGGCCGGCACGACGTCACCGGCGAAGACCGGTATCCGCCCCGCGGTGTCCGCCCCGACGGCGTGCTCGAGGACGGCGTGGACGGACTCCTCGGCCGACGTGGACGCGACCGCGACGGTCCATCCCTCGTCGAGTGCTTCGGTGATCAGCCGCGCGACGCCGGGGCGGGCCGGGATCTGCCCTGCGGCCACCAGCGCGCGGAACCGCGCCGTCTTCGTGCGGTGCCACTCGGTGAGCAGCTGGGCGCGCGTACCGTCGTCGTCCGGGATGCTGGCGGTGCGGACGAACTTCGGGTCGCGGAACAGGCTGGCCATCCGCTCCTTCCCGCCGCCGATCGCCAGCTTCTCCCCGTAGTCGTCCTCGCTCCAGCGCACCGGGAGGCCGTGCTCGGCGAAGGTCGCGTTGAACGCGGGCAGGTGGCCGTACCGCTCGGTGTCGGCGAGCACGCCGTCGCAGTCGAAGACCAGGGCGCTCACCAGGCACGTCCCGAACTGCCGAATGTGCGCATGTGCTCCTGCGCCATGTCCATCACGGCGCTGCGCTGGTGAGCGAACAGGGACGGCGGGTCCCACTTCCCCTTCTCCTCGGCGCTGAGCAGGAACTGCAGGCTCGACTGCATGTACACCTGCTTGAGCGCCGTGGAAATGTTGACCTTGGCGCAGCCGCGGGCGATGAGGTCCTGGAACTGCTCGGCGGACAGCCCGGTCCCGCCGTGCAGGGCCATCGGCACGCCGGTCGCCTCCACGAGGTCGCTCACCCGCTGGGAGTCGAGCACGGGAGCGGATGCGTACTGACCGTGGGCGTTGCCGATGGCGGGGGCGAAGCAGTCCACCCCTGTGCGCTGGATGAAGTCCACGGCGACCTCGAGCGTCTGGACGAGGGAGGCTTCGTCGGAGCCGATGCCGTCCTCGACTCCTTGGATGCCCTCGATCTCGCCCTCAACGTGCGCACCGCGCGCCCGGGCATCGGCCACGACCTCGGTGGTCTGTCGGAGGTTCTCCGCGACGTCGAGCTCGTGGGCGTCGAACAGGACGGAGTTCCAGCCGCCCTGGAGGCAGTCGCTGATGACGGAGCGGTCCGGGCAGTGATCCAGGTGCAGCGTCACGGGCACGGGGACGCCGCGGACCAGGGCGCGGAAGATGTCGAACAGCTGGGCGCGGCCGTACATCCGCACCGTCTTGACCGACGTCTGCAGGATGACCGGGGAGTTCTCCGCGACGGCGGCCGCGAGGACCGCCTCGATGCTCAGGTCGTTGATGATGTTGAACGCCGGCACGCCGTACCGGTCGGCCAGCGCACGGTCGAGGAGCTCCTTCATGGGGACGACGGGCACCGACACTCCTGTGCTCTCGGTCGGACACGGGCACGACTGGTTCTGTAACAGGAGTAAAGCGTGGTGACCGTCACTGTTGTATGGGGTGATTCCCCCAGTTGTCAGCCGGAGGTCGGCCGATCGCTCGGGCGCGGCAGCCAACCCCGTTCCAGCGCGCTCATCACGGCGGCGGTGCGGCTGCCCGTGCCGGTCTTGTGCAGCACTGCGGCCACGTGCTTCTCCACCGTCTTGGGCGACAGCACCAGCGCGCTGGCGAGCTGCCGGTTGCTCAGGCCGCGAGCGAGCAGGACGACGGTCTCCCGTTCCCGCCGGGTCAGCGGCGACCGGTCAGCGGAACTGCCCGCATTCGGGGCCGCCCCCACGCGTGGCCCCGGAGTCTCGGCGAGCAGGCGGTCGTCTCCGCGCCGCCGCCGGATCAGGTGGGCCAGCGAAGCTTCGTCGACCCCGGCGCGGACGAGACCGGGAACGGCCGTCTGGGTGAGCAGCTCGAGCTCGTCGATCTCGGCGACCGTGAAGCGTCGGGACCGGCAGGCGAACACGACGTTCGCGCCAACGACGTCACCGCGCCACCAGATGGGCACGGCCACGACGGCGCCGGAGTGCGCTGCCTCCTCGGCCGCCAGGTGACCCGCGCGGATCTCGCCGTAGGTTTTCAGTACCACGGGCCGTCGCTGGGCGACGACTCGCCCGGTGATCCCCTCGTCGAGTGGGAAGCTGCTGCCCAGCCGACAGGACGTCCCGCGTTCGGCCACCTTTGCGTACCGGTCCCGCGAGGCGTCGATCAGCGAGATGCTCCCGGCTGCCGCCTTCAGCACGCTGCTGCTGGTCGCGATCAGGTGGTGCAGCAGGCACGCGACCTGGCTGTCGTGGGGGGAAGCCGCCTCCCGTGTGCCCTGTGCCATCCGACTCCTCGTCGAGTCCGCGGGGGAGCGTGGCGCCGTGCCGGTCCACCCGTCCGCCGTGCGACGACCAGCCGGTCCTGCGCCGGGCGCCGCCGGTCGACAGTACGGGCGCCGGGAGTGTCGTGCATCACCCGCCGCGTCGGGCCCAGCAACGGGGTGGCACCCGAGGGAGGTGGCCGGTGCCCCGCTCGGTCAGCGCCGCGGGACGGGGACCGGCGCGGTCATGCCCTCGTCCGGCATCGGGACCGGAGCGACCCTGCCGGCCTTCGCGTTCCGGCTGGTGCGCCGCTCGATGTAGCGGGCGACCTGGGAGATCGCCACGTTGACGATGATGTAGATCAGGGCGGCGGCGACGTACAGCTGGAAGGTGTACTGGTTGCCGAACGTCGGGGTGAAGAACTCCACCAGGCTGCGCGCCTGCCGGAGGAGCTCGAAGTAGCCGATGATGAAGCCCAGCGAGCTGTCCTTGAGCAGGACGACCAGCTGCGCCACCAGCACCGGCAGCATCCGGCGAACGGCCTGCGGAAGCAGGACCAACGTCATGACCTGCGACTTGCGCAGGCCCAGCCCGAACGCGGCTTCCCGCTGGCCGCGGTCCACCGACAGGATGCCGGCCCGGAAGATCTCGGCCAGTACGGCCATGTTGTAGAGCACGAGGCCACCGGTCAGCGCGCTGTAGGCACTCAGCCGCACCCCGAAGCCCGGCAGCACGAAGTACAGCGTGAAGATGACTACGAGCAGCGGGATGGCCCGGAAGAACTCGATCACCGTGGTGACCGGAACGCGCACCCACCAGCGGTCCGACAGCCGCCCCACGGCCAGCAGCATGCCGAGCGCCGTGGCCAGGACCATCCCCAGGGCAGCGACCTTCAGCGTGGCGACCAGGGCCTCGCCGAGGGCCTGCGGCACGCCGCTGTTGGGGTCGAAGAGCACCGACCAGCGTTGGGCTTCGAGTTGCCCGTTCCCACCGAGCCGGACCAGCACGAAGACGACGATGGCCAGGATCAGGACGGCACCGACGACCGTGCTGAGCCGGATGCGGGCGCGCGCCTTGGGCCCTGGCAGGTCGAACAGGACAGGCGTGCTCATCGCAGGATCGCCACCCGACGCTCGAGACGACTCACGGCGAAGGCCGAAGGAACGGTGATCAGCATGTAACCCAGCACGATCGCGAGGAGCACCAACACCAGCTCCCCGGCGTTGGCGTTGGACAACCGCTGCAGCGATGCAGTCAGTTCGGTCACGGCGAACCCGGCGGCGATCGAGGTGTTCTTCACCATGGCGATCCAGACGTTGCCCAGCGGCGGTACGACCGTGCGGAACGCCTGGGGGAGGACCACCTCGCGCAACGACTGCCCGAAGGACAGCCCGAGCGCGCGCGAGGCCTCCGCCTGGCCCGAGGGGACCGCGTTGATCCCTGACCGGACGGCTTCGGCCACGAACGCGGCGGTATAGAGGCCCACGGCGATCACCGAACCGGTGAAGAAGCCGACCGCGAAGTCGATCTGCGGCAGGCCGAAGATCAGGAAGAAGAACACGACCGTCAAGGGCGTGTTCCGGAAGGTCTCCACGTAGAAGGTGGCCAGTCCGCGCAACGGCGTGATGGGGCTGACCCGGAGGGCCGCCAGCAGCGTCCCGAGGACCAGGGCGAGGAGCCCGGCCAGCAGGGACAGGCTCAGCGTCGTGAGGAAGGCGTCCCGCAGCAGCGGGAAGTTGTCGATGAAGAACTGCACGGCGCCTCCTCTCGGGGCTGGGCGGCGCGGCGCCGCCGGACGGACCGGCCGCCCGGCGGCGCCGCGATCGGATCAGTACCGGTCGACGGCCGGCGGCTCGGGTGCCTCGGTGCCGCTGATCGCCCCGGCGGTGCGGTCCCAGGCGTCGGCCCAGTCGCCGTTGTCGAAGGCCTCTTCGAGGGTGTCGTTGATGAAGGCGCGGAAGGCGTCGTCCCCCTTGGGGACGCCGATGCCGTAGGGCTCCTTCGTGAACGGGTTGCCCACGAGCTCGAAGCCGTCGGGGTTGCCGGCGACCAGCCCGGTCAGGATGACGTTGTCGGTGGTGACGGCGTCGACCTGGCCGTTGGTCAGCGCGTCGGCGCACTTGGAGTACACGTCGAACAGCGTGAGCTGTGCTTCGGGGTAGTTGGTGCGGATGTTCTCGGCCGGGGTCGAGCCCTCGACCGAGCAGACCCGCTTGCCGGCCAGGTCGTCGGGGCCTTCGATGCCCAGCGGGTTGCCGGCGGCCACCATGATGTCCTGGCCCGCCTCGTAGTACGGGCCGGCGAAGTCGATCTTCTGCTTGCGGTCGTCGTTGATCGTGTACGTCGCCGCCACCATGTCCACCTGGCCGTTCATCAGGAACGGTTCCCGGTTGGCGGACACGGTCTCGGTCCAGGTGATGTCCTCGGGGGCGATGCCGAGCTGGGCGGCGATGAGCTTGGCGATCTCGACGTCGAAGCCCTCGGGCGCCTTGGTGTTCGGGTTGAGCAGGCCGAAGCCGGGCTGGTCGAACTTGGTGCCGACGGTCATCGTTCCGGCCTCGGCGAGCTCGGCCATCGTCGTTCCGGGTTCGAACGAGGTCTCGGTCTCGACGGCGACGGTGTTGCCGGTCTGTTGCTCGGCCTGGTTGCCGGCCTCGCTGGAACAGCCGGTGAGCACGACGCCGATTGCCGCGAAGGCAGCGGCGTAACGGGTGATGCGCATGGAGGGTCCTCTCGTGGGGTGCGGTGGGTCAGTGATTCAAGATCTTGGAGAGGAAGTCCTTGGCCCGGTCGGAGCTCGGGTCGGTGAAGAACGTCTCCGGCGTCGAGGACTCGACGATCCGGCCGTTGTCCATGAACACGACCCGGTTCGCGGCGCGACGGGCGAACCCCATCTCGTGGGTGACCACGACCATCGTCATGCCGTCGCGGGCCAGCGCGGTCATCACGTCGAGGACCTCGTTGATCATCTCGGGGTCCAGGGCGGAGGTGGGCTCGTCGAAGAGCATCACCTTGGGGTCCATGGCCAGCGCCCGGGCGATGGCGACGCGCTGCTGCTGGCCGCCGGACAGTTGGGCGGGGACCTTGTCGGCCTGGGCGCTCACGCCGACCCGCTCCAACAGTTCGCGGGCGCGCTTCTCGGCGTCGGTCTTGGACTGCTTGCGCACCTTGATCGGCCCCAGCGTCACGTTCTCCAGCACGGTCTTGTGCGCGAAGAGGTTGAAGCTCTGGAACACCATGCCGACGTCACTGCGGAGCCGGGCGAGCTCCTTGCCCTCCTCCGGCAGCCGCTGGCCGTCGATGGTGATCTCGCCGCTCTCGATGGACTCCAGCCGGTTGACGGTGCGGCACAACGTGGACTTGCCCGAACCTGACGGGCCGATGACCACGACGACCTCGCCGCGATCGATGGTCAGGTCGATGTCCTGTAGCACGTGCAGGTCGCCGAACCACTTGTTGACGCCGGTCAGGCGGACGAGAGGTTCTCCGTTCGGGCGTTCGGTCACAGCCTGTGACCCTAGGCCGCGCCGGTCTTCGGTACGTCGCGCTGCCATCACGAAGCTGTAACGAAGACCGGCGTCGGCTGTGGGATGCGGCGGCCCGGGATGAACCCTGCGCGGTCGGGTAGGGCTTCTCCTATTGGAACCACGAGTTCGGCCACGTTGATCAGCCGCGGCGTCCTGGCCGCCGTCGCCGGGACCGCAGTGATGAGCGCTTTCCAGAAGTTCGTCGAGATGCCCCTCACCGGCCGCCAGGAAAGCTACGCGCCGGCACACCTGGCGGAGACACTGCTCCCGGTCCACCCCGAGACCCAGCAGGCGCGGACCCGACTGAACTGGGCCGCGCACTTCGGGCTCAGCGTCAACTGGGGCACGGCCTACGGACTGGCCGCCAAGGCGGGTCTGCGGGGGCAGAAGGCCGTCAATGTCACCTCCGCCACCGTCTACCCGACGGAGCTGCTGCTCAGCACCGCGCTGGGCGTCTATCACCCGTCGAGCTGGACGGCGAAGGACTGGGCGATCGACGTCGTGGACAAGTACGTGCAGGCGCAGGCGACCGGTTTCGTCTTCGACCGGTTCCTCGACCCCGCCCGCTGACCGCCGCACCGACGGGGCGGGCCGCGCCCGTCCGTACGATCGGCCCGTGGACCAAGGCAAGACGTACCGGGTGCGCACCTACGGCTGTCAGATGAACGTGCACGACTCCGAGCGGCTCTCCGGCCTGCTCGAGGAGGCCGGGTACCGGGCTGCTGCCGAGGGTGCTGACGCCGACGTCGTCGTCCTCAACACCTGCGCGGTCCGGGAGAACGCCGACAACCGGCTGTACGGCAACCTCGGGCACCTGCGGCCGGTCAAGGACGCCCACCCCGGCATGCAGATCGCCGTCGGTGGCTGCCTGGCGCAGAAGGATCGCGGCGAGATCGTCCGCCGCGCCCCCTGGGTTGACGTCGTCTTCGGCACGCACAACGTCGGCTCGCTGCCCGTGCTGCTGGAGCGTTCCCGGCACAACGCCGAGGCCCAGGTGGAGATCGTCGAGGCGCTGGAGGTTTTCCCCTCCAGCCTCCCGGCGAAGCGCGACTCCGCATACTCCGGCTGGGTCTCCATCAGCGTCGGGTGCAACAACACGTGCACGTTCTGCATCGTCCCGTCGCTGCGCGGGACCGAGAAGGACCGCCGTCCCGGTGACGTGCTCGCCGAGGTGCAGGCGCTGGTCGACCAGGGCGTGCTCGAAGTGACCCTGCTCGGCCAGAACGTCAACGCCTACGGCGTCGAGTTCGGGAACCGCGGCGCGTTCGCCGATCTGCTGCGCGCTACGGGAGCGATCGAGGGACTTGAGCGAGTGCGGTTCACCAGCCCGCACCCGCGCGAGTTCACGGACGACGTCATCGATGCGATGGCCGGGACGCCGGCGGTCTGCCACCAGCTGCACATGCCGCTGCAGTCCGGGTCCGACGACGTCCTGCGCCGGATGCGCCGCGCGTACCGGCAGGAGCGCTACCTCGGCATCATCGACCGGGTCCGGGCCACCATGCCCGACGCGGCGATCACCACCGACGTCATCGTCGGCTTCCCCGGCGAGACCGAGGGGGACTTCCAGGCCACCCTGGACGTCGTCGCGCAGGCCCGGTTCGCCAGCGCCTTCACGTTCCAGTACTCCAAGCGGCCGGGCACCCCGGCCGCGGAGATGGACGGCCAGCTGCCCAAGGACGTCGTCCAGGAGCGCTACCTGCGGCTGACCGCCCTGCAGGACGAGATCAGCTGGTCGGAGAACCGGGCGCTGATCGGGTCGACCGTCGAGCTGCTGGTCGCCTCCGGCGAGGGGAGCAAGGACGCCGCCCGCGGGCGGCTGTCCGGCCGGGCCCGCGACGGCCGGCTGGTGCACTTCACGACGGCGGACGGCGTGCGACCCGGCGACGTCGTGGAGACGGTCGTGACCCAGGCGGCTCCGCACTTCCTGGTCGCCGACGGTGCGCTGCTGACCCACCGGCGCACCCGGGCGGGCGACGCCAGTGCGGCCGACACCCGGCCCACCACGCCCGGCGTGCTGCTGGGCATGCCGCGGATCGGCGTCCCCACACCCGCCTGACCGGCGCGCCGCCCCAGGCACAGGAAGCTCTTCACCCGGTATCGCGCGGCGGACCGGGTGGAAAGCCTCCTATGCCTCAATGGCCGGGGCAGGGCCTCAGCGCCGGGACGACGACTTCTCGGCCTCGGTCAGCCACTCACGGCGCGTGGTCAGGTTCGCCTGCGCCTCGCTGACCCGCTTCGCGTTCCCTGACGCCTCGGCCTTGGCCAGCTGCTCCTCAGCCTTGGTGACCGCCGCGCGCATGGAGGTGAGCAGCGGGTTCTCCGGCTCGACCCGGGGGCGGGTGGAGTCGGCGGCGCCGCGAACCTTGTCCTCGACCGCGCGCATCCGGTCCTCCAGGTCGCGCATCGCCCCGCGCGGGACGTGCCCGACGGCGTCGTAGCGTTCCTGGATCTTGCGCAGGGTGTTCTGCGCCGTGCGCAGGTCCTTGGACGGGTCGATCTTCTCCGCCTCGGCCAGCAGCTCCTCCTTCTCCTGCTGGTTGGACTGCTCCTCGCTGCTGCGCGCCTTGTCGTTCCCGGTGCGGGCGGCGAAGAAGACGTCCTGGGCGGCGCGGAACCGCTTCCAGAGGTCGTCGTCGGTGTCCCGGCCGGTGCGGGGGACGGCCTTCCAGCGGTCCATCAGCGTGCGCATCGCCGCGCTCGTCGGACCCCACTCGGTCGAGCGGGACAGCCGCTCGGCCTCCTCGATCAGCTCGGTCTTGGCCGTCCGGGACTCGGTGCGCTGGACGTCCAGCGAGGCGAAGTGGGCCCCGCGGCGGCGGCCGAAGGCGTCCCGCGCCGCGGCGAAGCGCTGCCACAGCGCGTCGTCGGTCTTGCGGTCGATGCCCTTGATCGTCTTCCACTCCTCGACGATCGCCTTGAGTCGGTCGCCGGCAGCCTTCCACTGCGTGGAGTCCGCGGCGATCTGCTCGGCCTCGGCGGCGAGGGCCTCCTTGCGCTGCACCTGCACGGCGCGGGCGGCGGCCTTCTCGGCCCGGTTCGCCGCGACCGCAGTGTCGGCCATGCTGACCATGGCGCGGGCCCGGGCGGCCAGGCTGTCGAGGTCGCCGACGGCGGTGGCCAGCGGGATGGTCTCGGCCAGCGTCTGCGCCTTGGCCCGTATCTCGTTCGGGTTGCCGGTGTGCGCGCCGAGGCGGGCCTCCAGCAGCACGACCTCGGTGGCCAGGTCGTCGAAGCGCCGTCCGTAGTGCGCCAGGCCCTCGGCCGGCTCGCCGGCCTGCCACGAGCCCACCGCCCGCTCGTCGTCGCCGGTGCGGACGTAGACGGTGCCCTCCTCGTCGACCCGGCCCCACAGCGTGGGGTCCGAGGCCGGCTCGGCCGGGGCGGCCTCGGCCGCCGGCGCTGCTGCGGCCGCGGGGGCCTGCGCCGGCGGGGTGGGCACCGGTGCGTGCCTCGGCGCCATCGGCCGTGGCCCCGGCGTCGGGACGGCGGAGATCTCGCCGACGGACTCGGGGACCGTGTCGGTCAGGGCCTCCGGGGTGGCGTGCTCGGCCGGCTGCTCGGCGGGCTGCTCGGCGGGCTGCTCGGCAACGGGCTCGGCGGTGGGGACGTCACCGGCGGCAGCGGTCGAGGCGAGGGCGCCCGGACTGGACGTCACCGCGTCATCTCGAGCTGCGCCCAGGTCGCCGGCGGCAGCTGCGGCGGCCAGTTCCGAGGCCTCCTGCGGGGAGGACGGCCTCTCGGTGCCCGAGGGTTCGGCGGTCGCCTCCGCGCCGGTCAGGTCCGCGGTCGGCGCATCGCCGGTCGCCCCCTGCTCCGTCTCCTCCGAGGAGGTCTCCGCGGGGGGAGTGGCCTGGGGCGTCTGGTCTCCGGTGTTCTCCGTGCTCGACACGGGCAGCAGTCTTCCACGATGCATCGGCGACACTCCCTTCCGTGAGCCCTCCCGCGCCGGTGACGGTGGCCTTCTGCCCGCAGCCGCCGTTGCTCGTGCCGGCCGTGGCGGGTGCCCCGAGCGACGCCGTCTCGGCGCTGCGGGCCGCCGTGACGCGGACCGTGCAGTCCATGCTCGATGAGATGCCCGAGGTCGTGGTGGTGGTCGGGAACGGCGCCCCGCACGTCCGGTTCGGCCCCGGGGACGCCGGTGACCTGCGCGGATTCGGCGTCGACCTCGAAGTGCCCTTCGCCGGGCGGGTGCGCCCGGATGGGCGTCGGCTGCCTCTGGCGCACACGCTCGGTGCCTGGCTGCTGGACCAGGCCGGGCACACCGGCGTCCGGCTCGGCGTCGGGCCCGAGGACGTCGCGGACGCGTTGGCGGACCTGCCGGCCCGGACCGGCGTCCTGGCGATGGGCGACGGTTCGGCCCGCCGCAGCGAGAAGGCGCCCGGCCACCTGGACCCGGACGCCGCCCCGTTCGACGACGCCGTCGCTGCGGCCCTCGCCGCCGGGAACGCCGCCGCGCTGGCCGAGCTCGACCCGGTGGAGGGGGAACGGCTGCTCGCCGCAGGCGTTCCGGTGTGGCGCGGGGTCGGCACCGCCCTCCGCGGGCGGCCGGTCGTCGGGCACCTCCGCTACGCCGCCGCCCCGTTCGGCGTGGGCTACCTCGTCGCCGAGTGGCGGACGCCGTGACCGCATCGGACGCCGGACCGCCGGTGGTTGCGATCGTCGGCCCGACGGCGACCGGCAAGACCGCGCTGGCCGTCGCGCTCGCGAACCGGCTGGGCGCAGAGGTCGTCAACGCCGACTCGATGCAGCTCTACCGCGGGATGGACATCGGGACGGCGAAGCCCGACCTCGCCGAACGCGCCGGGGTGCCCCACCACCTGCTGGACCTCTGGCACGTGCGGGAGCCGGCGTCGGTGGCGGAGTACCGGCTGCGGGCCCGCGCAGAGGTCGACCGGCTGCGGGCGGCCGGCGTCGTCCCGCTGGTCGTCGGCGGCTCGGGCCTCTACGTGCGGGCGGTGCTGGACGAGCTGGACTTCCCCGGCACCGATCCGGCGATCCGGGCCCGTCTGACCGCGGAGCTCGATGCGGACGGGCAGGAGGCGCTGCACGCCCGGCTGACCGCCGTCGACCCGGCCGCCGCCGCGGCGATCCTGCCCAGCAACGGCAGGCGAGTGGTCCGGGCGCTGGAGGTGGTGGAGCTGACCGGCCGACCCTTCGTCGCCCAGCTGCCGGCGCCCCGGCCGCACTACCGGGCGCTCACCGTGGGCCTGGACCGGGCCGCCGAGGAGCTGGACCGCCGGGTCGCCGAGCGGGTGGACCGGATGTGGGCCGCCGGTTTCGTCGCCGAGGTCGAGTCGCTCGCCGCCGACGGGCTGCGCGAGGGGCCGACCGCCTCCCGGGCGCTGGGCTATGCACAGGTGCTGCAGCAGTTCGACGGGGTCCTCACCGCTCAGGAGGCCCGCGAGCGGACGGTCACCACCACCCGGCGCTTCGTCCGGCGGCAGCGCTCCTGGTTCCGCCGGGACGCTGCCACCACCTGGTTCGACGCGTCGGCCCCCGACCTGGCCGGCCGGGTGCTCGACCTGCTCGGCGGGGTGCGCGGCGTCCGTACGATCGACGGGTGATCGAGAGCGCCGGCCCCCGGGTCCTGCAGGGCCACGGCACGGAGAACGACTTCGTCGTCCTGCCCGACCCCGACGGGTCGGTGTGGCCCGAGGGCCGGCTGGACGCCGCACTGGTGCGCCGGCTCTGCGACCGGCGGGCGGGCCTCGGTGGGGACGGCGTCCTGCGGGTCGTGCCCAGCGCCCTGGTCCCCGACGCCGCCGCCGTCCTGGGGGAGGCGCTGTCCCGGTGCGAGTGGTTCATGGACCACCGCAACGCCGACGGCTCGCACGCGGAGATGTGCGGCAACGGGATCCGGCTCTTCCTGCACGTGCTGCTCGCCGAGGGGCTGCTGGACCGGGCGGCCGCCGAGGCCGGCGTCCTGGTCGGCACCCGCGGCGGACCGCGCCGGGTCGGGGCTCTGCCTGAGGGCGGCTACTGGGTCGACATGGGTCCGGCCCGCCCGCTCGGCGACGGCGCGATGGTGCTGGGCGGCCGCTCGGTGCTCGGCGTGGGAATCTCGATGGGCAACCCGCACCTGGTGGTCCTGCTCGACGAGCCGGTCGCCGAGGTCGACCTCTCCACCGTGCCGCCCGTCGACGCGGCGATGTTCCCCGAGGGCGTGAACGTCGAGGTGGTCAACGTCCTCCCGACTGCTGACGGCGCCGACGCGCACGCCCGGATGCGGGTCCACGAGCGGGGCGTGGGGGAGACCCGCTCGTGCGGGACCGGTGCCTGCGCAGTCGCCTCCGCGGCATTGACCGCAGCCGGCAGGAGCACCGGAACCGTCGTGGTCGACGTTCCCGGTGGCCGGCTGTCGGTCGGCTTCGACGGCCGGACGACGGTGCTCAGCGGGCCCGCCGTCGTGGTCGCCGCCGGCCACCTCGCCCCGGCGTGGCTGGCCGGCTGACCGACCCACCTCCGGTGCAGAAGCGGAACGGCCGGGCCGTGCTGACCGTGCTCAGGGGCCGCCGCCCTCCGTCGACGTCGGCGGCTCGTCGGAGGGGCGGTCGCGTGGCTGGGTGGGCCGGTGCGGCTGGTAGCTGCCCTTTTCGGGGGTGGCCCCCGGCGCGTCGAGGATGTCGCGTGGCGGGTCCAGGCCCTCGGGGTCGCGGCCGGGGTCGTCGGGTTCCTGCGGTGTGCTCATGGGCTGTCCCTCCGTGCGTGGAGCGCGGTCGCAGCGGCCCTACCCGCCGGCCCCCGGCGCAACCGGCTCCGCGACGGGCAGCCGGCCGCCGTCCCACTCATCGGGCTGGTCGCGCATGCCCAGCAGCGGCGCCGGCGGAGAACACCAGCCCGACGACGGACTCGCTCAGTCCGAGCCGGCGGATCGCGTAGAGGACGAGCAGCGCCCCCGTGAACGAGCCGGCCAGGTTGGCGAGCCCGGTGCAGGCCACCATCCGGCGCAGCAGCGGATGGCGGACGACGAAGGACAGCCCCTCGGCGATCTCCACGCGCAGCGGCCGGCGAGCAGCCCGGTCCGGAACGACGTCGGGCCGGCTGGTGCGCCCGATGAACAGCGCCGACAGCAGGAAGGAGAACGCGTCGACGGCGATGAGGGCCGGCGCACCGAGCACCCGGATGAGCACGCCGGTGATACCGGGGCCCGCGACCTGGGCGACCGCGCGGCTGGCCTCCAGCTTGGAGTTCCCGTCGACGATCTGGTTCCTGTCCACCAGCCAGGGCAGGTAGCTCTGGTAGCCGACGTCGAAGAACACGGTGGCGGTCCCGGACACCAGTGCGACCACGTAGAGCTGCCCAGGGTCAGCACGTCGAAGGCGGCGGCGACCGGCAGCGAGCCGATGGCGACCGCCCGCACCAGGTCCCCGGTGACGCGCACCCGCTTGCGGCGCCAGCGGTCCACCCAGGCACCCGCCGGGAGCCCGATGACCAGGAAGGCCAGCGTCTCCAGGGACGTCAGGACGCCCATCTGGAAGGGCGTCGCCGCCAGCATCGTGACCGCCAGCAGTGGCAGGGCCACCAGGGTCACCTGGCTGCCCACCTGGCTCACCGTCTCCGCGGCCCACAGCTGCCGGAAGTCGCGGTGCCGCCAGAGGCTGCGCGGAGTGCCCACCGCGGCGGTCGGGGCGCCGGGACCAGGAGCATCGATCACTGTCCCTCGTGCCCCTGGAGCCCGGTCCCCGGCGCCACCGGTTCCGCATCATCGGGCAGCCGGCCGCCGTCCCACCCGTCGGGGAGGTCGCGCATTCCGATCAGTGGGCTCAGTACGACCCAGGCTGCGGCCAGGGCCTGGCCGCCGACGGCGATCCACAGCGTCGGGACGACGCCGAGCCAGGTGCCGAGCGCCCCGCCGAGCAGGCCGCCCACCGGCATCGTGCCGTAGACCAGGAACCGGACCGAGGCGTTCATCCGGCCCAGCAGCGTTGGCGGACACAGCCGCTGGCGGAAGCTGACCTGGGTGACGTTGTAGACGACCACCGCCCAGCTGAACGCGAACTGGCTGAGCACCAACAGCACCACCGGAGCGCCCACGGACGCCAGCGGGGTGAGCGCGGCGAACGGAACGGTCACCAGGATGGACAGCGGGATGGCCCGGCCTTCACCGACCCACCGGGTGAAACGGGCGCCGGTCACCGCGCCGACCAGCCCGCCGACCGCGCCGGCGGAGAAGATGAAGCCGAGCTGGCTCTCCGACAGGCCCAGCTGGCGCAGCGCGAAGAGGACCAGCAGCGTGTAGGCGATCGTGGAGAACAAGTTCGACGTCCCGGTGCAGGCCACGATCCGGCGCAGCAGCGGGTGACGGACGACGAAGGACAGCCCCTCGGCGATCTCGGTCCGCATCGGTCGCCGGGTGGCGCGGTCGGGCACCCGGTCGGGCTGCCGGATGCCGCCGATGAGCAGCGCGGAGATCAGGAAGGAGACCGCGTCGACCGTGATGAGCAGCGGGGCGCCGACCACGCGCAGGAGGACACCGGCCGCGCCCGGCCCGGCGACCTGGGCCACCGCCCGGCTGGCCTCCAGCTTCCCGTTGCCGTCGACGATCTGATCCCGGTCGACCAGCGCCGGCAGGTAGCTCTGGTAGGCGACGTCGAAGAAGACGGTCGCCGTGCCGGTGACCGCGGCGACGACGAACAGCTGCCCGAGCGTCAGCAGGTCGGCCAGGTAGGCGGTCGGCAGCGTCGCCAGGGTGACCGCCCGGACGACGTCGGCGAACACCAGCACGCGCTTGCGGCGCCACCGGTCCACCCACGCGCCGGCCGGCAGCCCGATCACCAGGAAGGCCGCGGTCTCCAGCGCGGTCAGGTAGCCCATCTGCAGCGGGGACGCGGCCAGGTACGTGACCGCCAGCACCGGCAGCGCAAGCTGGGTCACCTGGGTGCCCACCTGGCTGACGGTCTCCGCCGCCCACAGGTGCCCGAAGTCGCGGTGCCGCCAGAGGCTGCGCGGAGGGGTCACGCGCGGCAGCCTGGGCCTCCCATTGGGCAATGTCAATCACTTATCGGCGTGTCCGCCTAGGCTCTGTCCCATGAGCGGGGACGGCCCGGTGAAGCGCCCGGGGAGGGACGGCATCCGCCGTCCGGCGACCGACGCCGAGGCCCGCGCACTGGCCTCCGCCGTCCGGCTGCGGGTGCTGCGGCTGTGCCTGGATGAGGCGCTGACCAACCGGGAGATTGCGTCCCGGCTGGACCGGAACCCGGCCAGCGTGCTGCACCACGTCCGGACGCTGGTCGACGCGGGCTTTCTGGCACCGGAGCAGGAGCGGCGGGGCAGCCGCGGCGCTCGCGAGGTGCCCTACCGGGCGACCGGGAAGAGCTGGCTGATGGACCTCGACGGCCGTCCCGCCCCGGCCCGGGACCCGCTGCTGGCCGCGTTCCTCGACGAGGTCGCCGGCGTGGGGGAGGACCAGCTGTCCAGCACCCGGCTGGGCCTGCGGCTGTCCGTGGCGGAGCTGGCGGAGTTCCGGGACCGGCTGTACGGGCTGCTGGACGAGTTCGCCCGCCGGCCGGCCGACCCGGCCGGCGAGAAGTGGTCGGTCTATCTCGGGATGCACCCGGACGGCTGAGGCGTTGTACCCGGCGATGACAACTCAGATGCCCCTGACGCTGGGGCGTGCCACGCTGGAGACGATGACGACAGCCCAGAACCGAGCCCTGCCCGACCAGGCGGAGGCGCGCGCCGACACGGCCGCGCGTTCCGCGCCCCGGTCCGAGGAGCCCCCGATCGACGACACCACCGGGTCCTACGCCCTGGAGGAGCGTGGTTCCCTCCGCCGCGTCGCCGGGCTGGGCACCGAGCTCACCGACGTCACCGAGGTCGAGTACCGGCAGCTGCGCCTGGAGCGTGTGGTGCTGGTCGGGGTCTGGACCGAGGGGACGGCGGTCGACGCGCAGCGCTCGCTGGTCGAGCTGGCCGCGCTGGCCGAGACGGCCGGCTCCGAGGTGCTCGAGGCCCTCGTGCAGCGGCGGGACAAGCCCGACCCGGCCACCTACGTTGGGTCGGGCAAGGCCAACGAGATCCGTGACATCGTCGCGGACACCGGCGCCGACACCGTGGTCTTCGACGGTGAGCTGACCCCCGGCCAGCTCAACCAGCTGGAGAAGGTGCTCAAGGTCAAGGTGGTCGACCGGACCGCGCTGATCCTGGACATCTTCGCCCAGCACGCGACCAGCCGGGAGGGCAAGGCCCAGGTCGAGCTGGCCCAGATGCAGTACATGCTGCCGCGGCTGCGCGGCTGGGGTGAGTCGCTGAGCCGGCAGGCCGGTGGTCGCGTCGCAGGCGGTGGCGGCATCGGTACCCGTGGTCCGGGTGAGACGAAGATCGAGACCGACCGTCGGCGGATCCGGTCGCGGGTGAGCAAGCTGCGCCGGGAGATCGCCGGGATGGCCACCGCACGGGCGACCCAGCGCTCCTCGCGGGACCGCAACGCGGTGCCCAGCGTGGCCATCGCCGGGTACACCAATGCCGGGAAGTCCAGCCTGCTCAACCAGCTCACCGACGCCGGGGTGCTGGTGCAGGATGCGCTGTTCGCCACGCTGGACCCCACGGTCCGCCGGGCGGAGACCGCCGAGGGCCGCGAGTACACCCTCACCGACACGGTCGGGTTCGTGCGGCACCTGCCGCACCAGCTCGTCGACGCCTTCCGGTCGACGCTGGAGGAGGTGGCGGCCGCCGACCTGCTGCTGCACATCGTCGACGGCTCCGACCCCGATCCACTCGGCCAGATCAACGCCGTCCGGGTCGTGTTGAACGAGATCGACGCCGCGGCGGTGCCGGAGCTGATCGTGGTCAACAAGGTCGACGCGATGACCGAGGAGGACGTGCTGCTCCTGCGGCAGGCCCTGCCCGGCGCGTTGTGGGTGTCCGCCCGGACCGGGGAGGGCATCGGCGCGCTGCGCGAGGTCATCGCCGGACGGCTGCCGCACCCCGAAGTCGACGTCGACGTGCTGGTGCCCTACGACCGGGGTGACCTGGTCGCCCGGGTGCACCGGGACGGCGAGGTGCTCACCGAGGATCACGAGGCCGAGGGCACGCGCCTGTCGGCCCGGGTCGACGCCGGCCTGGCCGCAGCGCTGGCCGTGTTCACCGCACCGGTCGCCTGACCGCCGTCCCGGCCCGGGTCCTCGACGGAGGACCCGGGCCGGTCCGCGGCGGGTTCCGGAACGGCGTGTCGAGACGGTCACGGGCAGGTCACGGTCCCGGTACCGTGAGGTCGTGGCCAGCGGTGCGGTGCAGCGGACGGCGGAACCCCTCGGGGAACCGTCCGTGCCTGTGCGCGCGCGGGTGATCGGCACCGGCCGGCCGCCGTGGTGGGCGCTGGCGCTGGCCGCGGTGGTCGCCCTCGTGGTCACCGTCGACCTGCTCACCCGGGGCAGGCTGGAGGGCATGGACCTGCGGGTCTCCGAGGTGGTCAGTTCCTGGGATCTGCGGCACTCCTCGGCGTACTGGCCCGTGTGGGTGTTCACCCAGGCCGGGGGCCGGGGTTTCATCCTCATCGTGCTGGCCGGCCTGGTCGGCTGGCTGTGGTGGCGGGAACGCACGCTGGTGCCGCTGGTCCGCGTCCTGCTGGCCCTCGTGCTGCTCACCGGGGTCGTCTACGCCTTCAAGTGGGGCACCGGGCGCACCGCGCCGGCCTACCCCGGCTCCTTCTTCCACCGCGAGGGCGCCAGCTACCCCTCCGGTCACGTGGCCAACGCCGTGCTCATGTGGGGCGTGGCTCGCTGGCAGGTCGTGGAGTTCGGCCTGCCGGACCGGGTCCAGCGGGCCGCCTGGGTGCTGAGCCTGGCGGGGCCGGTGGCGACGGGTGTGGCCATGGTGGCGCTGGACTTCCACTGGGTCACCGATGCGGTCGTCGGCGCCGCCGTCGGCGTCCTGCTCCTGGGCGTGGTGCACCTGCTCGATGCGCTGGTGCTGACACGCTGGGTGCGTGCCAGAGCAGGCCGTCGGCAGGCGTAGCCCGGCCGGCCGCGCCGTCCGCCCCGCCGGTGCGCTGGTGGCCGTCCCGCTGGGCCTGCTGTGGGCCGTGCTCCCCGCCTCCCCGGTGGCCGCCGAGTCGACGGCCGGGCCGGTGGTCGACGCCTACGGCGCCCCCGCGACGCAGTGCACGATCACCGATCCTCGGTTGCCTGAGCTCTCCGGCCTGGCCACCGCGGGCGCGAGCCTGCTGGCGATGAACGACGGCGGGGACTCGGCCGTGGTCTACGTGCTCGACGCTGCCTGCGCAGTGAGCGAGGTGCGGTCGGCCCCGGTCGACCCCTTCGACCCCGAGGACCTCGCGCCGGCCGCCGACGGCACGATCTGGCTGGCCGACACCGGCGACAACCGCCAGAGTCGCACCACGGTGGCAATGATCGGGATGCGTCCGGACGGCGGCGCGTCGCTGACCCGGCTCACCTACCCCGACGGCGCGCACGACGCCGAGGCCCTGCTGCTGGCCCCGGACGGCACGCCGTATCTGGTGACCAAGGAGGTCCTGGGTGCCAGCGCGGTGTACCGGCCCGACGCTCCGATGGTCGACGGGGCGACGCTGACCATGTCGAAGGTCGCCCAGTTGGGCTTCACGCTCACCGGCACGCCGGGCGGCCCGGTCGGTCGGGCCGGGCAGCTGCTCGTCACCGGCGGGGCCGTGTCCGGCGACGGGCAGCGCATTGCGCTGCGCACGTACACCGACGCCTACGTCTGGCCGCTGAAGGGGTCCGACATCGTGGGCGCCCTGCAGGGCGCGCCCGCGCGGGTGCCGCTCCCGGAGTCGCCACAGGGCGAGGCGATCGCCTTCGCCGAGAACGGGCGCGACCTGCTCGTCTCCGGGGAGGGGATGCCAGCCGTGGTCACGGTGCTCCCCGTGGACGGCGCCGTCGCCCCCGCTGCGTCGACCGCGCCGGCCGGCCCGGCGGCGGCCGCGCTGCCGGACACGGGGCGGGCCGGCGTCCTCACCGCCGCGGCGATCGCCGCGGCGGTGGCCACCATCCTCGTCTGGAGCTGGGGAAGGCTGCGCCGTCGGGCCTGAGGCCTCCCCGTCGCACCGGTTGGGTCAGACTCGGCGCAGCACCGTGACGACCCGGCCCAGGACCGTGGCGTCGTCGCCCGGGATGGGCTCGTAGGCAGGGTTGTGGGGCATCAGCCACACGTGACCGTCGCGTCGCTTATAGGTCTTCACGGTCGCCTCGCCGTCGATCATCGCCGCGACGATCTCGCCGTTCTCCGCGGTCGGCTGCTGGCGCACGACCACCCAGTCGCCGTCGCAGATGGCCGCCTCGACCATCGAGTCACCGGTCACCTTGAGCATGAAGAGGGTGCCCTCGCCGACGAGCTCGCGGGGCAGCGGGAAGACGTCCTCGACGGCCTGCTCGGCCAGCACCGGACCACCGGCGGCGATGCGGCCGACCAGGGGGACGTAGGTCGGCACCGGGGCGTGCGCCTCGTCGGTGCCGCTCCCCCCACCCGCGTCGGCCAGCGCCTGCGCCGACGGCGACGCACCGCCGGGGACCTCGCCCGGCAGGCGGACGTCGAGGGCGCGCGGCCGGTTGGGATCGCGGCGCAGCCAGCCCTTGCGCTGCAGGACCGACAGCTGGTGGGCGACCGAGGACGCGGAGGACAGACCGACGGCCTCGCCGATCTCCCGGACCGAAGGCGGGTAGCCGCGCCGCTCGATGGAGTCGCGGATGACGTCGAGCACCCGGCGCTGGCGCTGGGTGAGACCGTCGCCGGCCTCGCCGCGGTCAGGGAACTCGCGCACCGCGCCGCCGCCGGACTCGTCCGCCGGCCTCGGAGTGGCCCGCTTCCGACGGGGCGTGCCCGCCGTGTCCTCCGTCGTACGACTGTCGACCGCCATGTGTCCCCCTCGCCCGGCGCACCCCGCGGTGCGAACTCTGGTGATCAACACGGACAGTAACGTCTCCCCGCCTCTCGTTCAAACAGTTGTTCGAAGAACGCCGTGTCGAGGTGATTTCGTCGGTGGGCTCCGGTAGACATCGCACAGGCGTTCGAATCGAACAGACGTTCGACCCGGTCGGCGCCCGGATGTGAGGAGCGAGACGATGACCAGCGCAGAGTTCAGTGAGACCCCTGTTCCGCCGCCGCCGCCGCCGCCGCTGCCCGTCCGGTCGGCCGGCGCCCGGCCGCTCCCCGGCCGCCCGGCGGCCCGGCCGGACGCGTCGACTGCCCGGGGTCCGCAGTCGGCCGCGCCTGCCACCGCGCGTCGCGACGCCGTCCGGCCGGGTGCTCGGGCCGGACGGCACGACGGCGTCGCGGGTGCGCGGCCGGTCCGCGGCGGGTGCCCGTCCATTCCGGCAGGAGTGGCCCGGACGGCGAGGGAGCGGTACGCGGGGGAGGCGACGTCTGCTCCGCTGCGGTTGACCCGCCGCGGTCGCCGTCTCGTCGCGGCCCTGTCCGTCGCCACCGGGCTGACCATTGCCTCGGTGCTCCTGGTAGCCGAGTTCGACGGCGCCGGCCCCCGGCTCGAACTCGCCGGGCAGAGCAGCGTCGTCGTCCAGGCGGGCGACACGCTGTGGTCCATCGCGCGCGAGGTGGCCCCGGAGGAGGACGTGCGGGCCGTCGTCGACGCGATCGAGGACGCCAACGATCTCGGCGGCACGCTGCTGGCGCCGGGGCAGGTTCTCCAGCTCCCCTGACCCCCGCGGCCGGCAGTCAGTCCTGGGCGGTGCCGCCGCGCCCACTGCCGCCGCCGCCGCCCTGCCGCACGCCCTCCGCGGGCCCCCATCGAGCGACTGCTCCGGAGCTCCCGCCGGTGTGACCAGAGGGGCCGGGCGGTCCCCGGGGGTCAGGGTGGAACACGACATGCGCGTCAGGGCTTGCACACCTGTAGGGGTAGTCGTACGGTTCCACCACAACATCTAGTAGTTACAAAGTTGTAAGACCGTCCACAGGCCGTTCCACACGTTCTCCCCGGGCCATCCACCGGATGTCCCCGGACGAGTCCACAGGACGGCTCCAGGTCGCTCCGCCGAGGGTGTCACGTACCCACGGGCGGAGGCGTTCCGACACCTCGGAGAGGGGGTGAACCACCGCATGCGTTGCCCCTTCTGCCACAACCCCGACAGCCGCGTCGTCGACTCGCGGGAGACCGACGAGGGAGCCGCCACGCGCCGCCGCCGGTCCTGTCCCGGCTGTGGACGACGGTTCACCACCGTCGAGGAGGCGGTCCTGGCCGTGGTCAAGCGGAGCGGCGTCAGCGAGCCGTTCGACCGCGCCAAGGTGGTCGCCGGCGTCCGTAGGGCCTGTCAGGGCCGCCCGGTCGACGAGGACCAGCTGGCGCTACTGGCCCAGCGGGTCGAGGACGCCGTCCGGGGCACCGGTGCGGCGGAGATCCCCGCCCACGAGGTGGGGCTGGCCATCCTCAAGCCGTTGCGGGACCTCGACGAGGTCGCCTACCTGCGCTTCGCCAGCGTCTATCGCAACTTCTCCTCGGTCGCCGACTTCGAGAAGGAGATCGCCGAACTGCGGGCCGCCGAGTCGACCCGCTCCCCAGACCCCGGCAGCGCCGCCGTCACCTGAGAACCGTCAGACCCCACTGCTAGAGATGGCGGTGGGCCTGTTCCCGCACGACCCGCACCACCAGGAACCGCCCCGGCTTCGGCGCCCGCCGACTTCCCAGCCGCCGGTCCTGTCGCAGAGCTACTACAGGGGAGCCCCGCACGATGACCGAGACCACCGACCGCCTCTCGACCAACCGCCGTAGCAGCGGCGGCAAGTCGCCCAACCGCGGCAAGGCGCTGAAGGTCAAGCGCGTCTACACGACCCCTGGTGTGCACCCCTATGACGAGGTGACCTGGGAGCGTCGGGACGTCGTTCTGACCAACTGGCGGGACGGCTCCATCAACTTCGAGCAGCGCGGGGTCGAGTTCCCGGCCGGGTGGAGTCTCAACGCCACCAACATCGTCACCACGAAGTACTTCCGTGGGGCGGTCGGCTCGGCGCAGCGGGAGACCAGCCTGCGCCAGCTGATCGACCGCGTTGTGCTCACCTATGGCGCGGCCGGTCGCGAGTACGACTACTTCGCCACCGAGGGCGACGCCGAGATCTTCGAGCACGAGCTGACCTGGATGCTGCTGCACCAGGTGTTCAGCTTCAACTCGCCTGTCTGGTTCAACGTCGGCACCGCCTCGCCGCAGCAGGTCAGCGCCTGCTTCATCCTGGCCGTCGACGACACGATGGACTCGATCCTGAACTGGTACCGGGAAGAGGGCCTGATCTTCAAGGGCGGCTCCGGCGCCGGGCTCAACCTCTCCCGGATCCGCTCCTCCAAGGAGTTGCTGTCCTCCGGTGGCACCGCCTCGGGCCCGGTCTCCTTCATGCGCGGCGCCGACGCCTCCGCCGGCACCATCAAGTCCGGTGGCGCCACCCGCCGCGCGGCGAAGATGGTCGTGCTGGACATCGACCACCCCGACGTCGAGGAGTTCATCGAGACCAAGGCGCGCGAGGAGAACAAGATTCGCGCGCTGCGGGACGCCGGGTACGACATGGACCTCGGCGGCAAGGACATCACCAGCGTCCAGTACCAGAACGCCAACAACTCCGTCCGCGTCAACGAGGAGTTTATGCGCGCGGTGGAGGACGGCACCGAGTTCGGCCTGCGTGCCCGCTCCGACGGCTCGGTGATCGACACCGTCGACGCCAAGGCACTGTTCCGCAAGGTCACCCTGGCGGCGTGGGAGTGCGCCGACCCGGGCATCCAGTACGACGACATCATCAACGACTGGCACACCAACCCCGAGACGGGGCGGATCAACGCCTCGAACCCCTGCTCGGAGTACATGAGTCTGGACAACAGCTCGTGCAACCTCGCCTCGTTGAACCTGATGAAGTTCCTCAAGGACGACGGCACGTTCGACGCCAAGACCTTCGTCAAGGCCGTCGAGCTGGTCATCACCGCGATGGACATCTCCATCTGCTTCGCCGACTTCCCGACCGAGCCCATCGGGGAGACCACCCGCGCCTACCGGCAGCTGGGCATCGGCTACGCCAACCTCGGCGCCCTGCTGATGGCCACCGGCCACGCCTACGACTCGCGCGGTGGCCAGACGCTGGCCGCGGCGATCACCTCGCTGATGACCGGGACCGCCTACCGTCGCTCCGCTGAGCTGGCCGGCATCGTCGGCGCCTACGACGGCTTCGCCCGCAACGCCGACGCGCACGCCCGGGTGATGCGCAAGCACGCCGCGGCCAACGACGCCATCCGTCCGGTCGGCGCCGACGACGCAGACGTGCTGAAGGCCGCGACCGGCCAGTGGCAGGAGTGCCTGGCCATCGGCGCGGAGAACGGCTGGCGCAACGCGCAGGCCTCCGTACTGGCCCCCACCGGCACCATCGGCTTCATGATGGACTGCGACACGACCGGCATCGAGCCGGACTTCTCGCTGGTCAAGTTCAAGAAGCTGGTCGGCGGCGGCTCCATGCAGATCGTCAACCAGACGGTGCCGCGGGCACTGAAGAGCCTGGGCTACCAGGACGAGCAGGTCGAGGCGATCGTCGAGTTCATCGCCGAGCACGGCCACGTCGTCGACGCCCCGAGCCTGCGCCCGGAGCACTACGAGGTCTTCGACTGCGCGATGGGGGAGCGGGCCATCTCCCCGATGGGCCACGTCCGAATGATGGCCGCGGTCCAGCCGTTCATCTCCGGTGCCATCAGCAAGACGGTCAACATGCCGGAGTCGGCGACCATCGAGGACGTCGAGCACATCTACTTCCAGGGCTGGAAGCTCGGCCTCAAGGCGCTGGCGATCTACCGCGACAACTGCAAGGTCGGCCAGCCGCTGTCCGGTGGCAAGGGCAAGAACGACGGCACCAAGGCCGCGGCGGAGGCATCGGTGGCCACCCCGGCCGCCTCGCTCTCGCACCCGGTGCGCAAGCGGCTGCCCAAGAAGCGCACCAGCGTCACCACGTCCTTCAGCGTCGCCGGCGCCGAGGGCTACATGACCGCCGGGATGTACGAGGACGGCAGCCTCGGCGAGGTGTTTCTCAAGCTGGGCAAGCAGGGCTCAACGCTGGCCGGTGTGATGGACGCCTTCTCGATCGGCATCTCGCTCGCGCTGCAGCACGGTGTGCCGCTGGAGACCTACATCCAGAAGTTCACCAACATGCGCTTCGAGCCGGCCGGCATGACCGACGACCCGGACATCCGGATCGCCCAGTCGGTCATGGACTACATCTTCCGGCGGCTGGCGCTCGACCACCTGTCCGTCGACAAGCGGGCCAACCTCGGCATCTTCACCGCCGAAGAGCGGGCCGCCCAGGTGGCCGGGTCCTACGGCACCTCGGCCTCGACCCCCGCGGTCGAGGAGGACGACGTCGACCTGGAGCAGCTGCGCGGCTCGGCACCGATCGAGATCGCCAAGGTGGAGGAGAAGGTCACCCCGGCCGGCCCGAAGTCGGTCAAGGAGGCCCACTCCTCGGCCGAGCTGCTCGAGCTGGTCACCGGGACCGCCACCGACGCGCCGCTGTGCATGACCTGCGGCACGAAGATGCGCCCGGCCGGCAGCTGCTACGTCTGCGAGGGCTGCGGCTCGACCAGCGGCTGCAGCTGAGGTAGCCCGAACGTGGCGCCGGTGAGCACCGGCTGAGCGCGACTGAGCCCCGCACGGACGCCTCCGTGCGGGGCTTTGTCGTCCCCACGTCAGGCGGTCGGCGCGCTCAGGCCTGGCGGGGCTCGGTCGTCCCGTCGGGGAGGACGGCTGCGCCCTCGACGGTGGCCGCCCAGCTGGCGAAAACGCGCAGCGCATCAGCTGACGGAGAGGCCGACTCTGCGGTGTGGGTCAGGGCACGCACGCGGTACTGGAGTGCGTCGGTCACCTGCCCGCCTGCGAGGTGGCCTACGGCGTCGTGCGCCCCGGCGATGTGATCAGCCGGGTCGGCGTTCCCCGGTACGAGGAGACGCCGATCGGGTTCGGCAGCCCGTTCGGCGGCAACATCACCCTCACCGGTGGGCCGGCCCCGGTCCGCGCCTACATCGAGGAGCCCCTGCCCGACGTCCTGGAGCGCCGCATCGAGCCGAGCAAGGTGTTCGACCGCACCGTCGACCTCGACGGCGCCCTCGACGCCTACCGCGCCATGGACACCCGTGAGGCCTGAAGGTCCTCGTCCAGCCCTGACGGCCATGTAGGCCAGAACAAGGAGACAAGACAGGGGAGATCCCGCCCAAGCAGTCGACGGTCAAGGGCCCGGAGCAATGGTTCACCGGCCACTTCAACGTGATCACCAAGGGCGAAGCGCCCTCCCGGCTCCGCGTCAACACCGTCCGCTTCGCCCGTGCGCGCGGACCGCGTGGCACACGCACGCCTACGGGCGGACCTTGCACGTCACCGACGGGATCGAGTTGGTCCAGTCGCGCGGCGGCGACGTCGTCGTGATCCGCCCCGGCGATGTGATCTGGACGCCGCCGGGCAAGTGGCACTGGCACGGTGCCGCGCCCGACCAGTTCATGGTCCACACCGCGATCTGGGACGGCGACCCCGACGGCAGCGAGACCACCTGGGGCAACCTCGTCACCGACGACGAGTACGGCCAACAGCCGGTCTGACCCGCACCGGGACCGGACGTCCCCGGCCGGCTCAGCCCCGGGACACCGTCTCGACGATGGTCCTGGCGGCCGCCCGGCCCTCGGGTGTGGGGGTGAGCGGGTAGACGTGGACGGCGCCGTCGCAGACCGTCACTTCCAGGTGGGCGCCGGCGGCCGCGGCCCGATCCTGCAGGCGGAGGACGTCGGGGAGGCAGAGCTCACGGGTGCCGACGTACACGTCCATCGGGGCGATGCCGGCGAGTGGTCCGTTCAACGGGCTGAGCCGTGGGTCGGTCGGGTCGTTCCCGCGGGCCCACGCCGTCCCCGCCTCGATCAAACCGGCGCTGCTCAGCCAGGGGTCGCGGGCCTCGACGGCGGGAAGGCCGGGGTTGCGCAGGGTCAGGTCCAGCCAGGGGGACAGCAGGACCAGTCGCCGCGGCTGCGGCAGGCCGGCCGCGCCCAGGGTCTGGGCCACGCCCAGCGCCAGGCCACCGCCGGCGGAGTCCCCGACGAGGGCCACCACAGAGGCGCCCACGGCGGCCAGCAGCTGCCAGTAGACGGCGGTCACGAACGGATACGCCTCCCGGTGCGTGTGCCGGGGGGCGAGACCGTAGATGGGCACCTCCACCCGGACGCCGGCGTCGGCCAGCCGTGAGACCAGCGCCCAGTGCTGGGGCACGATCTCGTTGATGTACGCGCCGCCGTGCAGGTAGACCGCGGCGCGTTCCGCACGGCGCCCCCGCGGTGCGACCGTGTGGCAGTTGAACCCCTCGACCTGCCGGGTGCTCACCTCGTGCCGCTCGCGCACCGCCGCGGGCGGCTCCGACGTGCCCTTGGGCGCCGCGATGCGCTTCCGCGCGCGCTCGACGGTGGCCATCCGGGGCTTGCTGGTCAGCCGCAGGAACACCGCGACCGCTCTCATCTGCGGGCTGGCCATGTCCCCCGTCTCTGCTGTCGTTCGGCGTTCGCGCCGCCGCCGTACGCGCCGGGCCATGGCGCACGGTAGGCCGGCGGCGCTCCAGCTCATCAGCCGGGCGACCCCACCCGGCGGGCGCCCGGACCTGGCCCCGGCAGCTGGGCAGGTGACCCGGTGGACGCGTCGGACGCCGGCTGTACGTTCGGCCGGTGATCCCACCGGTCGTCGACAGTTCCTGGTGCCAGGCGCGGGGAGACTCCGTCGTCCTCGCTGACGTGCGCTGGTACCTGGACGGCCGGTCCGGCCGGGCGGCCTACGAGTCGGGGCACCTCCCCGGCGCGCTGTTCGTCGACCTGGACCGCTGGCTCGCCGCGCAGGGCGACCCGGAGTCCGGCCGGCACCCGCTGCCGGCGCCGGAGGTTTTCGCCGAGGGCATGGCCCAACTGGGCATCGGGGACGTCGATCCGGTGGTGGCCTACGACGACGCCGGCGGTGTCATCGCCGCCCGGCTGGTCTGGATGCTGCGGGTGACCGGTCACGACGCGGCCCTGCTCGACGGCGGCCTGTCGGCCTACGACGGCCCGCTGGAGCAGGCGACGCCGGCGCGGCCGCGCGCCGACTTCACCCCCCGCCCCTGGTCGGCCGACCGGCTGGCCGACATCGACGACGCCGGCGACCCGGCGAACGTGGTGCTCGACGCCCGCAACGCCGACCGCTTCCGGGGCGAGCAGGAACCGGTCGACCCGCGCCCCGGGCACGTCCCGGGCGCCCGGAACGTGCCCTGCCGCACGAACCTCGACGCGGACGGCCGATTCCTTCCGGCCGAGGAGCTGCGGCGCCGATTCCAGGAGGTCGGGGTCACCGGCGAGGCGTCGGTCGTGTCCTACTGCGGCTCGGGCGTGACCGCCTGCCACAACCTCCTGGCCCTCGAGCTGGCCGGCTTCGCGCCGGGCCGGCTGTACCCCGGCTCGTGGTCCCAGTACAGCCACGTCGCGGACCGTCCGGTCGCGCTCGGCGACTGATTCCTTCGCCTCTTCTCACGGGACGCCCCGGAATGGGACGCTCTCGGCCCGCAATCAGGACCGAGAAGGAGTCCGTGCCGTCTGTGCAGGTCGAGGGCCGGGTCGGTCGTGGTGTGCGGGTCCTCGCGGTGGGTGTTGCCGTCGTGATGACGGCGGCCGGTGCGACGTCTCCTGCGTCGCCCGTCCGGTACCCGCTCGTGCTGGCGGAGGGCGACGTCCCGGCCGTCGACGGCCGGGGAGGAGGCCACCTGACGGTCTCCATGGATCAGGTGCGGACCGGGGTCGTTCCGCCGTTCTCCCAGGTGGCCGACGACTGCGGGGTCGACTGCCGTTCGGCCCAGACGGTGCCGGTCGTGTTCACCTTCGAGGCCGCCGGCGGGTCCACCGGCGGGCTGACCGGGCACCTCACCGTCACCCCTGGGCCCGCGACGCCGGCGAACCTCGGCGACCTCGGCGTCTTCGTCGAGCCGGCGACCAAGGACGAGCACTACTGCCAGGACCCCCCGCCGCTGCCGACCACCGACACCTTCTACGCCCGGGGGACCTCGCGGGTCACCGGGTACGTCGTCCTGGCCCAGGCGGTCACCCCGGCGACCCCCGAGGGCGCCCCGAGGTCCTCCCCACGCTGCAGCTGCGTGTCTCGAACCTGCGCCTGCGCAGCGACTCGGGCCGGGAACGACCGCTCACCGTGGGCCTGCTGACCGGCGGCACCGCCTGCGCCGACGACCCGGACGCGATCTGCGTGCCGCTGGCCGACGGTCAGCCGGTCACCCGCTGACGCGCCCGCTCCGGCACGATGCGGGGATGGACCTCGCCGACGTCGCCGACGAGCTGTACGGCGTCCCGCCGGGGGACTTCGTGGCGGCCCGCACCGTGGCGCAGGACCGGGCGAGGACGGTCGGGGAGAAAGCGCTCGCCGCGGGCATCGGCGCGCTGCCGAAGCCCTCCACGGCCGCCTGGGTGTGCAACCTGCTGGTCCGCGCCCAGCGGAAGGAGATCGTCCAGCTGGTCGAGCTGGGCGGGGCGATGCGCGGGGCCCAGCTCTCGCTGTCAGGCGAGCAGCTGAAGGAGCTGGGCAGGCAGCGCGCACAGGTCATTGCCGCGCTCACCCGGCAGGCCCGGGCGCTCGCCCACCGGCAGGGGCACGACGTGAGCAGCGCCATCGCCGAGCAGGTCGAGGGCACGCTGCGCGCCGCGGTCGCCGATTCCGTTGCGGGGGAGGCGCTGCTGGGCGGGCAGTTGACCGCCGCGCTCAGCTACACCGGCCTCGGGCCGGTGGACCTCGGCGGAGCGGCGGCCACCCCGGTGGGGGTTGCGAAGCGGACACCGGCGCCGGCTGCGAAGCCAGGCAAGGCCCCGAAGTCGGGCAGGGACGCGAAGGCAGGGGAGAACGCGGCGGCCCGCGAGCGGGCGGCGGAGGAGCAGCGCCGACGGGACGCCGAGGAGCAGCGCTGCCGGGAACTGGCCCAGGCCGAGCAGGACGTCGAGGAGTCCGCCGCCGTGGCGCGGGACGCCGCGGCTGCGGCCGAGGCGGCCGGGCAACGGGTCGAGAAACACCGGGCCCGCGCCGAGGAGCTGCAGGCCCGGGTGGCCGAGCTCACCGACGAGCTGCGGTGTACGGAGCAGAAAGAGCGCAGGGCGGCCACCGACGTCACCGAGGCCGAGCGGCGCCGCGACGCCGCGGCCCGCCGGGCCGAGACCGCCGCCTCGATCCGGGACCGCTCGCAGGCGCGGTTCGAACAGCTGCGGGCGGCCGACGGCTGACCGGGGGCAGCCGGGCGGGGCGACGCCCGGTCCGGAGCCCGCCGACCGACGCTGCCGCTTGTCGCGGTGCAGCGCGGGGTCCGCGCGCTGCGCCAGGGCGGTCAGGCAGTCACGAACTCGTCCCTGCCGTGGTCAGGCGGACTGGCGTCCGGTGACGTCGACGGGCTCGCCGTGGTGGTGCTGGCCGCCGGCCTTGGAGACCTCGAAGTCGGGGCCGAGTTCCTCCAGGGCCAGCCGGCCGTAGACCTGCTGCTGGGTGGCGACCCGCTCGGAGCGGCCGCGGCCGAGGAAGCTGACCATCCAGTGCAGCACCGTGGTGACGCGGCTGCGGAAACCGACGATGTAGGCCAGGTGGACCACCAGCCACATCATCCAGGCGAGAAAGCCCGACAACTTGAGCTTGCCGACCTGGGCGACCGCGGAGAACCGGGAAATCGTCGCCATGCTGCCCTTGTCGTGGTAGTGGAACTCTGGCGCTGTCGGGCGGCCGGCGGTCCGGGCCGTGATCGCGTCAGCAGCGAAGCGGCCGCCCTGGATGGCGACCTGGGCGACGCCGGGCAGCCGGTCGAGGCTGATCATGTCGCCGACGACGTGCACCTCGGGGTGGCCCGGCAGTGTGAGATCGGACAACACCGAGATGCGCCCGGCGCGGTCGACGGCGGCACCGGACTGCTCGCCCAGCTGCGCACCGAGCGGGCTGGCCTGCACGCCGGCGGCCCAGATCTTGGTGGCTGCGTGGATCCGGCGCTGGTGACCGTCGCCGTCCTTGACCACGATGCCGTCGGCGTCGACGTCGGTCACCATTGCGCCCAGCTGGACCTCGATGCCGATCTCGTTGAGCCGCTTGTGCGCCTTCTGCCCGAGCGGGCCGAACGGCGGCAGCACCTGCGGGGCGGCGTCGAGGAGGATGACCCGGGCCGAGCTCGGGTCGATGGTCGTGAAGTCGCGGTGCAGCGTGCGGCGGGCCAGCTCGGCAATCTGGCCGGCCATCTCCACGCCGGTGGGGCCCGCGCCGACGACGATGAAGGTCAGCAGCCGGTCGATCTCGGCCGGGTCGGTGGCGAGCTCGGCAAGCTCGAAGGCGCCGAAGATGCGGCCGCGCAGCTCGAGGGCGTCGTCGATGCTCTTCATGCCGGGCGCGTACTCGGCGAAGTGGTCGTTGCCGAAGTAGGACTGACCGGCGCCGGCGGCGACGATCAGCTCGTCGTAGGCGAGCACCGTGGTGCGGCCGAGCACCGTGGAGGTGACGGTACGGGCGTCGAGGTCGACGTCGGTGACCTCACCGAGGACGACGCGGGTGTTCTCCTGGTGCCTGAGGATCTCCCGGGTGGCCGGCGCGATCTCGCCGGGGGACAGGATGCCGGTGGCCACCTGGTAGAGCAGCGGCTGGAAGAGGTGGTGGGTGGTCTTGGCGACCAGAGTCAGGTCGACGGGGGCCTTGCGCAGCCGCTGCGCGGCGAACAGCCCGCCGAAGCCGGAGCCGATGATGACCACCCGGGGTCGTCGTCCGGGGGTCTGGCCGCTGCTCACGGTGCCTCCTGATGTCGTCATGATGACTGATCCTCCCATTGGGTCCCCGGTTCCTGCGGCCACCCCCGGTCGGGAGGCGTCGTCGCGGCCGCCGGGACGGTCCTTATCAAGATGAGCAGTGTGGCGCTGCGGGGTGTTCCCGATGTGCTGCTCGTCCCTGGCCTGGGCCTGGACCGGCGGTCCTGGGTCCGGGTGCGCCGGCGGATCGCCGCCGACGTCGTCCTGCTGCCGGGGATGGGCCTGCGGACGGCGGTGCCCTCGACCGATGAGCTCGCCGGGCTGCTCCTGGCCCGGCTCGGGCCCGGGCCGGTGCTGCTGGTCGGTCACTCGCAGAGCTGCCAGGTCGCGGCCGTGGCCGCTGCGCGCGACGAGCGGATTGTCGGGGTGCTGCTGCTCGGGCCCACCACCGATCCGCCGATGCGGCGGCTGCCGGTGCTTGCGGCACGCTGGGTGCGGACGGCGGTGCGCGAGCCGGTGTGGCAGGTCCCGCTGGTCATGGCGCAGTGGCTGCGGACCGGCCCCCGGGCCATGGCCGCCCTGTGGCGGCGGACCGCACCGGACCCGGTCGACGACCGGCTGCGCGGCGTCGCGGTGCCGGTGGTCGTCGTCCGCGGGACCCGGGACGCGCTGTGCCCCCGGGACTGGGCGCTGCACCTGGCCGGCTGCGCGCCGCACGGGCGGCTGGTGGAGCTGCCGGGAGCGGCGCACATGACGCCGCAGACCCGTCCGGACGACGTCGTCCGGCTGCTGCGGGAGCTGGGCGCCGCCCCGGCCGGGCCCGCGCGGGGACGGCCGGGGCGGCGCGGCTGAGCTCAGGCGAACAGCTGCCGGGCCGACTTCTTCTTGTCTCGTCGGGACACCCCGGCCTTCGGGGTCCCGCGGTCGACCAGGCCGCGGGTGAGCAGGCCGATGCCGATGCCGAGCATCCACACGTCCTTGGAGATGGGCAGGCCCTCCTGCGTCGGCGCGACGCTCGCGCCCGACTTGGTCATGCCGGGGGTGCGCAGATAGAGGCCGATGAGGCCGGCGGAGAAGCCGGTCAGGGCCGCGCCGGCGACCGCGGTCGGCACGAAGGGGGTCAGCAGGGCTGCCCCGATCACGATCTCGGTGGTCGACAGCGTCTTGGCGAAAGTCGCGGGCTTGACGCCCTTGAGGAAGGGATAGGTGCCGGCGGCGAAGCCGTGCAGGCCGGCGGCGGTGCCCTCGTCGGCGTTCCGCTTCCCGAGGCCGGAGTTGAGAATGAAGGCACCGGTCGCGACGCGCGGGGCGATCTCGCTGAGGGTGATGGGCAGGCGCATGGGGACCTCACTGGGGTGACGGGGTTGGTGCAGTGTTCAACTGCATCCTTCTCCCGGAGCCAGGTGCCCATCCGGTCAGGTCCTGAACCCGGAGACGACTCCGGGCTGGTCGCCGTCTCGACGTGCAGGAGACGACGACCAGCCCGGGGTGGTCGGTGGTGCAGGCCGTCAGCGGCCGGCGCGCCCGCGGCTGCGGCCGGCGCCGGACGGCGCCTGCCCCGCCCGGGCGGCGAGCTCGGCCCGGGTGCGCGCCGGGCCCGACGAGCGACCGGCGGACGAGCCGCCGGAGGACGCCCGGCCGCCGGACCGCCCCGCCGTGGACGACGCGGACCCGCCACCGCCACCGCCGCCGCCACCGCTGCGGCGACGGCCACCGCCGGTGCCCTGCGGCTGCGGGGCGGCGACCGGGGCCGGCTCGACGTAGGGCGCGGCCGGGCCGGTCAGCGCCACGATCTCCCGCGCGCCGGGCTTGATCGCCGACACCTCGGGCTGGATGCCGGCCTGGCGGGCCAGCAGGCGGACCTCGCCGGCCTGGTCGGGCGTGGCGATGGTGACCACGATGCCGCCGGCACCGGCGCGGGCGGTGCGGCCCGAGCGGTGGAGGTAGGCCTTGTGCTCGGCCGGCGGGTCGACGTGGACGACGATGGCGACGTCGTCGACGTGGATGCCGCGGGCGGCGATGTCGGTGGCGCACAGCACCCGGCTCTCACCGGTGCTGAACGCCTCGAGGTTGCGCTCGCGGGCGTTCTGGCTCAGGTTCCCGTGCAGGTCGACGGCGGGGACCCCGGCGGCGGTGAGCTGCTTGGCCAGCTTCTTGGCCTGGTGCTTGGTGCGGGTGAACAGCAGGGTGCGGCCCAGGCCGGAGGCCAGCTCGCGGACGATGTCGCCCTTGTCCGCAGCGTCGACCCGGAACACGTGGTGGGTCATCGTCGACACCGGCGCCACGGCCGGGTCGACCGAGTGGGTCGTCGGGCGGTCCAGGTACCGCTTGACGAGCACGTCGACGCCGTTGTCCAGCGTGGCCGAGAAGAGCAGCCGCTGGCCGACCTTGGGGGTGCGGTCCAGCAGCCGCTTGACGCCGGGCAGGAAGCCCAGGTCGGCCATGTGGTCGGCCTCGTCCAGGATGGTGATCTCGACGGCGCCGAGGTCGGCGTGCC
Organism: Modestobacter sp. DSM 44400; assembly: GCF_900107175.1. Taxonomy (GTDB): domain Bacteria; phylum Actinomycetota; class Actinomycetes; order Mycobacteriales; family Geodermatophilaceae; genus Modestobacter. The sequence continues at coordinate 83,975 of NZ_FNOZ01000005.1, read as the reverse complement.
CCTGGCCGATCAGGTCCTCCAGTCGGCCGGGGCAGGCGATGAGCACGTCGATGCCGCCGGCGAGCGCCTGCACCTGCGGGTTCTGGCCGACGCCGCCGAACACCACGGTGGTCTTCATGCCCAGCGCTCGGGCCAGCGGGTCGACCACGGCCGCGACCTGGTTGGCCAGCTCACGGGTCGGCACCAGGATCAGAGCGCGCGGGCGGCGGGGCTGCCGCTTGGTGGTGGAGGCCGCCAGCCGGGCGACGAGCGGGATGCTGAAGGCCAGCGTCTTGCCCGAGCCGGTGCGTCCGCGGCCGAGCACGTCGCGCCCGGCGAGGGTGTCGGGCAGGGTCGCGACCTGGATCGGGAACGGTGCGGTGATGCCGCTGGCGGTGAGCACCTCGACGAGCGGGGCGGGCACGCCGAGCTCGGCGAAGGTGGTGTCGGTCGGCAGCACGGTCGGGACGTCGCCGGCGGGGACGACGGCCGGGGCGGCCTGAGGGCGGGGGTTGGCCGGCTCGGAGCGCGGAGTGGCGACCTCGACGCCGGTCTCCTCGGTGCGCGGGCCGGTGCCGCGGCCGCGGCCACCGCGGCGGCGGCGGTTGCGCTCGCCGGCGACGTCGGTGGACAGGTGCGTGCCCGGTCCGACGGCAGGGGTGGTGGTCGGTGCGGCGGCGTCGGTTGCGCTCGCCGGGCGGATGGCGTGACGGCGCGGGCGGTCAGCGCCGTCGTGCTGGGCAGGGGGGAACGAGGGGGTGGTCATACGGAAGTCCTCAACAGTTCGGTGGCCACCGTTCATCCACCGGGCGCGGGGCCGCCTCAGGGGGGCCGCTTCGCACATCCGGTCGAACGTCGGGTCGCCGGCGCGCCTCGGTGGCGCAGCCTCGCGCCGACGTCGAGTCCATCCGCTCTCGGATGAGCGGTGGGCGGCGCCGGTGCCCCCCACTGTGCCAGATGCGGTACCTCAGCGGGTGGAAGCGGAGGAGTTGCTGATCACATCGGGGGTGCCGCGGAAGGTGCGCCGGTAGGCCAGCGGGGCCACCCCGATGGCGGCATGCAGGTGCTGGCGCAGCGAGGCCGTCGTCCCGAATCCGGCGTCGACGGCGATCCGTTCGACCGGGGTGTCGCTCGCCTCCAGCAGTTGCCGGGCCAGTGCGACGCGCTGCTGAGCGAGCCAGCGGGCGGGGCTGAGTCCGGTCTCCTGGCGGAACCGGCGGGTGAAGCTGCGCACGCTCATCGCCGAGTGCGCGGCCAGGTCGGCCAACGACAGTGGCTCGCCCAGTCGGTCCAGCGCCCAGGTCCGGGTGGCCGCCGTCCCGCTGTCGCCGGGCTCGGGCACCGGGCGCTCGATGAACTGCGACTGGCCGCCGTCCCGCCACGGGGCGACGACGCTGCGCCGGGCGATCCGGTTGGCGACCTCCGCGCCGTGGTCGCGCCGCACCACGTGCAGCAGCAGGTCGATGCCGGCCGCGTTGCCCGCGGAGGTGAGCACGTCGCCGTCGTCGACGAAGAGCACGTCCGGGTCCAGGCGCACGGCCGGGTACAGCGCGGCGAACGCGGCGCTGTGCATCCAGTGGGTGGTCGCCGGGCGACCGTCGAGCAGCCCGGCGGCGGCGAGCACGAAGGCGCCGGTGCAGATCGACACCGACCGGGCGTGGCCGGCGGCCTCCCGCAACGCCGCGGTGAGCTCGGGCAGGAGGGTTCCGTCGGTCATGGCCGGGCTCCCGTACACGCCAGGGACGACGACGGTCTGCGCCGTCGCCAGCGCCGAGCCGTCGTGCTCGGGCAGCACCGAGTAGCCCGCCGAGGTGCGCACCGGCCCGCCGTCCAGGGTGGCCACCCGGACCCGGTAGAGCGGCCGGCCGGCGGCGTCGACCGCGCCGCCGAGGAAGCGGGAGGGAAGGCCGAGCTCGAAGGCGACCGTGTTCGGCAGGGCCAGGACGACGACCTCGTGCCGCTCCGGGGCCTCAGCTGTGGACATGGCCGGATCGTTGCACATGCTGGCCGCCGGGCCACTGGCCTTCGCGACGGCGGGCCTCCACGATGTGCAGCGTGACCAGCGTGCTGCCGCCCCGAACCCGTCGCGTCCACCCGGCGTGGTGGGTCGCCGCGGTGACCTTCCTGGCGCTGATCGGGGCAGCCGCCTTCCGCGCCGTCCCCGGGGTGCTGATCGACCCGCTGCACGAGGAGTTCGGCTGGTCGCTGTCGACCATCTCCCTGGCGGTGGCGATCAACCTGGCCCTCTACGGGCTCACCGCGCCCTTCGCCGCCGCGCTGATGGAGCGCTTCGGCATCCGCCGGGTCGTGGTCGCCGCGCTGCTGGTGGTCGCGCTGGGCAGCGGCCTGACGGTGTTCATGACCGCCAGCTGGCAGCTGGTGCTGTGCTGGGGCGTGCTGGTCGGCCTGGGCACCGGGTCGATGGCGATGTCCCTGGTCGCCACGGTCACCGGCCGCTGGTTCGTCGCCCGGCGCGGTCTGGTCTCGGGCATCCTCACTGCCGCCGGTGCCACCGGTCAGCTGATCTTTCTGCCGGTGGTCGCCGCGATCAGCGAGCGGGCGGGCTGGCGACCGGCCGCGCTGGGGACGACGGTCGCCGCGCTCGCCGTCGTCCCATTCGTCGCCTGGCTGCTGCGGGACCGCCCGCGAGACCTGGGCGTGACGCCCTACGGCGGCACGGCCGCCGACGACGCCGACCCGGTGCACGGCAACCCGGCCCGGACGGCGATCCGCGGGCTGACCGGTGCCGTGCGCACGCCGGTGTTCTGGTTGCTGGCCGGCGGGTTCATGATCTGCGGCGCCTCGACCAACGGGATCGTGCAGCCGCACTTCATCTCCGCTGCGCACGACCACGGCATGCCGGTGACCACGGCGGCCGGGCTGCTCGCAGTGGTCGGGGTGTTCGACGTCGCCGGGACCATCTTTTCCGGCTGGCTCACCGACCGGACCGACCCGCGGGTGCTGCTGCTGACGTACTACGCGCTGCGCGGGCTGTCGTTGTTCCTGCTGCCGCAGCTGTTCGGCACCGACATCCGGGTCAGCATGATCGCGTTCATCGTCTTTTACGGCCTGGACTGGGTGGCCACCGTGCCGCCGACGCTGGCGCTGTGCCGGCAGTACTTCGGCACCCGGGCGCCGGTGGTGTTCGGCTGGGTCTTCGCCTCCCACCAGATCGGCGCCGCGCTGGCCGCGTTCGGTGCGGGCGTCATCCGGGAGGTGACCGGCTCCTACGACGGCGCCTGGTACGGCGCCGCGGTGCTGTGCGTGTTCGCCGCCGCGCTGTCGATCTCGATCCGCCGGCGTCCGACGCCACCGGCGACCCCGACCACGATGCCCGTCGAGCCGACCCCCGCCGCGGCCGCCGAGGCCCACGGCTGACCGTTCAGGCCAAGTCACGCGGGGACCGGCGACGCGCCGAGGCTCCTTCACCAGGTCGGCGCCGCGCTCGGCGATCATGATCGTGGGGGCGTTGGTGTTGCCGCGGGCCAGCGTCGGCATCACCGAGGCGTCGACCACCCGCAGCCCCTCGATGCCTTCGTGCGGAGCGCCTCCCGGCCGCGCACCGTGCCGCCGGGCGACCACTCCTCGGCCAGCACGCGGGCCAGCGGACCGGCGGCGATGTCCCGGGCCCGCTCCATGCCGGTGACCAGGGCCTCGAGGTCGCAGTCGTCGGTCAGGTAGCCGGCGTCGATCGCCGGGGCCCAGGTCGGGTCGGCCGAGCGCAACCGCACCGAGCCGCGGGAGTGCACGCGCACCAGCACGGTGGCCGCGGTGAAGGCGTCGACGTCGGGGTGGACCTCGGCCTGACGCCAGAACTCGACCGGCAGGAAGTGGTAATGCAGGTCGGGTTCGGGCAGATCGTCGGCGGACCGGGTGAACAGCCCGGCCTCGGCCAGGTTGGAGGTCAGCGGTCCGCGGCGGGCACCGAACCACTGCGCGTACCCGGACGGCGACTCCGCCCGGAACAGTGACTTCCCCGAGCGCACGTGCCAGATGGTGGGTACCAGCGGGTGGTCCTGCAGCCCGCTGCCCACCCCGGGCAGCTCGTGCGCGACGTCGACGCCGACCGAGCGCAGGTGGTCCGCCGGCCCGATGCCCGAGAGCATCAGCAGCTGCGGGGAGTTGACCGCGCCGCCGGCCAGTAACACGTCGCCGGGGGCGTGCACGGTGTCCCGCCGTCCGTTCTGCAGGTACTCGACGCCGGTGCCCCGCCCACCCGACAGCAGCACCCGGGTGGCGTGCGCGCCGGTGCGGACCGTGAGGTTCGGCCGGTCCAGCGCGGGCCGCAGGTAGGCGTCAGCGGCCGACCAGCGCCGTCCCCGCTGCTGGGTCACCTGGTAGGTGCCCACGCCCTCCTGCCTCGCGCCGTTGAATTCGTCGTTGCGCGGGTACCCGGCCGCGACGGCGGACTCGACGACGGCGCGGGTCCAGCGGTGCGGGGAGCGCAGGTTCTCCAACCGCAGCGGCCCGCGGCGTCGTGGAACTCGTCAGCTCCGCGCGCGAGTCGTCCTCGCCGCGGCGGAACAGCGGCAGCACGTTCGCATACGACGAGGCGTCGTCACCGGTCAGCTGCGCCCACTCGTCGTAGTCGGCGGCCGCACCGCGGATGTAGCTCATCGCGTTGATCGACGAGGAGCCGCCGAGAAGTTTGCCGCGCGGCCAGAACAGCTGCCGGCCGGCCAGCCCCGGCTGCGGGTCGGTGGCGTAGTTCCAGTCGCGGCGGGTGCGCCACACCTGCAGAGGGCCGCGGGGGATCTGCACCTCGAGGACGTCGTCGCTCCCGTCCGCCTCGAGGATCAGCACCCGGAGCGAGGGATCCTCGGTCAGCCGCCCGGCCAGGCCGCTGGGCGGGCTTACCGGTGCCTCCCGTGGACGATGCCCAGGACCCGCGCCAGTGCGTCGGCCGCGGCGGCCGGCCGGCCGAAGCTCATCAGGTTCACCGGCAGCCCGACCCGCTGGCGGGTGATCGACTTGGCCCGGGTGAACTCGCGCAGCCCGTCCTCGCCGTGAATCCGCCCGAAGCCGCTCTCGCCGACCCCGCCGAAAGGCAGCGAGGGCACCGAGGCGAAGGTCAGCACCGAGTTGATCGAGGTCATCCCGCTGCGCATCCGGCGGGCCAGGTCCATCGCCTTGTCGGTTGACCCGCTGAACACCGAGCCGCCCAGCCCGAGCGGGGTGGCGTTGGCGCGGGCCAGGCCCTCCTCGGCGTCGGCCACCCTGGTGATGGTCAGCGTCGGGCCGAACGTCTCCTCCTGGACGGCGGACGACGATTCCGGCACGTCCAACAGGATCGTGGGGGCGATGAAGCCGCCATCCACGGTGCCGCCGACCGCCACGCGGCCGCCGGTGGCGAGGGCGTCGTCCACGTGGCGGCGGACGACGTCGGTCTGGCTCACCATGGTCATCGGGCCGTAGGTCGCCCCGTCGTCCGAACCCGGGCGCAACTCCGCGACCTGCCGGGTCACCTCGGTGACGAAGCGGTCGTAGACCGCGGCGGTGGCGTAGACCCGCTCGATGCCGATGCAGGTCTGCCCGGCGTTGCTCATGCCGCCCCAGACCGCGCCGTCGGCGGCGGCGACCACGTCGGCGTCGTCGTCGACGATCATCGCGTCCTTGCCACCGCACTCCATGAGCACCGGGGTGAGCGTCTCGGCGCAGGCGGCCATGACCTTGCGGCCGGTCGCGGCCGAGCCGGTGAAGGCCAGCTTGCCGACCTTCGCCCGGCACAGCGCCGCACCGGTCGAGCCGTTGCCGGTGACCAGCTGGAAGACGTCGGCGACGTCGGGGACGGCGGCGCGCCAGGCGGCGGCCAACCATGCCCCGATGGCGGGGGTGAACTCGCTGGGCTTGAAGACGACGGCGTTCCCGGCGGCGAGCGCGTAGGCGATCGAGCCCATCGGCGTGAACACCGGGTAGTTCCACGGCCCGATCATGCCGACCACGCCGAGCGGCTGGTACTCCAGGTAGGCGGCGTGGTTGGCCGCGAGCAGGCCGGGGTTGACCTTTCGCGGGCCCAGGGTCTTCGCCGCGTGCGCGCCGGCCCAGGCCAGGTGGTCGACGGCCAGGGTGATCTCGAGGATCGCGTCGGCGTGTGGCTTGCCGTTCTCCCGGTGCACCAGGTCGGCGAGCTCGTGGATGCGCCGGGCGAGGTAGCCGCGGTAGGCGGCCAGCCGCAGCCTGCGCTCCCCGAAGCCGAGCGCGGCCCACTTCTCCGCGGCGACCCGGGCGCGGGCGACGGTCTCGGCGACCGCCTGGGCGTCGTGCATGGGAAAGACGCCGACGACCGCGCCGGTGGCAGGGTCGGTGGAGGAGAAGGTCTCGTCGGTGGTGTGGCGGTCCACGGTCCCGGCGGTGGTGGCCGAGGTGCCCGTCAGAATGCTCGACGGCACCGCGGAGCGGTTCCGCTCCGGCACCGGAGGTGTGTTGTCCAACTCTTCGCCGAGCGGCATGGTGCGGCAGGTTACCCGTCGGTAGCCGGGCGCTCCAGGAGGCTGTCGCGCTGGACGCCGATCACCGAGGAGACCTTTCGTGCCCACCCCCGTGACCGTGGAGGGCGTCGCCGGCCCGGCCGGCCTGGTCGGGCGGCAGCTGGGCCCGGGGAACTGGACCGAGATCAGCCGGGAGCGGGTCGACGGTTTCACCGACGCCGCCGGCGACCACCGGGACGCCGGCGTCCCTGGGTATCCCGTCCTTGACCCTGGACCGTCGAGGCGGCCGGGCAGCCCCGGCCGGCCTGCATGGCGACGGCCCTGATCCGGTACTGCGGCTGACTCTCATCGGGGTTCTGACCTGCGCTTTGTCTTGTCGCGAGCGTTGTCAGGCGATAGACTTCGAACAGAAGTTCGAAACGCTGGGGAGGTGTCGTGGGCGAGTTGTCGTCGGCCCTGGACTCCCTGGCAGCCGATGACCTGCACGCGATGGTGGCTCCGGAAGTGCTGGATCGGGTGGCGGAGCTGGTGCGGGTGGTCAACCGCGCCACCGCCGAGCTGACTCGCACCGTGCGGCACGCGGAGAGCACCCAGGCCGCCGAGCACGACGGGCTGAAGAGCGTGCGGTCCTGGCTGGTCGGTCACGCGCTGCTTTCGGCGGTCGACGGTCGGGTGGTGCGCGCCGGGCGGGCGCTGGAGCACCTGCCCGCGGTCGCGGGCGGGTTCGCCGACGGGGCGATCACCGCCGCCAAGGTCGACCAGATCAGCCAGATCGCCACCCCGGACAAGATCAGCGCCGCCGAGCAGCAGGGCGTCGACCTGGCCGCGATAGACGCCGACCTCGCCCGGCTCGCCTCGGTCCACCTGCACGAGCAGGTCGTGACCACCGTGCGCCGCTACCGCGACGCGTTGGACCCCGACGGTCCCGAGCCGGACCCGACCGAGCAGCGGCGGATGTGGATGAGCCGCCACGGCGACGGAGCCCTCGGCTTCGGTGGACAGTTGGACGCAATCGGCGGGGAGAAGCTGCAGGCAGCACTCGAGTCCATCGTGCAGGCCGACCGCCCCAAGGGCGACGCACGGTCGCGGTCCCAGCAGTTGGCCGACGCGCTGGTGCAGTTGGTCGACAACCAACTAGCCGCGGGGACGCTGCCGACACTGCGCACGGTGAAGCCGCACGTCGTGCTCACCCTCGGGGTCGACGATCTGGTCGACCCGGCCGACGGCCCGCACGCCGCGACCACCGGCTTCGCCCAGACCCTGTCCGCCGCCCGGGCCCGGTGGTTAGCCTGCGACGCGGTGGTCACCCGGATCGTCCTGGGCCCCGACGGTCAGCCACTGGACCTGGGCCGCACCCACCGCGTCGTCCCGCCCCATCTCCGGCGGGCGGTCGAGTATCGCGACCGCACCTGCGTGTTCACCGGCTGCGGAGCTCCCTCGCACTGGTGTGATGTGCATCACCTCGTCCACTGGGCCCTCGGTGGCGAGACGTCGCGGGCGAACTCCGCGCTGCTCTGCGAACGCCATCACACCAAGGTCCATCACGGGTTCCGGGTCGAGCGACCACCCGACGGCCGATGGCGCACCTACCGCCCCGACGGCACCGAGATCCGCATCACCTGAACCGCCGCAGGAGGCCGCCTGCCGCACCGATCGGCTCCTCGGGAGCTCTCGGCGGCGCGCCCCCGGACCGAGTCCCTCGACTGCTTCGGCGCTGTTCCTGAGCGGCCCCACTCAGGGACAGGGGCGTCTTGCCGTGAGGGCGGCAGATGCCGGTGAGGGCCGCCGGCTCATTGGCCCGAGGTGACGCGGTCGCCGTACGACTCGTAGCGCCGGACGGGTCGCCATCTCCAGGGCAACGGCCAGTGGACGTGTCCGACTCTCATGGTCCCGGCCTCCGTGTGCAGGCGGGCGAAGGCATCGCCCCATGTGCGGGCTTCCTCGACGCGGCCGGCGAGCACGGCCCGGACGATGCCGCGCAACCAGTTGAGCGAGTCCTCACGAAAGGGAAAGACCTCGAACCACGTCGCACCCACGTTCACGTTGAGCAGGTCCTGGCCGTCGAAGGCAAGGCTCATCGGCGCGGCTCGGAAATTGACCGGCTGCACCTCGACGAACCACATCTCGGCGGAATCACCCCAGATGTGCCGCATGTCAGCAACGTCGCCGTACACGGCAAGCTGTTGCTGCACGACGTCGAGCACCGCACGGTCCATCGTTGAGGGCCCACGCATGACCGCGGACCAGGCTCCGTCGCCCTCGACGAGCCCGCGGGTTGGACCTGTTCCATGGGCCTCCTGCAGAGACATGCCCGGTCATCGGGGTCCATCGCCACACCGGTGACCGACCGGCGAACGACGGATGCCGCCCGTACAGGTCGTGATGCCCGGACGGCCTGCGGCATGCTGCCCGGGTGCCCGATCCCGCTGAACTCCGCCGCCGGGTACTGGCCGCCTGGACCGACTCCCCGGCCCGCTTCCGGGAGGACGCCAACGCCGAGGAGGACCTGGTCCGGGGCGGGTACCGCGATCGGCTGCTGGTCGAGCTCGCGCAGAACGCCGCCGATGCCGCGGCCCGCGCCGGGGTGCCCGGCCGGCTGCGGCTGGAGCTGACCGGCGGGGTCCTGTGGGCCGCCAACACCGGCGCGCCCCTGGACGACGGTGGCGTGCAGGCGCTGGCCACCCTGCGCGCCTCGGCCAAGCGGGACGAGGCCGGGACCGTCGGCCGGTTCGGGGTCGGCTTCGCCGCCGTGCTCGCGGTCAGCGACGAACCCGCCGTGCTGTCCACCGTGCGCTCGGTCGCCTTCAGCGCCGACCGCACCCGGCAGGCCGTCACCGCTGTCTCCGCGCTGGCCGAGGAGCTGGCCCGGCGCGGCGGCGCCGTCCCGGTCCTCCGGCTGCCCTTCGAGGTCGACGACGTGCCGCGGGCCGGTTGGTCCACCGAGGTCGTGCTGCCGCTGCGTCCGGGCACCGAGGACGTCGTCCGGACGGCGCTGGTCGCGCTCGAGCCGGAGCTGCTGCTCGCCCTGCCGGGACTGACCGAGATCGACGTCGTGGTGGACGGCGTCCCGCGGACCCTGACCAGCCGGCTGGTGGGCGGGACGGCGCGGCTGGCCGACGGCGACCGCGCCACCACCTGGCACGTTCTCCAACGCTCCGGGGAGCTGCCGGCCCAGCTGTTCGCCCAGCGGCCGGTCGAGGAGCGGGAGCGCCGCGGCTACACCGTTACCTGGGCGGTGCCGCTGGACGCCGACGGCGTTCCGCGCCCGCTGACCGGACGGCAGGTGCTGCACGCGCCGACCGCCGGCGACGAGCCCCTCTCCCTGCCGGCCCGCCTCATCGCCCCCTTCCCGCTCGGACCCGATCGCCGGCACGTCGTCCCGGGCCCGGTCACCGACGCGCTCGTGCAGGTTGCGGCCAACGCCTACGCCGACCTGCTCGCCGAGCTGCCGCCCGACCCGGTGCTGCTGCAGTTCGTGCCGCAGGCCGCGCTGGCCGCCGCCGAGCTGGACGCCGCCGTCGGCACCGCGGTGCTCGACCGGCTGACCCTGACTGCGTGGCTGCCGGTGGCGGGGGAGGAGACGGAGCTGCAGCGCCCCGAGCGCGCGGTCGCCCTCGACGACCCCACGGAGGACCGCGTCGCCGCGCTCACCGGCGTGCTGCCCGGACTGCTGCCGGCCGGCTGGTCACGGCGCGGTGACTCCCGGGCGCTGCGGGCACTGGGCGGGCGGCGGGCCGGGCTGGCCGAGGTGGTGGAGGCGGTTCGGAGCGTGCAGCGGCCGCCGTCCTGGTGGGCGGCCCTCTACGCCGCACTCGCCGACGCCGACCGCGACGAGCTGGGCGGCCTGCCGGTGCCGCTCGCCGACGGGCGGACGGCGCAGAGCCCGGCCGGGGTGCTGCTCGCTGACGAGGGGCTGCCGGTGGCCCGGCTGGCTCCGCTGGGGCTGCGGATCGCCGACCCGGATGCCACCGCGGGCCCCGCAGCCCGGGTGCTCGAGCGGCTGGGCGCGCTGCCGGCCACGGCGGGCGCGGTGCTCGCCGACCCGCAGGTTCGTGCGGCAGTGGAGACGTCGCTGGAACGAGCGGATGACGGCGGGATGGACGAGGCGGACGACGTGGAGGACCTCGCCGCGGCGGTGCTGACCCTGGTCGCTGCGGCCGGCACCGCACCGGGGGACCTGCCCTGGCTGGCCGAGCTCGCCCTTCCGGACGCCGACGGCGGCTGGGCGGCGGCCGGCGAACTGGTGCTGCCCGGCTCACCGCTGGCCGCCGTCCTGGAACCCGGCTCGCTGGGCACGCTGGACGCCGACTTCGCCGCCGGGCAGGAGCCTGCCGCACTACGGGCTGCCGGCGTGCTGGACACCTTCGCGCTGATCACCGCCGAGGACCCCGACGAGCTGGACGTCGACCGCGTCGCCGACTGGGTGGACGCCGTCGTGGACCGGTTGCCCGCCGGTGCGCCGCCGCCGCACTGGCCGCCGCTGACCGCCGTCCGGGACCTGGAGCTGGTGGCGGACTGGCCGGCCGCGCTGCCGCTGCTGGCCGCGCTGCCGGCGGCGGCGCGGGCCGACCTCGACCTCGACGGCACCGTCGTGCCCGGCTACCTGCGCTGGTGGCTGCGCACGTCGCCGGTGCTGGGCGGCCGGCGCCCGGACCGCCTGCATGCGGCCGACAGCACCGAGTTACAGGGACTGTACGAACCGATGCCCGAGCTTCCCGCCGCCGTCCTGGACCTGCTGCAGCCTCCCGGCACGGTGGCCGACGTACTCGCTGACGTGGACGACGCGCTCGAGCTGCTGGACCGCCTCGGCGACCCGGCGCGGACGGTGCCCGCGCCGGTCCTCCGCGACGTCTACGCCCGGCTCGCCGCCGCCCTGGACGGGGTGGAGGCCGAGCCGCCGGACCGCGTGCGGGTCGCCCCGGCGCAGGTCAGCGGCGACGCGGTCGTGCTCGACGCGCCGTGGTTACAGCCACTGGTCGATCGGGCCGCCGTCCCGGCCGGTGGTGTCCCCGGAGCGGTGGCCGATCTCCTCGACCTGCCGATGGCCAGCGAGGTGCTGCAGGCGGAGGTGACCAGCCAAGCGGTCCGGGTGCTGGCCTGGGCCGACGTCCCCGGCGCGGAGTTGGCCGCGGCGCGGCTGGGCGTGCCGGTGCTGACCGGCCGGGTGGCGGTGCACGAGCCGCTGACCGTTACCGGCGACCGCGGAGTGGCCTGGTGGCCCGGCCGCGACACCGACGCGGTCGACGGCAGCCCGGCCGCGCTCGGCCGGGCCCTGGCCTGGCGGGCCGGTGCCTGGCCGCAGCGGCAGGCGCTCGCCGAGGCGTTCGCCGCTCCGGAGCGGGCGGCGGAGCTGGCCGCGGAGGACGCCGTCGGCTGACGACGTCCCGGCGGCCCCGTCGCGAGGAGGACGGGGTCCTCTTTCAGAACCAGCGCGGCGCGGCCTGGGCGCCGGGCGCGTGCCCGTGCCGGCTGTCGGCGCGCCCGGTCCGCCCGGCCGGCCGGTTCCCGCCGCGCGGCGCCTGGTCGTGGGTGAGCCAGGCGGTGTGCAGCGACAACCACTGGGCGGTGGTCAGGTCGGCGGCCCGGGCGGTGGGTGCGAGCCCCTCGGCGTGCAACCACCGGACCCCGGCGGTGCCGGGGAGCTGCCCGCGCAACGCGGCGCCCAGCGCGGGCTGGCGGGACGGCGAGGGGAGCAGCGCGTGCACCAGCCGGTCGAAGCCGGCGTGTGCGTCCTCGGCGAGCTCGGCGCGGGCCTGCGCGGCGGCGTCGGTCAGGGCAGGGATGGGGCGTGACATGGGGAGACCTCTCCTGTGGGTGTGGGGCAGCCCGCGGCATCCGGCGGTCCGGCCGGGGAACGGGGTGGGGGGAGTGACGGCGGGCGCTGGGGAGCGCCCGCGACGGTCAGCTCAGGAGGTGCGCAGCCGCACGGAGGAAGAGCCCATGTCCGCAAACCCTAGGGGTGCCGCCGTCCTGGGTCGAGGGGTTTTCGCCTCAGGAGGCGCGTCGCTCGGTGGACTGGCGCCTGGCCTCCTTGGCCTCCGCCTTGACGGCAAGCTTGGCCTGGTGGGCGGTGTAGCGCGCGCGGTCGCGTTCGCGGACGTCGGCGTTCTTGTCCCAGTTCTCCGCCTTCTTGGCCGCCCGCCGGCGGGACCGGTCCAGCTCGCGCTCCTCGAAGTCCGGGTGCCGGTCCCAGGAGTTGCCCAGGGACAGGACGACGACCCCGGTCGCACCGAAGATGCCCACCACCGAGCCCAGGATCGGATCGACCAGGAATGCCAGCACCGTGACGACCACCCACACGACCCCGGCGACGACGACCCGCTTCGACATGGCCACCAGTATCCGCCCGTCGCCTGTGCACGTCCGCCGGCCTCCCGCCGCGGGACGGCAGCGCGGACGGCGAGCAGGATGAGGCCATGTCCGATGCCTCCGGCCCTCCGTTCCGCGCCGACCACGTTGGCAGCCTGCTGCGCCCGAAGTCGCTGCTCGACGCGCGGGCCCGGTACGCCGCGGGGGAGATCGACGCGGCCGAGCTGCGGGGCACCGAGGACGAGGCGATCGCCGACGTGGTCCGCCTGCAGGGCGACGTGGGCCTGTCGACCGCGACCGACGGCGAGTTCCGCCGCGCGTCGTGGCACATGGACTTCATCTATGCGATCAACGGGATCAGCAAGGTGAAGGAGAACATCGAGGTCCACTTCAAGAACGCCAACAGCACGATCGACTTCACCCCGGCCGGGCTCCGGGTCGACGGTCCGTTGTCGATCGACGAACCGATCTTCGGTCCGGACTTCGGGTACCTGCAGAGCCAGGTCAGTGGCGCGCAGACGGCCAAGCTGACCATCCCGTCGCCGTCGATGGTCCACTACCGCGGCGGTGCGGCCGCGATCGACCCGGCCGTCTACCCGGACGAGGACTCCTTCTGGGATGCCCTCTCGGCGGCCTACCGCCAGCAGGTGCAGGCCATCGCGACGCAGGGCTGCCGATACCTGCAGCTGGACGACACCAGCCTGGCCTACCTCAACGACCCGGCGCAGCGCGCCGAGCTCGCCGGCCAGGGCCGGGATGCCGAGCACCAGCACGAGCGGTACATCCGCCAGATCAACGCCGCGCTCGCCGGGCGGCCGGCGGGGTTGACGGTCACCACGCACATGTGCCGCGGCAACTTCCGTTCCTCGTGGGTGGCCGAGGGCGGCTACGACTTCGTGGCCGAGGCGCTGTTCGGCGGGCTGGAGGTCGACGGGTTCTTCCTGGAGTTCGACGACGCCCGGTCGGGGACCTTCGAGCCGCTGCGCTTCGTGCCCCCGGGCAAGCGCGTCGTCCTGGGCCTGGTCACCACCAAGCGCCCGGACCTGGAGAGCAAGGACGACCTGAAGCGGCGCATCGACGAGGCGGCGGAACACGTGCCGATGGAGCAGTTGGCGCTGTCCCCGCAGTGCGGTTTCTCCTCCACTGTGGAAGGCAACTCGCTCACCCGGGAGGAGCAGAGCGCCAAACTGGCCCTCGTCGTGGAGACGGCGCAGGAGGTCTGGGGCTGAGTGCGAGGCTCGACCCAGCGAGGCTGGCAGTGTGCTGTGGTCCCCGGCGTGGCGCGGTCCGCCACGCCGAAGACCCTTGTGCGCAACCCTTTCGGTCCCTAGCGTCCTGTCCGCGGTTCAACCACAGGCCGCGATCGTGTGCCCACCCTGACGCACGGGCTGCCGGTTGACGCCGGCGGCACGACCCGCTGGAGGCGTCCATGACCGCTCTTCCCGTTGACGATCCTGCGCGCATCGACGTCCGGATCACCACCTCCGCCGAAGACTGTTCCGTCGCCGTGCACGGCGAGGTCGACTCCTCGACCGCCCCTGGCCTGCGCGACTGCCTGCTGGAGGTCCTGGAGCGCCCGGGTCTGTCCGGCGTCCGGGTCGACCTCTCCCAGGTCACCTTCCTGGACTCCGCCGGGCTGTCCGCGCTCGCCGTCGCCCATCGCGCAGCGGTCAGCGCCGGCCGCACGATGACGGTGCGGTGCGGCACGGCCCGCGCGGTCGTCCGGCCCCTGCAGATCACCGGCCTTTGGGACGTCTTCGCCGTCGTCGACGTCTGAGAAAGGCTCTCTCCTCCCCACCCCTCGCAGGCTCGGGGCGGGACCCGGGAGAGGGCCTTGGGGCCAGGATGGCCCGATGGACGCCGACGGAGCCGTGCCCCCGCAGTTGCACCCTGACCTCGCCGCCCTGCTCCCGCGGCTCACCTCCCTGATGACGCCACCGGCCCGCGAGGCCGGCCTGGCCGAGGCCCGCCGCCGGTTCAGCGCCCTGTTGTCCGCCGGGCTGGCCGGTGCCCCGGACGTCGAGACCGCCGACGTCGCCCTCGGCGAGGGGCTCACCGCCCGTACCTACCGCCCGGCCGATCCGCGCGGCGCGACCGTCGTGTTCCTGCACGGGGGCGGCTGGACCGTGGGCGGCGTCGAGGACTACGACGGGCTGGCCCGCCGGCTCGCCGACCGGCTGCCCGCCGTGGTCGTGTCCGTGGAGTACCGCCGCGCCCCCGAGCACCCGTTTCCGGCGGCGGTGGAGGACGCAGTCGCAGCCACCCGCTGGGCGCTGACGCACGCGGCCGAACTCGGCGGGGAACCGGGGCGGGTGGCGGTGGCCGGCGACAGCGGCGGCGGCAACCTGGCCGCGGTCGTCTGCCAGCTGCTGCGGAACGCGGCCGGCCCACAGCCGGCCGCGCAGCTGCTGCTCTACCCGAACGTCGCCCGCGGCGCCGCCCAGTCCTCGGTGCGGGAGTTCGGGCACCTCCCGTTCCTCACCCTGGCCGACATGGCCTGGTACACCCGCCAGTACGTGCCGCGGGGGACCGACCTGGCCGACCCGCGGATCTCACCCGCCGAGGGCGACGTCGCCGGCCTGCCGCCGGCGCTGGTGGTGACCGCCGGAGTGGACCCGCTGCACGACTCGGGTCGCGCCTACGCCGAGGCGATCCACGGCTCCGCCGGCCGCGTCGAGTGGGTGGACCTGCCCGGCATGCCGCACGGGTTCGCGCACCTGGTCGCGCTCGCTCCGGCCGCGGACGCCGCGCTGGCCGAGGTGCTCGCCCGCGCGTCGCAGCTGCTGCACGGGCACCCGGCCGGCTGAGGCCGTCGGGCTCAGCTCGACGGGTCGCGGTCGGGATAGCGGGCGCGGGCCAGCGCGTAGACGCCGAAGGCGGCGAAGCCGACGGCGACGGCGGTGAGCAGCCACTGCCCGGTCGGGATGGCGCCGATCGCGTTCATCGCCCCGTCCAGCCCGGTCGCCGTCGACACGTCCCGGGTCGCCGCGGCGTAGACCAGCAACCCGCCGGTGACCACGAACGCGATGCCCTTGGCCAGGTAGCCGACCTGCCCGATCCGCTGGATGACCGGCTCGTAGCGGTCCGGCGCGGCGTCCAGGTCGATGTCCTTGAGGAAGCCGCCGGTCACTCCCCGGGCCAGCTCATAGATCCCGACGGCGACCACCCCGACCGCCACCGCGCCGATCAGCCAGGAGCCGCCGGGGATCTCCAGCACGTCGTCGGTGAGCGTGCTGAAGCGGCGGCCGGCGTCGTAACCGGCGCCGACCGCGAACACCAGCGTGGTGATGCCCACGGCGGCGTAGGCCACGCCCTTCAGCAGGCACTTCGTGCACACGTACGCCACCCGCCACCGGTGGTCGGCGCTGAGCAGCCCGGTCCACCAGCGCAGCACCTCGGTGGCCTGCCACAGCGCCAGGCACAGCAGGCCGAAGCCGAGCACCCACAACAGGGCCTGCCCGCCGGGCGCTGCCGCGATGGTGCCCAGCGCACCGCCCTGGTCGGCGTCGATCTCGGCGGAATGTCCGGACCAGGCCAGCTGTGCGGCCAGCCAGCCGATCAGCAGGTAGACCAGTCCGTAGGCGATGAGCCCGACCCGGGCGAGGTGGGTGAGCGCCGGCCGGTCGGTGATCGCCCGGGCGCGCGTGACCAGTTCCTGCGCCCGCTGCGTCAGCTCGCTCACCCGGTGAGCATGCCCGAGGACCGCACCCGCGCGCCGCGACCCGGCTCAGGTGCGCTGCGGGTAACGGGCGCGGAAGAAGCAGAAGACGCCGAACGCCGCGAAGCCCAATGCGACGAGAGTCAGCAGCCATCTGCCGAACGGCGCGTCCAGCAGGGTCCGCATGGCGCCGTCCAGGCCGCTGGCCTTGGCCGGGTCGAAGGTGATCGCCGCCCAGCCGATCAGACCGCCGACCAGCGCCAGGGCCACGCCCTTGGCCAGGTAGCCGACCTGGCCGAGCCGCTCGATCAGCCGGCGCTCACCGGGGGAGGCCTGCGCGGTGTCGATCTCCTCGAGGAAGCTGCTCTTCACCGCCTTGCGGACGTGGTGGACGCCGATGCCGATGATCACCAGTGCGGCGATGGCGACGAGCACCCGGCCGCCGGGCCAGTTCAGCACCCCCGACACCGTCTGCTGCTGCTGACCGGAGCTGGACTTCCCGCTGCCGCTGGCGAACCGGAGCGCGGTGACGGCGAGGAAGGCGAAGACGGCCGCCTTCGCGACGGCCTTGACGATCTTCGGAATCGCCTTCTTCCTGGCGTTCCCGGAAGAGCCCAGCTGCGCGCGGTACCGCAGCACCTCGGCCAGCTGCCAGACCGCCAGCGCGACCAACCCGATCGCCAGCACCCACAGCAGGCCCTGGCCGAAGGGCTTCTCGGCCAGGGTGGCCATCGCCCCGGACTGGTCGGCCGACCCACCACCGCCGCCCCAGGCCAGTTGCAGCGACAGCCAGGCCACCAACAGGTGGACGAGGCCGTACGCGAGCAGCCCGACCCGGGCCAGGGCCTCCAGGCCGTCGGAGTTGCCGGCCTGGTCGGCCGCCCGCGCGGTGCCGGACGTGGTCACGGTGCGTCCCTTCGATCGTCGACGCGTCCGGCGCCGGAGACGGTCCCCCCGTGGCGGCTCAGGGTGGCACAACGGGAGGTCCACCGCCTCTCCGGCGCTCGGCACGGAGCCAGGTCGCTCAGCTGACCGGGTGACGTGCGCGGGTGAAGCAGTAGACGCTGAACAGGCCGATCCCCGCGGCGACGCCAGTCAGCGCGCAGGCGCCCAGCGGCGCGTCGGCGATGGCCCGCACGGCGCCGTCCAGCCCGGTGGCCCGGCGGGGGGCGAAGGTGACGGCCGCCCAGCCGACGACCCCACCGACCAGCACGAAGGCCACGCCCTTGCCGAGAAAGCCGGCGCGGCACAGCTGGAGGGTCACCATGCGGGCCCGGGGCGACAGGCCCGCGAGGTCGAGTTCGTCGAGGAACGCCGTCCGCCAGCCCTTCTGCAGTTGATAGCCACCGATTCCCACGACCACGACCGCCACCGCGAGGACCAGCAGCTGGCCGCCGGGCAGTGCGAGCACGCCCCGGACCGACCGCTCCTCGTCCGAGCGTTCCTGTCCACCGGTCACCACCGCGCGCGCGGTGGTGACGGTCAGCCAGCCGTAGGCCACGGCGGTGCCCAGCGTCCGCGCCAGCAGCAGCCACGCCCGTCGCCGGTCCGGGCCCGTACCGGTGAGCGAGTGCCGGGACCGGAGCACCTCGACGGCCTGCCACAGCGCCAGGCCGGCGAGGCCGACGGCCAGAGACCCAGCACCCCCCGGCCTCCCGGGGATGCGGCCAGGACGGCGAGCGCACCCGCGGGGTCGGCGGTGGGCTCCTGGCCGGCGCCGCCCGAGCTCCAGGCCAGCTGCACGGTCAGCCAGGCGACCAGCAGGTGGACCACCCCGTAGCCGGCCAGTCCGACGGCGGCCAGCCGCCGCAGTGTCGTGCTGTGCGCCGCCTGCCGGGCGACGTCGGGCTCACCGGTCCGTGTCACTGCGCTCCTCCCGGGCGCGACCGCGGCCCGCGGTCAGCTTCACACGGGAGGAGGCACGGCGCCCGGCACGGGCCGGTGGGACACTGCCCCCGTGACGAACGCTGCGACCTCGAGCGCCCGGCTGAGCGCCGGCACCACGCCGGCCACCCCCGGGACCGCCCGGACGACGTGGCGGCGGATGGCGTTGTTGGGGCTGGTCCTGGTGGTGCTGGGCGTCATCGCACTGGTCCGGGACGACGGCGGCGACCGGGTGCTGCTGGCCGGGCTCGGCGTCGGGGCGGCGGTGCGCGGCGCGGATCTGCTCCGCGCCGCCCGCGCCGGTCGGCTGTCCCGAGCCGCGGCCACCTCTTGCGCGCTGGCCGCCTGGCTAGGCCTGGTCGCCGTCGCGGTGGCTCTGCTGTCGGGGACTGCGGCCGCCTGGGTGCTCACCGCCGTCCTCGTGCTCGCCATGCCCGCGCTGGTCCTCGGCGGCCGGCGCTCGGCGCCCGTGCTGGCCGGCGCCGCCGTCCTGGTCGCCGGCGCGGTGCTGCTCGGTGTGCTCGGCGGGACGGGCGCGCTGCTCGCCGTCGGCACCGCCGTGGTCGCCGTCGGGGTGACCGCGCTCGGGGGGGCGAACCTGCTGGGCGCGGTCGGCATGCGGCGCTTCGCCCGGCGGCCGGCTCCCGAGCCGGCGGCCGGCTGTGGCGGCTGCGCCTGCGGCGCGGGCGGGTGCGGCTCGTTGCGCTGATGCCCGGCCGGCGCTGCACCGGCTACGGATCGTACCGCCACTGACCCCACCGGGCCGGGGCTGACCGCGGCCCAGCCTCGATCGCAGTCAGCCCAGCTGCTCCACCAGGGCCCGCAGGTGCGCCGCGCCCGCGGCGTCGACGGACGTCCACACCGTGCCCTTCTCGCACACCGCGCCTGGCGGGCCCGGCGGGTGCGTCAGCGGTGGGAGACGTGGCTGGGCCGGCTGGTCGGCGGCGTGAGCGTGGGCACGGTGCCCGTGCCGGCCGGCAGCGTGGTCGACGTCGTCTCCCGGCACCGCGACTCCGATGGCGAGCTGCTCGAGCCGCGGGTGGCCGGCCGTGGAGGTGCTCAACGTTGTCCGGCCGACCGTCGCCGCCTGCCGGTTCGTCGCCTTCGCCGCCCACGCCCTGCACCGCTGGTCGGACTCCCACGAGCGGCTCCGCGTTGGCGACGAGGAGTTCGCCACCGCCTTCGCCCACGAGGTGCGCCGCTTCTACCCCTTCGCGCCCTTCATCGGCGGCCGGACGCCGCGCGAGGTGGACCGGGACGGCGAGGCGGTGCCCGCCGGGGCGACGGTGCTGCAGAACCTGTTCGGGCAGAACCACGACCCGGAGCTGCGGGAGGAGCCCTACGCCTTCCGCCCCGAGCGCTTCCTGGGCCGGTCGATCTGCGCCTGGGAGCTGGTGCCGCAGGGCGCCGGCGACCTCCGCACCGGGCACCGCTGCCCGGGGGAGGACATCACCGTGGCGCTGCTGTCGGCCCTTGCCGTCCGGCTGGCCTGGCTGGAGTACGTGCCGCCCGATCAGCACCTGTCGATCTCCCTGCGGCGCATCCCGGCGCGCTCGGCCAGCCGGGTTCTGCTGACCGGAGTTCGCCCCGGCCGAGCCTCGGTTGGGCGCACCGGACAGTGGAAACCGGACAGCGCCGTCCCGTAGGTTCACCGCATGGTCGTGTGCACACGGAACGACGTCCGTGTGAGCGGTGTCCCCGACGGGCGACCGATGGTCTTCGCCCACGGTTACGGCTGCGACCAGAACATGTGGCGCTTCGTCGTCTCCGACTTCGAGGTCGACCACCGGGTCGTCACCTTCGACCACGTCGGCTTCGGGCAGTCGGACCTGTCGGCGTACGACCCGGTCAAGTACAACTCGCTGCGCGGCTACGCCGCGGACGTCGTGGAGATGCTGCGCGAACTGGAACTCACCGATGTCGTCTTCGTGGGCCATTCAGTGAGCGCGATGATCGGCGTGCTCGCCTACCTGGAGGCGCCGGAGCGCTTCGGCGTCCTGGTGATGGTCGGCCCGAGCGCCCGCTACGTCGACGACGGCGACTACGCCGGGGGCTTCTCCCGGGAGCAGATCCGTGAACTGCTGGACAGCCTGGACGCCAACCAGCTGGGCTGGTCGGCCGCCATGGCCCCGGCGATCATGGGCAACCCCGACCGCCCCGAGCTCGCTGCCGAGCTCACGAACAGCTTCTGCCGCACCAGTCCCGACGTCGCCCGTCAGTTCGCCCGGGTCTCCTTCCTCTCCGACAACCGGGCCGACCTGCCCCGCGTGCAGGTGCCGACGCTGGTGCTGCAGTGTAGCCAGGACGTCATCGCCCCGGAGTCGGCCGGCCGCTACGTGCACGAGCACGTGCTGGGGAGCGCCTTCACCCAGCTCGCCGCCACCGGGCACTGCCCCAACCTGAGTGCGCCCGAGGAGACCGCCGCCGCCATCCGGGCGTTCCTGCAGTAGGCGCCGAGATGCCCGACGCGGAACGGCGGTCCGGGAGCGACGTCCGGGCGCAGCTGGACCAGCTGCTCGAGGACGACCCGGCAGACCTGTACGAGAACGCGCCCTGCGGCTACCTGTCCACGCTGCCCGACGGCAGGATCGTCAAGGTCAACCGGACGTTCTGCGCGTGGACCGGGCGCACGCCCGAGCAGCTCCTGCACACCCGGCTGCGCGACGTGCTCAGCGTCGGCGGGCAGGTCTTCCACGACACCCACCTGGCGCCGCTGCTGCGCATGCAGGGCGCGGTCCGCGAGGTGGCGCTGGACGTCGTCCGGGTCGACGGGTCGCTGCTGCCCTGCCTGGTGAACGCCGTCGAGTTGCGCGACGACACCGGGGCGCCGCTGATGGTGCGGGCGACGCTGTTCGAGGCCACCGCGCGGCGGCGTTACGAGCGGGACATCCTGGCCGCCCACCGGGCCGCCGAGGAGTCCGAGGCCCGGTCGCGCACGCTGCAGCAGGTGGTGTCCGAGCTCGCCCGGGCAACCACCGTCTCCGACGTCGCCACGGTCGTGGTCGAGCAGGCCCGGGGTGCGCTGCGGGCCCGCGGCGCCGCGCTGTGGCTGGTGACCGACCGCGCCGCGGGGGAAGCCGACCGCCCCAGCCTGGTGGTCGCGCGCAGCGACGGCCTGCCCGACGGGTTGCTGGCGGAACTGGCGACGGCCGCGGAGGGCCGGGTCGCGCTGGAGCTCGCCGAGGGGCTGCGCACGCTGGTCCTCGGCGACCGGCTGACCGCACAGCGGCCGCGGCTGGCCGCCGCGATGGCCGACGCCGGGCTGCATTCGCTGGTCGTCGTCCCGGTGTCGGCGGCCAGCCGGGCGCTGGGCGTGCTCGTGCTGGCCCTCGGCGAGGCCCGCGCCGGCGACCTGATCGACCTCGACCAGCCCGTGCCCGGTGAGCTGTCCGCCCGGGACGTCGACCTGCTGTGGACCCTGGGGCGGCAGGCCGGACAGGCGCTGGAACGGGCCCAGCTGCACGAGGAGACCGCCCGACAGGGCGAGCGCTCGGCCTTCCTGCTCGACGCGGCCCGGTTGCTGGCCGGCGCCGCCGGGGTGGAGGAGATGGTCGAGCGGCTGGCCGGCCTGGCCGTGTCTGGGCTGGCCGACGTCTGCATGATCGACCTGGTGACCGAGCACGGAGTCCGCCGGGTGGGCGCCCGGCACGCCGACCCGGCGCGCCAGCACCTGGTCGACGAGCTGCGGGAGTGGGCTCCGCCGGCCCGCGATCTGCCGTACCCGGCGCGGCAGGCGCTGAACCTGCGGCGCACCCAGTGGTTCCCGGTGATCGCCCCCGACTGGCTCGAGTCCGCCGTCCGCGACCCGCGTGAGCTGGCCGCCGTCCAGGGCCTGGAGCTGGCCAGCATCGTCGCGGTCCCGCTGGTCGCCGAGGGGCAGGCGCTGGGCGTGGTCACCCTCAGCGCGGACCGCCGCCGCGGCGGCTTCACCGCGGCGGACGTCGACGTCGCCGAGCAGCTGGCCGCCCAGCTGTCGCTGGTGATGGCCAAGGCGCAGCGCTACGAGTTCGAGTCACGCACCTCGCACACCCTGCAGGCCAACCTGCTGCCGCCGCCTCCGCCGGAGGTGCCCGGCATCGCCGTCGCAGTCCGGTACCTGGCGGCGACCCGCGGGGTCGAGGTGGGCGGCGACTTCTACGACGTCGCGCCGCTGCCCGGCGGGCAGGTGGCGATCGCCGTCGGCGACGTGGTGGGCCACGACATCACCGCCGCGGCGACGATGGGCCAACTGCGCAGCGTCTACCGGTCGCTGCTGGTCGAGAGCCCGGCGCCGAGCGCGGTCATCGACCGGCTGCAGGCCAGCTGGCCGCTGCTGGGGCTGCAGCGGTTGGCGACCGCGCTGTTCGCCACGCTGGACCTGACCTCCGGCCGGCTCCGGATCGCCTCGGCCGGGCACCCGCCACCGCTGCTGCTCACCGGCGGGCGGGCGGAGTACCTGCCTGTCCGGCCCAGCCCGATGCTCGGCGCCCCGCCGGCCCCCGCGCAGGAGTGGACCGGCGTGCTCCCGCCCGGCGCCACGCTGGTGCTCTTCACCGACGGGCTGGTGGAGAGCCGGGCCGACGACATCGACGCCGGGCTCGCCCGGCTGCGCGCCTCGGCGGTCCGGACGGCGACCAGCGACCCGGACGAGCTGTGCGACCGGCTGCTGTCGGACCTGGCCGGCAGCCACCGCGCCGACGACATCGCGCTGCTCGCGCTCACCCGCGCCCGTTGAGCTGCTCGGCTCAGACCTCGGTCAGACGCTGCAGCTCGACCGGCAACTCGCCGGGGTGCAGCACGGCCAGCCGCTGGGTCGCCCGGGTGAGCGCCACGTAGAGGTCGCTGTGCCCGCGGACGCCCTCGTCCAGCACCGCCTGCGGGTCGACCAGCAGCACCGAGTCGAACTCCAGCCCCTTGGCCTCCTGCGGGAGCAGCACGACCGGGCCCGCCGAGGAGTCCGCGGCCGGGCCGGACGACACCGACGGCAGCGTCTCGGCCAGGCAGGCGACGGAGTCGGCCAGCCGGCTGCGCGGGGTGAGGACGACGACGGTGCCGCCCTGGGCGGCCAGCTCCGCGGTGACCTGCGCCGTCCGGGTCAGCAGCTCGGCCTCGGCCACCCGCTCAGCGGTGGGGGGCACCCCGGTGCTGCGGACCGACCGCGGCGCCGAGGTGGTCGCGTCCGAGGCGGCCAGCACGTCCGCGGCGACCTCCATGATCTCGGCCGGCGTGCGGTAGTTGACCGTCAACTCGGCCAGCCGCCACCGCTCCCCGACGTGCGGCCGGAGCACGTCGCCCCAGCTGGTGGCGCCGGCCAGGCTGCCGGTCTGGGCCAGGTCGCCGACGACGGTCATGGACCGGGTCGGGCACTTGCGGGCCAGCAGTCGCCAGGCCATCGCCGACAGCTCCTGGGCCTCGTCGACAACCACGTGCCCGAAGGTCCAGGTGCGGTCGGCCGCGGCCCGCTCGGCTGCCGTCCGGTAGTCGGCGACGGCCTCCCGCTCGGCCAGCGAGGAGGCGTCGAGCAGGTCACCGGCGGTGAGCTCCTCGCCGTCGGAGTCGTCGTCGAGGTCGGTGGACCGCGAGCCGTGCAGCAGGTCCAGGGTCTCCTGGGCGTAGGCGCGCTCGCGGCGCAGCCGACGCTGCTCGCGGGCCCGCTCGGCGGAGTCGTCGGTGCCGAGCAGCTCGTCGGCCTCCTCCAGCAGCGGAACGTCGGCCGGCGTCCACTCCACGGAGTTCCCCAGGAGTGGCGCCGGTCGCTCCAGCAGCGCGCGGTCGGCGTCGTCCAAGCCGCGGGTGGCGGCGCGGATGCGGGCGGGGGAGGCGTACAGCTCGGTGAGCAACTGCTCCGGGGTGAGCTCGGGCCACAGCTCGTCGACCAGCTCCCGGACTGCGGGTTCGGCCGCGACCTCGGCGCGGAGCGACCGCCGGTCCTCGGCGTCGAGGAGCTCGCCGGTGTCCCGCACCGCGGAGCTGAGGTGGTCGGCGTACCGGTCCGCGATCAGCTCCACCAGGGCGCGAGCGAAGGCCGGCCGGCCGAGGTTGTGCTGCCGGGAGGCCCGCCGCCCCGCCGTCCGGACGCGGGTCAGGTCGGTGGGACGCAGCGTGATCACCTCCCGGTCGACCACGACCTCGCGGACACCGCGCGGAACGGTCTGCCGGGCCCTGACCGCGGCGGCGAGCACGCCGGCCATCGTCAGCCGGCCCTTGACCTCGGCGACCTCGGGTGCCTCGTCGGCGCGAGCGTCCAGTCCCGGCCGCAGCTGGCCGAGGCCGGCGAGCAGAACGCCGGTCTCCCCGAGCGCGGGCAGCACATCGGCGATGTAGCGCAGGAACGTCGGGGTGGGGCCGACGACGAGGAGCCCGCTGCGGGCCAGCCGTTCGCGGTGGGTGTAGAGCAGGAACGCCGCGCGGTGCAGCGCGACGGCGGTCTTGCCGGTGCCCGGGCCGCCCTGCACCACCAGCACGCCCTGGGCGTCGCTGCGGATGACCTCGTCCTGCTCGGCCTGGATGGTCCGCACGATGTCGGTCATCCGGCCGGTGCGGTCGGCGGTCAGCGCCCGGAGCAGCGCCGCCTCGCCGGTCAGGCTGGAGGTACTGGTCTCGTCGGCGTCGGCCAGGTCGAGGACCTCGTCGTCGACGCCGGTCACCCGCCGGCCGAGGGTGCGGATGTGCCGGCGGCGCAGCACGCCGTCCGGGCGGAACGCGGTGGCCGTGTAGAACGGCCGGGACGCCGGGGCCCGCCAGTCGATCAGCGCCGGGTCACCCGCCGGGTCGTCGGCGGGCAGGCCGGTGCGCCCGACATAGAGCGGCTCGGGTCGCTCGGTGCGGTCCAGCCGACCGATGACCAGGCCCGGGTCGGCGGCGTCCAGCGCGGTGATCCGCTCGGTGTGGAAGCGGACGATCGCCTCCCGCTCGCCGAGGGACTGCGGGTTGCCCGCAGACGGGCCCGAGATGGCCTGCTTCAGGCGGGTGACCGAAAGGGCCCGGGCGTCGTCCAGCCGCCGGTAGAGGCCGGTGACGTGCACCTGCTCGTCGGCCAGGCGCGGGTCGGGGGCGGGCTCGGCGGCGGGCACAGAACTCGACAACTGCTGCTGCTCCCTGGGTGGGTGTCCACTGGTGCCCTCCTCGCGGGACTGCTCGAGGGCAGCGGGCACGGCAGCGTGCCACGGAGGCGGAGCTCCAGTGTCGTCCCCCTGCTCCGGCGGCCGCCGTCGGGCTCCCCGCCCTCTGACGGGAGGTGCCCGGCGGGGCAGGATGGCCTGGTGACATCCGCGCACGGGCACACGCACCGGCTCGACCTGTTCGACGCGACGGTTCGGGAGTGGGACGCCACCGTGCTGTCCGCCGACGCCGAGCAGGGCATCGTGCTGGACCGGTCGGCTTTCTACCCCGGCGGTGGCGGACAGCCGCCGGACGAGGGGGTGCTGCTCTGGGGCGGGGTGCGCACCCGCATCGCCGGTACCCGCCGGGGCGACGAGCTGTACCTGCTACCGGTCGAGGGCGATCCGCTGCCGCCGGTGGGGACGGCCGTGCGCGGTGCCCTGGACGACGAGCGGCGCACGGCCCTGATGCGGACGCACTCGGGGCTGCACGTGCTGACCGGGGTGGTGTTTCGGGACTTCGGCGCGCGGGTGACCGGCGGCAGCATGGAGCCGCTGACCGCACGGATGGACTTCGACCTGGCCGAGGTGCCCACCGACTTCAAGGACCGGGTGGCCGCGGCGGTCAACGCCGAACTGGTGGCCGACCGGCGGATCGAGGTGCGGGTGCTGCCGCGGGAGGAGGCGTACGCGATCCCCGACATCATCCGGACGGCGACCGACCTGCTGCCGCCGGACCTCGCGGAGGTACGGATCGTGGACATCGTCGGGCTGGACACCCAGGCCGACGGCGGCACGCACGTGGCCTCCACGGCGCTGGTCGGCCGGGTCGAGGTGGTCAAGATGGAGAACAAGGGCCGCGGCTTTCGGCGGCTGCGGGTGCGCGTGGTGTGAGCCCCGCAGCCGCCCTGGCCCCGTCAGACCAGCCCGTCAGACCAGCTCGGGGACCTGCAGGTGGGCGATCACCAGGTCGAAAGCGGCTACCTCGGTGATCTCCATGCCGGCCGCCTGCGAGAACTCCGTCCGCAGCGCCGAACCGCGTTCGGCGGCCCGGTCCATCGCGGCGCGGCTCTCGTAGGTGACCGCCGTCGCGGTCCGGCCGGACGTCGGGTCCACCATGAAGCTCAGGCTGCAGAAGCCGGGCAGCTCCTCCACCTGCGGCAGGATCCTCATCCGCATCACGTCGTGGGCGTCGTCCATCGCGCCCGCCCCGCGGTGGGCCCAGATGACCCGGGTGCAGGCTCCGGCGTCCGCGGGGTGGACGCGGTGCATGAGGCCGAGCTCCCACTCGGCGACCTCCGGCTGGTCGCTCCCGAGCACCTCCCCGGCCCGGGCCCGGCTGTCCTTGACCGCCTCGGCGCTCGCGCGCAGGGCGTCCTCGGACTCCCACGCCGTCGTGATGATGCACCGGCCGGAGCTCCGGTCGGCGAGCATGGACAGCCCGATGCAGCCGTCCATCTGCTCGACCATGGGCATCACCTGGTCCCGGACGTAGCCGATCCCCTCGTCGATCTTCTGGGGGCTGCCGTGAACGGTGGTGGATCTGGCGTACATGCCCACCACTCCTCTCCGTGCGGGCGAGGCCCCGGCGGTCCCGCCGCAGGGGCCAGCGTCCTCGCTCACCCGGGCCAGCGGAACGGCCCCGCGGCGGCCTTCCGGGAACCCGGTCGGCCGGTCTGCCGGGGAGCGGCGCGTGCGGACGCCGGGCGTGGGGACGGGCACCGAGCGCAACCCTTGCTGCTGTCCCGGGGGCTGGCACGTCCTCCCGGGACAGTCGTGCTCTGAGTCGCCCGGGAACTCAGAGCACAACTCCCTCCGCAGCCCTCAGCCGTCAGGGCGAGCCCGACCAGCACCGCGGTGACGCCGGCTGGAGGAAAGGGCTCAGAGTCGGGACGTCGTCCCGTCGTCCTCGGCGCCGTCGAACCACTGGTCGAGCACCGCGCGGAAGACCGGCTTGTCGGGAGCCGCGCGAGCGAGCAGCGTCATGGACGAGCGCAGCTTCTGCGCGTCGACCGGGCCGAGGACGGCGACCGCGCTGGTGCAGGTCGACCCGGTCAGCACGCGGGTGCACTCGAGCAGCCGGGGGCCGAGCACCGGGTGGGCCAGGTAGGCGCGTGCCTCGGCGAGCCCGGTAAGGGCGAAGTGCTGGGCGGTGGCGCTGCGCCCGAGCCCGGCAACCTGGGGGAAGACGAACCACATCCAGTGACTGCGCTTCGCGCCGGCCCGCAGCTCCCGCAGCGCCTGGTCGTAGGTGCCCCCGGCGTCCTGGGCGTCGACGAACCGCTGGAGGTCGAAGGGGTCGCTCACCCCGCGCACGCTCTCAGGGCAGCACGATCCGCGCCACCTGTTCCTCGATGGCGCCACTGCCGTCCGTCTGGAACGCGAAGTTCGACGACACCAGACCGCTCGCACCGCTGAAGCGGCCGCTGCCCTGGACGCGCCAGGTGACCGCGCCCAGGACCATGCCGCTCTCGGGGAACTCCTGCATGACCCCGGGGATGGGTGTGGAGAGCGTGAAGGAGCCGCCGTCGAAGGTGATCTCGCCGGTCTCCTCGAAGGTGTCCTCGCCGGTCATCGTCACGTGGGAGGCATACCGGGCGGAGGTCGGCACCCCGTCTTCATCGCCCTCCAGCAGCGTCACCGTGCCCGGTCCGGACGTGACGTCGAAGGTCGGTGGGTCGTCGGTGGGCGGGGTGGCCCGGGGCTCGAACCGGAGGAGCAGCGTCTGTCGTCGCATGTCGGCCTCCCTGGCCGTCGACTCGAACGGAAACCCCGCGGGCCCCGAGGGTAGGGGGTCCGCGGGTCCGGCGGAACCAGTCCCGGCGCCTCCACTGCGCGCCCGTCGGAGGTGCCCTGTAGAACCGACCCAGGACGACGGCCACACCGACGTGGGGAGCACGCCGCACGATGAGCACCAACTCACTGACGCTGGCGCCCGCGCCGCGCTCGGAGGCCGCAGAGGTGGTCCGGGCCGAGGTGCGCGAGTTCCTTGCCGCCGAGCTCGCCGCCGGCGCCTTCTCGACCCACGTCGACACCTGGCTGTCCGGAGTCGACCCGGCGTTCTCCCGCAAGCTCGGCGAACGCGGCTGGCTGGGCATGACCTGGCCCAAGGAGTACGGCGGCCACGAGCGCAGCGCGATGGAGCGGTACGCGGTCACCGAGGAGCTGCTGGCCGCCGGGGCTCCGGTCGCCGCCCACTGGATCGCCGACCGGCAGTCCGGCCCCAACCTGTTGCGCTACGGCACCGAGGCCCAGCGCCGGGAGATCCTGCCGAGGATCGCCGCGGGGGAGTGCTACTTCGTCATCGGGATGAGCGAGCCGGACAGCGGCTCGGACCTGGCGTCCATCCGCACCCGGGCCACCCGCGACGGCGACGGCGACTGGGTGGTCAACGGCGCAAAGGTCTGGACGTCGAACGCCCACCTGTCGCACTACGCGATCACCCTGGTGCGCACGTCGGCGGCCGACCCGGCCAACCGGCACGCCGGGCTCTCCCAGCTGCTGGTCGACCTGTCGCTGCCGGGCATCACCGTCAACCCGATCCGCATCCTGGACGGCGGGCACCACTTCAATGAGGTGGTGTTCGACGACGTCGTCATCCCCGCCGACATGCTGCTGGGCGAGGAGGGCGCCGGCTGGCACCAGGTCACCGCCGAGCTGGCCTTCGAGCGGTCCGGGCCGGAGCGATTCCTGTCGACATATCCCCTTGTCGCCGAGTTCGCCCGCCGGGTGGCCGAGACGCAGGAGCCAGCCGGGCTCGCAGCGCTGGGCCGGCTGTCGGCGCGGCTGCTCGCGCTGCGGCAGATGTCGCTGCGGATCGCCGCGGCACTCGACCGCGGCGAGCTCCCCGACATCCCGGCGGCGCTGGTGAAGGACGTCGGGACGACCTTCGAGGCCGACGTGATCGACGAGGTGCGCCGGGCGGTCGACGTCCATGCGTCGCTGGACGCCCCCGACCCGCTGGGCCGGGCACTGGCCGAGGCACAGCTGCACGCGCCTGGCTACACACTGCGGGGCGGGACCAACGAGATCCTCAGAGGGATCGTCGCTCGCGGATTGGGGCTGCGCTGATGTCCACCTCCGGCACCGATCTGGTCGTCGAGACCGTCCGGGACATCCTCACCAAGCACGAGCCGTTCGTGCTCAGCCGCGAGCGGCCGTGGGACGAGGGTCTCTGGTCGGTGCTGGCCGAGGCCGGGCTGACCGGCGTCGGCCTGCCCGAGGAGGCCGGCGGCTCCGGCGGTGAGCTGGCCGACGCGGTGGCCATCGTGGCCACTCTGGCCGCGGGGGCGGCGGCGGTGCCGGTCGCCGAGCAGCTACTGGTGGCCGGCCCGGCGCTGCTGGCCGCCGATCTCGACCTACCCTCGCCCGAGCAGCCGCTGACCATCGCGGTGGACGGCGTGGTGACCGCCGCGGCCTCCGACGACGGTGACGGCCCGGGCCGCTTCACGCTGACCGGGACGGCGACCGACGTGGCGTGGGCCGGAGTCGCCCGGCACGTCGCCGTCCTGGCGCACGGCGGGGCCGGGCCGGTGCTGGCGCTGGTCGACGTCGCCGGCCTCGCCGCGACGCACACGGCCAACCTGGCCGGCGAGCCGCGCGGCTCCCTGGTCTTCGACGGGGTGGCCGCCAGCGGTGCGCTGCTGACCGACGCCCGGGTCGCCGAGCTCCGCGCCCGGTACGCCCTGGCCCGGGCCGTGCAGCTGTCGGCCGCACTGGAGCAGGTGCTGACCTGGACGGTCCAGTACGCCGGCGAGCGGCACCAGTTCGGCCGGCCGCTGGGCAAGTTCCAGGCCATCCAGATGGAGCTGGCGCAGATGGCCGGTGAGGTGACCGCGGTGGCGGCGCTCGTCGACGCCGCCGTCCAGGCGCTCGACCGGGGCGAGTCGGTCACCCTCGCCGCCGCGGCGGCCAAGGTACGGGCCGGTGCGGCGGTCGAGGTGGTGGCGAAGCTCGCCCACCAGGTGCACGGCGCGATCGGCTTCACCCAGGAGCACAAGCTGCACCACCTCACCCGGCGCTGCTGGTCCTGGCGGGACGAGGCCGGCACCGAGGTGGCGTGGTCGCGCGTGCTCGGCGCCGGCCTGATCGCCGACCCCGACGGGCTCTGGCCTGCGCTGACGCACGTCGTGTGACCGCCCCGACGCGGCTCGGGCGTGGCAGGGAGCTGGCCCTGCCGCGACGGGCCGCCTGACCGAGAGGCTCCCCGTGACGTCCCCGCGTGGTCCCCTGCACGGCCTCACCGTCGTCGACCTCACGTCGACCTTCCTGGGTCCGTACTGCTCGCTGCTGCTAGCCCAGCTGGGCGCGCGCGTCGTCAAGGTGGAGCCCCGCGAGGGCGACATCATCCGGTACGTCGCCGACGAGCGGGAGGTGGGCCTGGGGCCGGCGTTCCTGAACTTCAATCGGGGCAAGGAGTCCGTCGTCCTCGACCTCACCGCGCCGGCGGGCCGGGAGGCGCTGGACCGGCTGATCGACGGCGCCGACGTCTTCCTGCACAACATGCGCCCCGGCGCGATGACCCGCCTGCGCATCGACGCCGACACCGTCCTGGCCCGCAACCCCCGCGTCGTCTACTGCCACGCGGTGGGCTACGGGTCGCGGGGCCCGTACCGCGACCAGCCGGCCTACGACGACGTGGTCCAGGTGGTCTCCGGCCTGGCCGCCGTCCAGGGCGGGGCCGGGGAACCCCAGTACGTGCGGACGCAGGTCGTCGACAAGACCGTCGGGGTCATGGCGCTGGCCGCGATCCTGGCCGCGCTGCAGGAACGGTCGACGTCGGGTCTGGGCCAGGCCGTCGAAGTCCCCATGTTCGAGTCCATGGCGACCTTCCTCCTGCTCGAGCAGCAGGGCGGCCGGGTCTACGCCGGTCGACGTGGGGGCACCGGCTACGCGCGGACCGACTCGCCGTACCGCAAGCCCTATCGCACGTCCGACGGAACGGTCGCCGTGTTGCCCTACACCGACGGGCAGTGGCTTTCCTTCTTCTCGCTCATCGACCGGCCGGACCTCGCCGGCGACCCGCAGCTGCGCACCATTCGGGGCCGGACCGAACGCATCGACGAGCTGTACCGGATGGTCGAGGAACAGCTCGCCCTGCGCACCACCGCGGAGTGGCTGGAGCTGCTGCCGCGGCACGCTATCCCGGTCATGCCGGTGCACACCGTCGAGGAGCTCTTCGACGACGAGCACCTCGCCGCCGTCGAGCTGTTCGAGGACGTCGAGCACCCCACGGAGGGGCCGCTCGTCCAGGCCCGGCTGCCGTGGACCTTCTCCCGCAGCGGGGCGCCGACGCTGCCGGCCGCACCGGCCCTCGGCGCCCACACGGCGGCGACTCTGGGGTCCCTGGGGCTCAACGAGGACGAGGTGCGCGCAGCGACCGGCGCCGTCCATCACCCGCCGGTGCAGGCGCAGGCGGGCCCGCCGGCCTGAGTGGCCCGCCCCGGTCGGACCGCTCGGCGGCCACCAGGAGAGCCGCGGCGGCCAGGGTGCAGCCGGCCACGCCGGCGAAGGCGACGCCGTACCCGGCGCGATGTGCATGGCCCCGAAGCCGGCACCGAACAGCAGCACGAAGAGCACCGTGCCTGCCGGTTGCGGCAGCAGGAACAGCAGGGCGACGCCGAGGGACTGGCCGGCGACCAGCAGGGCGGTCACGTGCCCGATCCCCACCCGCCGGCCCAGCGAGGTCAGCACGACCCGCCCGGCCACCGACAGCACGCCGAGCGCCCCGGCCGCGGCCGCCGCGGCGCCCGGCGCCGCACCGTTCTGGCGGAGGTGGGCGACCAGGTGCACCGCGACCGCGGTGATCGCCAGCATCTCGAAGGCCGAGGCCAGCGTCAGCCAGCGCACCGCCGGACGCCGCCACGCACCGCCGGGTCCGAACAGACCGCCCAGGTCTTCGCGCTGCGAGGAGGTCGGTCCGGTGGCCGGCGCCTCGCTCCGGCCGTCGGGGTGCACACCGAGGTCGGCGGGCGCCCGGCGGAGGAGCACGGCCTGCGGCACGGTGCAGGCGGCCAGGACAGCGGCCAGGAGCGCCGACCGCCAGCCGAGCGTGTCGATGAGCGCCTGGGAGGTCGGCAGGAAGATGGTGGAGGCGAAGCCGGCCACCACCGTCAGGGTGAGCAGCGCAGCCGGGCGGTCCCCGTCGGAACCACGTGTTGATGAGTGCGAACGCCGGCTCGTACAGCACCGCGGCGCCGGCCAGCCCCACACCGACGAAGGCCAGGTACAGGTGGGTCAGGTCGCGGGCCTGCGACCAGGCGACCACGGACGCGCCGCCGAGCAGGCTGCCGCCGGTCATGAGCCAACGCGGGCCGTGCCGGTCGAGCCAACGCCCTACGCCGACCGCCGCCACGCCGGTGACGCCCATGGCCAGGCTGAGGGCAGCGGAGAGCTGCGCGGTGCTGGCGTCCAGCGCTTCGCGCATGGGCACGAGGAAGACCGCGAAGCTGTAGAACAGCACGCCGTAGGCGAATGTCTCGGTGACCGACAGCGCCCACGCCATGCGCCGGCCCGGGAAGTCCCGGCGCCGCGGCGGGTCCCCGGACAGGACGTGCTCAGCGCGGCCTGCGCGCGACCTTGCCGGAACCGGCCTGGTCCAGCGGGTACACGAGCACGTCGGCGATCACCACGTGCGGAGGGCGGGTCGCCACCCAGACGACGACGTCGGCGATGTCGCTGGCCGCGAGCGGCTCGAGCCCCTCGTAGACCGCCGCCGCCGAGTCCGCGTCGCCGTCGAAGCGCACCAGCGAGAACTCCGTCTCGACCAGGCCTGGGTCGACCTGGCTGACCTTGACGCCGCTGCCCAGCACGTCCATCCGCATCCCCCGGGTGATCCGCTCCACCGCGGCCTTCGTCGCGCAGTAGACGGCGCCGCCCGGGTAGACCTCGCGCCCGGCGTTCGACCCGATGTTGATGACGTGGCCGGCGCCGCGCTCAACCATGCCCGGGAGGACGCAGCCGGAGACGTTCAGCAGTCCGCGGACGTTCGTGTCGATCATGCGGTCCCAGTCGTCGGGGTCGTCGGTCTGGATCGGCCCCCGCCCGGCGGCCAGGCCCGCGTTGTTGACCAGCACGTCGATCGGCCCCCAACCGTCCGGCAGGCCGGTCAGGGCGGCCCGGACATCGGCGCGGTCCCGGACGTCCATGGTCACCGGCAGCACCGAGTCCTCGCGTCCGGCCTGCAGCTCCGCGAGCCGCTCCCCGCGGCGCGCCGCCGCGATGACCCGTGCCCCCTGGACCAGGAAGGCCTTGACGCACGCCCGGCCGATGCCGCTCGAGGCGCCGGTCACCAGCACTACCTGATCGGTGTGCACGTTTCTCCTCCGGTCGGGTGCGACCTGGTCGGCAGGGTCCCTGACTGTGTTGTCTCCGGTGTGCCGCCGTCACGAGGAGCCCGGGTGCAGCGGCGAGGCCAGGGCCGTCGCCCGGACCGGCTCCTCGTCGAGGTACGGCTCGGCCACCGGCTCGGCCACCGGCTGGGTCGCGAGGTAGGTGTCGCGGGAGACCGTGACGTGTGCGCGCATGGACTCGGCGGCCTCGTCGGCGCGGCCGGCCATGATCAGCTGTGCGACCTCCCGGTGCTCCACCCAGGCGCGCGGGGCGATGCTCGCCACCAGGGGGGCGAAGAACCACCGGCTGCGGTGGGACAGCTGCTCGCCGAACTCGAGCAGGATGTGGTTGCGCGCGTTCTTCAGCACAGCCCGGTGGAAGCGAGCGGTGTGGGCGGCCATCTGCTGCGGGGGAACGCCCCGACGCAGGTCCTCGTCCGCCTCGTCACAGATCTGCAGCAGGTCTGCGGCGTCCTGCATGCTGCACCGCTGGGCCGCGAGCCGTGCGGCCGAGCTCTCGACCAGCTCGCGGGCTTCGAAGAACTCGAGTACCTGCTGCGTCGTGGGCTGGTTGACGAAGGCGCCGTACCGGGGGCGCAGCGTGACCCAGCCGTCGCGGTGCAGCCGCTGCAGCGCCTCACGCACCGGACCGCGGCTGACGCCGAGCCGCTGCGCGAGGGTCTCTTCCACGAGGTGGTCGCCGGGCGCGAACGTCCGCGAGATCATGAGTTCCTGCAGCCGTTGGTAGACGTGCTCACGCAGCGGCGCCGCCGTGATGGGTTGCCCGTCGAACACCGCGTCCGCCCTCCGTGTGGTCATCGAGATCGTGACCTTCTCGGAACATCGTAAACAGTAGACAGAGCCTTCTGTGAGCTGCTTCACTCGCCTTGCTCACGACCTGACCGGCCGGGAGACAGGCGGTCAGCGAGCGAACTGCTGGTGCCGGTCGCCACTTCCCAGGCCCGATCCGCACACCACAGGAAGGCCGACGATGTCCTCCACCTCAGGCACTGCCTCACGGCAGCGATCCCGCCTGCTCCTGACCGCGGGGGTCGCGGCGAGCGTCCTCCTCACCGCCTGCGGTGGGGGTGATTCGGGCGGCGGCGATGCCGCTGGGCAGCGCAACGAGAACCTGACGTTCGCCACCGGCGGCACCGGCGGCGTCTATTACCCCTACGGCGGCGGCATGGCCAACGTCCTCAGCAAGGACCTGCCGGGCGTGGTCGTCACCGTGCAGGAGACCAATGCCTCGGTGGACAACATGAAGCTGCTGCAGTCCGACCAGGCTCAGATGGCACTGGGCCTCGGCGACGTCGTCTCCGACGCCGCCAACGGGGAGCACGACTTCTCCGACGGGGCGCTCGACATCTGCTCGCTGGGAAACCTGTACAACAACTTTGTCCACGTCTTCTCGACCACCTCGGCGGGTGTGACGTCGATCGAGCAGATGAAGGGCAAGCGCGTGGCGGTCGGCGCGCCGGGTTCGGCCTCGGAGGTCACCGCCGACCGCATCCTGGAGGCAGCGGGACTCGACCCGCAGAAGGACATCGAGCGTTCGCAGTTGGGTGTGGCGGAGACCGTCGACGCGCTCAAGGACGGCACCATCGACGCCGGCTTCTGGTCCGGCGGCCTCCCGACCGGCGCCATCGTCGACCTGGCCAGCACCGGCGAGCTCGTCCTGATCGACACCGGTCAGTACGCCGACGCGATGGCGAAGAAGTACGGCGACTTCTACTTCGCCGCGGACATCCCCGCCGGTACGTACGAAGGGCAGAAGAAGGCCTCGCCCAACGTCGTCTCGCCCAACATCCTGGTCGTTCGCACCGACATGGACGAGAGTCTGCAGCAGGACATCACGAAGACGATCTTCGAGAACAAGGACGCACTCATCCAGGTGCACCCTGCGGCCAAGGAGCTCGACCCCAAGACCGCCGGGGAGGTCGACTTCATCAAGACCTGCCCGGGCGCGCAGGCCTACTTCGACTCCGTCAAGTGACCGACGGCGTGCTGCCGGTCGACCGCGCCTCCCGCGGCCCTGGTAGCACGCCGCCTGGGCGTCGCGCCCGGAACAGGCGGTGGGTCATCGCCCTTGTCGTCGCGCTGGTCGTGGCGGCCGGCTCGGCAGCGGCGGTGGCGGCAGTCGACGAGCCGGGCGTGCCGGCCGTCACCGTGCGGACGCCGGACGGCGACCTGATCGCCCGGATCCCGCTCGCCGGTGACACTTTCGCCGTCAGCTACCGCAACAGCATCTACCACACACTCGCCGAGGAGCGGTACCGCGTGCGGGCGGACGGCCGCTTCGAGCTGGTTGAGATCGCTGCCGACCAGCTCGCGGTCCTCGAGGAGTACTACGCCGTGCCTGGAGCGCCCCGCGCCGCCCCAGTGGGCGACCGGCGCAATTACGTGGTGGAACCCAACCCGGCTCAGCCGGCCGTCTTCCGGACGCTGCGCATCGCAGCGACCGACCTCGGCGAACGCACCCTGCACGTGCCCGGGCACGTGCCGATCCCCATCTGGCAGCGCGTCGTCACCGACGACCCGACCGTGATATTGGACATCGAGGAGAGCTGATGAAGCTGCCACGCCGCACGCAGAAGCCGGTTGATCACGCAGCGGAGGCGCATGGCTCCACCCGGGTGGCGGACGGAAGTTCCCCGGGTGCCTCGGACGCGCAGCCGGTGAACGCTGCCACCCTCGACGAAACCGGCGACGCGCCGCCCCTCAAGGACGACGACGCGATCGACGAAGAGGCACTGCTGGCCGAGTACGAGGCCGAGAAACCGGCCCGTGCGGTGACCGGTGTGCCCCGCCTGGTGGTCCAGGTGTTCGGCGTCGCCCTGTCCCTCTACGGCCTCTACTGGGTCTTCGACCCGATGGCCAAGCAGATCTACCTGCCGGCGTTCCTGGGTCTCGGGCTCTTCCTGACGTTCCTCACCTACCGCGGCTGGGGGACCCCCGGCGGGGCGAAGGCCGCGGGCAAGAAGGACAACCCCAACGTCGTGGACTGGGTGCTGGCCATCGCGTCGCTGATCCCGTTCACCTACATCGTCTCGGACTGGGACGCGTTCTTCCGGCGGGCGGTGCTCCCCACCCAGCTCGACCTGATCATGGGGACGCTCATCATCCTGCTGGTGCTGGAGGCCGCGCGGCGCACGGTCGGCGTCCTGGTGCCGCTGGTCGTCGTCGGGTTCCTGCTCTACGCCTACTTCGGCTCCTACATGCCGGCGCCCTTCACGACCGCCGACTTCCAGTGGCAACGCCTGGTCGGGCACAACGTCATGGGCACCCAGGGCGTGTTCGGCGTTCCGACGGACGTCGCCGCCACCTACATCATCTTGTTCACCATCTACGGCGCGGTGCTCGCCGCGTCCGGGGCCAGCCGCTTCTTCATCGACGTGTCGTTCGCCGCGTTCGGGCAGTCGCCGGCCGGCCCCGGCCGCACCGTGACCCTCGCCGGCTTCCTGCTGGGCACGGTCTCCGGCTCGGGTGTCGCCACCACCGTCACCCTCGGTGGCATCTCCTGGCCGCTGCTGCGCAGGGCGGGGTACCCGGCGGAGAGCGGCGGTGGCGTGCTGGCCGCGGCCGGCATCGGGGCGATTCTGTCACCCCCGACGCTCGGTGCCGCCGCGTTCATCATCGCCCAGCTGCTGCAGGTCAACTACCTGCAGGTGCTGATCTGGGCGACGATCCCGACGATCCTGTACTACCTCGGCATCATCCTGGCGATCGAGATGGACGCCCGGCGGTACAAGACCCACACCATCGACATCCAGACGGCCTCAGCCGGCCGGCTGTTGCTGCGGTTCGGCTACCACTTCAGCTCGCTGATCGCCATCGTGGTGTTCCTCATCCTCGGGCTCACGCCCTTCCGGGCGGTCGTCTACGCCACCGCCCTCGCCTTCCTGCTCAGCTTCCTCGAGCGCAAGTCCTGGATCACCCCGAAGCGGGCATGGTCCGCGCTTGCCTCCGGCGCCACCGGGGCGCTCTCGGTCATTCCGGTGATGGCGGCCGCCGGCCTCATCGTCGGGGTCATGACGCTGACCGGTCTGGCCCTGCGGCTGGCCGGCATCATCGTGGACTTCGCCGGCGGCAACCTGGTGCTCACCGCGATCTTCTCGGCCATCGTGGTGACCCTGCTCGGCCTCGCCGTGCCGGTGACGGCCAGCTTCATCATCTCGTTCGTGGTCATCGCACCGGCACTGCAGCAGGTGGGGGTCCCGGTCTACGCCTCGGCAATGTTCATCTTCTACTACGCGGTGCTCAGCGAGGTCTCCCCGCCGACCGCGTTGTCGCCGTTCGCCGCTGCTGCCATCACCGGCGGTAAACCGGTCAAGACCATGTGGCTGACGTGGAAATACACGCTGCCCGCCTTCCTGGTGCCGTTCATCTTCGTGCTGTCGGACCGCGGTATCGGCTTGCTCCTGGAAGGCGGCCTCCTCACCATTGCCATCGCGTTCATCACGTCCTGCTTCGCAGTCGGTGCGCTCGCCGTGGTGACCGGGGCCTGGTTGTTCGGCCCGGCGAAGCTGCCGGAGCGGTTGCTGTTCTTCGTCGCCGCGCTGGCGTTGCTGGTGATGACCCCGCTGGCCATCGGGATCGGCGCAGCGTTCTTCGCCGCCGGTGTGGTGGTCCACCTGGGGGGGCGCCGGAAGGGCGGTGACCAGTTGCCCGCAGCCGGGGACCCCGCCACGGTGGCCGGCACCGGCGGGACCGCGGATGACCAGCAGGCGGGGACCGCCTCCCCGGCCCAGCCGATGGCCGACGCGCACCGGGACGCCCCCGCAGCGGGCCCGCGCCGCGACAAGAGCCCCTGAGGTGGTCGCAGGTGCCGGGCCCGGTGCTGTGCTGATCTCCGGAGTCGCCGACCTGCACGTGCACGGGGCGCCCAGCCTCGTCGAACGGCACGGCTTCGACCACGAGGTGCTGGGCGCGCACGGAGCCGTCGGCGTCGACTTCGCCGTCCTCAAGGCGCACGAGGGCTCGACCGTCGAGCGCGCGGTGCTCGCCGGCCAGCGCGAGGAGGCCGCGGGGGTCGAGGTGGTCGGCGGCATCGTGCTCAACTCGCCGGTGGGAGGCGCCAACGCCGATGCCGTGGAGGTCGCGGCGCGGCTCGGTGGGCGGGTGGTGTGGATGCCGACCGTCTCCGCACCCGCGCACATCGCCGCTGCCTCGAGCCCGGAGCTGTCGGTGCACCGCGGCCTGGCGTTCCGGCAGGTGGACGTGCTCGACGACGGCGGCGCACTGCTCCCTGGGTGGCAGGACGTCCTCGACGTCGTCGCCGCGCACGACCTGGTCCTGGCCTCGGGTCACCTGACCTGCGCGCAGGCTCTCGTGTTGTTCCGCGCGGCGCGGGGGGCCGGCGTGACCCGGATGCTGTTCAACCACCCGCGGATGCCCTTCCTCCGCTGGGACGACGCCGCGGTGCCCGAGCTCGCCGGGCTCGGCGTGGTGCTGGAGCTCGGCATCCTGCCCGACATCCTCACCATCGACGGGCCGCCGTCGACGACGCTCGGCGAGGTGTACCCGCACGACATGCTGGCCTTCGGTGGCGACCTCGGACACGCCCACTACCCGACGATGGAGCAGGCCCTGCCGGGCTGGCTCGCCGACCTGAAACGGTCCGTGGGGGAGTCCGGCACGGAGATGATCATGACCACCGTCGGCCGCCGGCTGGTGCAGCGGTGATCCGGATCGCGCTGCTCCCCGGGGACGGCGTCGGGGACGAGGTGCTGGCGGGGCCGACCCGGCTGCTGCGCAGGCTGGCCGAGCAGGGGCTGGTCCAGGTGAGCGGTCCGTGGCCGGTCGGCGCCCGCGGCGCGGCGAGCACCGGCTCGGTTCTGCCGCCGGAGACGCTGGCGGCCTGCGACGACGCCGACGCGCTGCTGCTGGGTGCCGTGGGGGAAGACCCCCGCGTGCCCGCCGACGTGTGCCCGCGGCCGGAGGCGGCGCTGCACCGGCTCCGCGAACGGTACGACCTGCGCATCTCCGTGCGCGAGATCCCGGTCGACGAGCACAGCGACCTCACCGTCGTCCGCAACCTCATCGGCGGCTCCTACGGTGCGGCGGGCGACCGGCAGGAGAGCCGGGACGGCGGCGAGGCGTTCGACGTCCTGCGGCTGACCCCGCAGCGGGTGGCCGAGGTCGTGCACACCGCCTGCGACGTGCTCGCGCAGCGGGGTGGTGGCCGGCTGGTGTCGGTGGACAAGGCCAACCTCTATGCCACCGGCCGGCTGTGGCGGCAGACCGCGGAGGAAGTCACCCGGGCGCGGGGGGTGCCGGTGGAGCACCGCTACGTCGACCGGGCCGCCTTCGAGCTGGGGTCCGGTGCCGAGGTGCCCGCGGTGCTGGTCACCGAGGGTCTGCTCGGTGACATCCTGAGCGACCTGGCGGCGGGACGGGCGGGGTCGCCCGCGCTGTGCGGCTCGGCGTCGATCCACCCTGGGGAGCCGGCGCAGGGTCGGTGCGTCGGGCTCTTCGAGCCTGCCCACGGCTCGGCGCCGCGCCGTGCCGGGCGCGACCAGGTCAATCCGCTCGGCGGCTTCCTGGCCCTCGTCGCGCTCCTGCAGCACTTCGACGTGACTCGCGAACTCGGAGCCCGGCTGCGGACGGCGACGCACGCGGTGCTGCGCCAGGGCCCCTGGACCTACGACCTGGCGCCGGTGGACTGCGCGCCGGCGTCGACCTCGACCGTGGCCGATGCCGTCCTCGC
The DNA here is from genome assembly GCF_900107175.1 of Modestobacter sp. DSM 44400. Classification (GTDB taxonomy): domain Bacteria; phylum Actinomycetota; class Actinomycetes; order Mycobacteriales; family Geodermatophilaceae; genus Modestobacter. The sequence continues at coordinate 43,599 of NZ_FNOZ01000005.1, read as the reverse complement.
CGCCTACGAAGCGCTGGAGGAGGACGCCGCGGGGGGTTCCCGCCCGGCAGCTGCCGCGAGCCGCCCGGCCGATCGGCCGGTGATGGACGAGCCGGCTGCGTGGGTGCCGGCGGACCTGCTCGAGAGCTGGTCGGCCGACGTCCTGGCGGCCGTCGGGGTACGCCCCGACCATGCCCGGGACACCGCCCGGGTGCTGGCCTACGCCGACCTGTCCGGCATCGACTCGCACGGCAGCGCCCGGCTGCCGGCCTACGTCCAGGCGCTCCGCTCGGGCGTCATTGCCACCGGGGGCGAACCCACCGTCCGCTCCGACGGCGGCGCGGTCGCCCTCGTCGACGGACAGGGGCTGCTCGGACACCCGGTCAGCCGCACCGCGCTCGCCGAGGCGGTCGCCCGGGCGCGGCAGCACGGCGTCGGCTGGGTGAACGTGCGCAACAGCAGCCACCACGGGGCCAGCGGCGCCTATGCCTTCGAGGCGGCCGAGCAGGGCCTGGTCGCCCTCGTCGCCACCAACACCGGGCCGGTCGTCGCCCCGACCGGCGCCGTCCGCCCCCACCTCGGCACCAACCCGCTGGCGCTGGGCATGCCGGTCGCCGGCGAAGACCCGCTGGTCTTCGACATGGCCACCTCGGCCGTTGCGGCCGGCAAGTTCGAGATCGCGTTGCGTACCGGCAGACCGGTGCCCCTGGGCTGGGGGCTGGACGCCGCGGGCCGGCCCACCACCGACCCGGCCGACGTCTTTCCGGGCCGGGGCGCGCTGCTGCCCCTGGGCAGCGACCGGGAACGCTCCAGCCACAAGGGCTACGGGCTGGCCCTGCTGGTCGAGGTCCTGACCGGTGTCCTGGCATCGGGGCCGACCGGCCCAGGGGTCGGGAACCTGACCTTCCGGGACGGCGGCGGGCCGCCGGGGACCAGCCACCTCATGGTCGTCCTGGACCCGGCACGGCTGGGGGACCCGGCGGAGCTGGGCTCCGGCGCGCACCGGCTGCTCGCCGGGCTGCGTGCCCTGGACCCGGTCGAGGAAGGGGTTCCGGTGCGTACCCCCGGGCAGCGGGCGGCGGCCGAGCGTGTCCGGCGGCGGGCGGCGGGCATCCCGCTGGACGCGGAGACCCACCGCGCCCTTCGCGCCCTGGGCGACAGCGTCGGCCTGCCCCTCGGCGCGCCGGTCCGTGGATGAGCCGGCTCCGGGCGGGCGAGACGACGCGCGGCACGCTGCAGGCCGTCTCGGTCGCCATCCTGGGCGTGCTGCCGGCCTTCCTCGTCGGGGCGCTTGCCGTCCAGATCCGGGCGGACCTGGGGATGGGCCTCGGCATGTTCGGGATCGCCGCCGCCACGCTGTTCGCCGTCTCCGGCCTCCTGGCCCGCTCCGGCGGTCGCCTGGTGCAGCGACTGGGCGCCGGCCGGGGCGCGGCACTGGCCGCCGCGCTCGCAACCGTCTCGCTGGGCACGGTGGCGCTGGCCCGGTCGCCCGGCTGGCTGATGGTCGCCCTGGCGATCGGTGGCCTCGGCAACGCCGTGGCGCAGCCGACGGCCAACCTCGGGATCTCCCAACTGGTTTCCGACCGGCGGCTCGGCCTGGCCTTCGGCATCAAGCAGTCGGCCATCCCGGCGGCCACCCTCCTCGGCGGCCTGGCCGTCCCGGGGGTGGCGCTCGTCTTAGGCTGGCGGTGGGCGGCGGTCGCCGCCGTGGCCCTCGCCGCCCTGCTGCTGGCGTGGTCGGGAACCCGCTGGCGCGTCGCCGCGACCGGGCGACGGCCGGACGCGGCCCGGGAGCCGGACAAGGGCCTTCCGCGGGGCGGGCTGGTCGTCCTGACCCTCGGCGGTTTCCTGGGCTCGGCGGCCGCGACCCCCACCGGGGTCTTCCTCGTCGACTCCGCGGTGGCCGCGGGGGCGACGCCGGCGACTGCCGGCCTGCTGTTCGCCGGCTGCTCGGTGCTCGGACTGTCCAGCCGGGTCGGGTTCGGCTGGCTGGCCGACCGGCACGTCGAGCGCAGTCGCTACCTGTTCATCGCCAACCTGCTCACCGCCGGGGCCGTCGGCTATCTGTTGCTGGCCACTGGCCGGGTGCCGGTGTTCGTCGTCGGGTCGTTGCTGGCCTACGGCCTGGGCTGGGCATGGACCGGGCTGTTCCACTTCGCGGTCATCCGCGACAACCGGGGGGCGGCGGCCGCGGTCACCGGCTTCGTGCAGACCGGACTGTCGCTGGGCGCGGCGAGCGGGCCGCTGTTCTTCGGGATCGTCGCCCAGTCGTCCTCCTACGCCGTCGCCTGGCTGTCCGCCGCGGTGCTGAGCCTGGCCGCCGCGCTGATGATCCGGACCGGCCGGCGGATGGTCCGCCGGTCGCGGGGGCTGCCGGTGGCCGCCCTGCGCCGTCCCTCCGGCGGCCACCGCCGGACCGGACTGACACCCGTGACACCGACGAGGAGGACAGCCACGTGAGCACCTGCCGCATGCACCGTCCCGGACCACAGCCCGACCCGGACCTGCTCGAGCAGTGCCTGGACCTGCCGACCAGCATCCTGTCCGACAGCATGGAGCGGGTCGGTGGGATCAGCGGCGTGCACTGGGTCCCGGGTGGACGGTGGCCGCGGGTGGCGGGCCCCGCCCTCACCGTGCGGACCCGGCCCGGCGACAACCTCGTCGTCCACCGGGCCCTGGACCTCGCCGAGCCCGGGAACGTGCTGGTCGTCGACGGCGGCGGTTCGGTGGACCGGGCGTTGCTCGGCGAGATCATGGCCCGGTACGCCGCGGCCCGCGGTCTGGCCGGCCTCGTGGTCGACGGTGCCGTCCGCGACGCCGAGGGGCTGGCCGCCGGGCCGCTGCCCGTCTTCGCCCGCGGCGTCAACCACCTGGGCCCCTACAAGGACGGCCCCGGCGAGCTGTACGGACCGGTGCAGGTCGGCGGCACGGTGGTGCGCTCCGGCGACGTCGTGGTCGGCGACGCGGACGGCGTCGTCGTGCTCCCGCAGGAACGGGCGGCGGAGGTCGTCGCCACCGGCTGGGCGCGGCTGCGCGAGGAGGAGGCGGTCTTCGCGCAGATCGCGGCGGGCACGCTGGAGCGGTCGTGGGTCCTGCAGTCGCTCACCGAGATCCCGGTCGCCGACCAGGTGGCCCGGTGACCCTGCGCTGGGGGCTGGTGGGCTTCGGTGAGGCCGGCCGGGTCATCGGTGGCGTGCTGGCCGGGGCGGGTGCGGACCTCGCGGTGCACGACCGCGCGCTGCTCGACCCTGCCCGCGGTCCTGGACTGGCCGAGGCCATCTCGGCGATCGGCGCCGTCCCGGTCGCGGACGTCGCGCAGCTGGCCGACCGGGACGTGGTGCTGTCGCTGGTCACGCCGGCCACGGCGCTGGCCGCCGCCGTCGGCTTCGCTCCGCACGCACGGGACGGGGTGCTCTACCTCGACCTCAACTCGACCGCCCCGACGGACAAGCGCGCGATGGCTGCGGCACTGACCGGCGCGCGGGTCGTAGACGGCGTGATGACCGGTGGGGGCATCCAGCTCGACGGCGCGCGCATCCCGATCTCCCTGGCCGGCCCGGATGCCGCCGAGGCCGCGCAGGTGCTCACCGGCGCAGGGCTGACCGCCGCCGTCGTCGGCGCAGAGATCGGTGCCGCGGCGGCGCTGAAGATGCTGCGCAGCGTCGTCGTCAAGGGCATGGAGGGCCTGTGGGTCGAGGCCCTGCTCGCTGCCCGGGAGCTCGACGTGGTCGAGCCGCTCATGGCCATGATCGAGGAGACACTCGACCGCTGGTCGACCCGGGACTTCGCCACCATGTTGGTCACCACGCACGTTGCCCACGCCGGCCGCCGTTCGGCCGAGGTGGCGATGGCCCGCGACACCGTGGCGGGCACCGGGGTGCCGCCGCTGCTGACCTCCGGCCTGCTGGCCCGCCACCAGCTCAGCGCCCGCGGGCTGGCGGCCGCCGGGCACGAGCCCGGTGCGGTGCCGCCCACCCTGGCGGCGGCCCTGGAGGCGCTGCGCTCCTTGCCGGCGGACGGGACCGGCTGAACGGGCCGCGGAGCCGGCCGGCTCAGGCGCGGGCGCCCCGCCGCTGCTGCTGCGCGGCCACCAGCGCGGGCCGGTCGCGCATCAGCATCGACCGGCCCAGCACGCACACTGCGGCACCCAGCAGCGAGAGCACCGCCGTCCCGTACCAGGCCACCGAATAGGAGGTGGCGGCCGCCGCGGCGCCGAAGGCAAGGGGTCCGAGGGCGGCACCGGAGCCCATGCCGCCCTGGGTGATGGCCGTGGCCCGCGCGGCCATGCCGTGGTGCATCCGGGCGACGGCGTAGGTCGCCAGGCCGGCCCAGGCCCAGCCCGAGCAGTAGCCGACGATCACGCCGACGGCCACCAGCGCCTCCCGGCCGCTCCCCAGCAGCGCGTACGCCGCACCGCCGACGGCCATCTGGGCCGCGACGATCAGCAACCAGCGGGCGCGCACCCGGTCGGCCAGCCAGCCGATCAGGATGCGCGTCCCGATCCCGGCGATGCTGGCGACCGCGGCGAGCACACCGGCGGTGGCGGGCGGGATGCCCTCGGCGACCGCCGAGGCGACGAAGAACGCCCCCAGCGCGTTGCCCGTCGCCGCGCCCAGCAGCAGCCCGCCGGCGAGCACGAGCAGCGGGGCGCGGCGGAACGGCCCGGCGGCCTCCGATGGCGCGGAGGAGGCGGTCGGTCGGAGACGGCCGCCGCCCGGTACGGAGACCGCGACGAGGAGCGCCAGCACCGCAGCCAGGCCGAAGGCCCACCGCCAGCCGAAGGGGATGGCGATCAGCGGGATGCCCACACCGGCCAGCAGGGTGGCGAGCGGAATGGCGGCCTGCTTGAGGCCGTAGGCCAGTCCCTGCCGCTCGGGGGGCACCGACCGGGCGATGAGGTCGTTGCTCGCCGGTTGCCCGACGCCGTTCGCCCAACCGGCGGCGACCAGGGCGGCGCTCAGCGTCAGGACGTCGCGTGCCGCGAGGGCGATGGCAGCGAGCGCCGCGCCGGCCACCACGGCGGAGAGCCGGACGACGGCGACCGGGCCCCACCGCCGAACCATCAGGCCGGCGGTGAACGAGGATGCCGCCGAGGTGGCGAAGAAGGTCGCCACGAGCACGCCCAGCAGCGCCGGGCCGAAGCCGAGGTCCGCCCGCAACTGCACCGACAGCACGCCCGCCAGGTAGACCGGTAGGACGCCGACCGTGGTCACGGTCACCGCGGCCACGGCGGCCGAGCGGGAGCCCGCGGGCCGCCGCACCGCTGGGTCGCGGCTCATCCCGGCCGGCGGTCGCCGGCGACGGGCAACAGCGCGCGGCCCAGGCGCCCCGCGGGGTCCAGCGCGCGCTTCACCGCGACCATGGCACCGATCTCGTCCGCGGTGCGGTTGAGCGGCAGCAGGTGGGCCTTGGCCCGCCCGATGCCGTGCTCGGCGCTGATGCTGCCGTCGTGCTCGGCGGCCAGTCGCAGGATCGCATCGTCGAGCGCGTCGTCACGGGGATCGGCGTCCAGGACGTTCAGGTGCATGTTGCCGTCGCCGAGGTGACCGAAGAAGAACGGCCGGGGCGGCGGCCCCGCCGACGGCCAGCTCGCCACAGCGGGCCACGAACTCGGCGGTGCGCATCGCCGGAATCGAGACGTCGAGCTTGTGCGGCACGCCGGCGGCGGCCACCGACTCGGTGACCCGGTCGCGGTGACCCCACAGGCGACGCGCGCCCGCGACGTCCTCGGCGGCCGCGACGTCGACGTCGGGGTCGTCGCCGAGGCCGGCGCCGGCCAACGCCCCGAGCAGCTCGTCGAGCCGGCCGGGTGCCCCGGCGAGCTCCAGCACCAGGTGGGCGGGGTGCCGGCGGGGCAGCGGGTCCGGCTCGCCGGTGTGGGCGAGGACCAGCCGCAGCGTCGCGTCGTCGACGAACTCGGCGGCGCGCAGCTGGGGCAGGCGCACCCGAAGGGCGGCGAGCACGCCGAGGGTGGCGGGCAGGCCGGGCAGGCCGAGGAGCACCACGGCCCGGCTCACCGGCCGGGGGACGACGCGCAACAGCAGCCGGGTGATGACCCCCAGCGTCCCCTCGCTGCCGACGAGCAGGGCGGACAGCGAGTACCCGGTGTTGTCCTTGACCAGGGGGTGCAGCCGCACCAGCGGGCGCCCGTCGACGCTGAGCGCGTCCACCGACAGCACCTGGGCGCGCATCATCCCGTCGAGCAGCACACGGATGCCGCCGGCGTTGGTGGCGGCCATCCCGCCCACCGTGCAGCTGTCCCGGGCGGCGAGGTCGACGGGGAGTTCGAGGCCGTGCGGCCGCAGGTGCGCCTGCAGGGCGGCCAGGGTCACCCCTGCCTCGGCGACCACGGTGCCGGCGACCGGGTCGACCGGGCCGATCCGGGTCAGTCGGGTGGTGGACAGCAGGACGTCGCCGGCCTCGGGGATGCCGCCGGCGACGAGCCCGGTGTTGCCGCCCTGCACGACGACGCGCCGGCCAGCGGCCGCCACCTCCGCGAGCACGGCCGCGGTCTGCGCCTCGTCCCCCGGGCGGACGACCAGCGCGCACCCACCGCGCCACCGGCCGGTCCAGTCCCGCACGTAGCCCGCTGTCACCGCGGGGTCGAGGAGGACGTGCCCGGCACCCACCACGCGGGCCAGCCGGTCGGCCAAGTCGTGCCCGGCGTCGGCCCCAGCGCCGTCCGGGACGGGCGCGGCGCTCACGCGGCCGCGGGGAGCAGCAGGTCGACGAGGTGCTCGGCGATGGCCAGCGACGAGGTGGCGGCCGGCGAGGGGGCGTTGCGGACGGCCACCACCGAGCCCGTCCGGGTGATCCGAAAGTCGTCGACCAGGCTGCCGTCGGCCTCCAGCGCCTGCGCGCGGATCCCGGCCGCGGCCGGCACCACGTCGGCGGTCCGCAGCTCGGGCACGTAGCGCCGGGCCGCCGCGACGAAGGCGTGCTTGCTCAGCGACCCGCGCATCTCGCCGATCCCGGTGCGCCAGTGCTCCGCGGCGAAACGCCGGAAGCCGGCGTAGCGGACGATCTCGGCGAGGTCCCGGGCCGAGACGTCGCGGCGCCGGTACCCCTCCCGGGCCAGCGCCAGGACGGCGTTGGGTCCGATGAGCACCTCGCCGTCGAACCGCGGCGTCAGGTGCACGCCCAGGAACGGGTAGCGGGGGTCGGGCACCGGGTAGACCAGGCCGTTCACCAGCGTGCGCCGCTCCGGCGCCAGCTTGTAGTACTCACCGCGGAAGGGCACGATCCGGGGCGCGTCGCCGTCGCCGGCCAGCACGGCCAGCCGGTCGACCTGCAGGCCCGCGCAGAGCACGACCCGGTCGGCGACGACCTCCTCGCCCGAGGCGCCGCGGACGACGACCTCCCCGTCGGCGGCGCCCCCGGTGTGCTCGAGCCCGGTGACCGGGAAGCCGGTGCGCACCGTTGCGCCGCGGGCCTGCGCGTCCGCGGCCAGCTGCTCGGTGATGCCGACGTAGTCGACGATCGCGGTGGTCGGCGAGTGCAGTCCGGCGATCCCGGTGACGTGCGGCTCGAGGGCGTGGAGCTCGTCCCGGTCGATGACCCGGACCCCGGGCACCCCGTTCACCCGGGCCCGGTCGGCGATGTCGTCGAGCCGCCGCTGCTCCTCGGCGTCGAGGGCGACGAGCACCTTGCCGACCTCGTCGTAGGGCAGCCCCTTCTCCGCGCAGAAATCCTTCAGCAACCCCACGCCCCGGCGGCACAGCGTCGCCTTCAGCGAGCCGGGCTGGTAGTAGAGGCCCGCGTGCACGACCCCGCTGTTGCGGCCGGTCTGGTGCGCGGCCAGCCGGTCCTCCTTCTCCACGAGGGTGACCTGGACGTCGGGCCGTACCTCGAGCAGCCGGCGGGCGACCGCGGCGCCGATGATGCCGCCACCGACCACGGCATAGCGCTGGACAGACATGGTGCTCCGATCCTCGGGGCGGCGCGGGAGCCACTTTCTGGGTACCGGGCGGGGGCGGAACGCGGCGTGGCTACGGTGTGCACCGTGATCAGGCTCACCGTTTTCCCCAGCCACACCCTCCGTCGACCTGCGTCGCAGGGTAATCGGCGGTGACCGGGCTCCGGGGTGTGCTCCCCATCACACTGACTCCCTTCACCGATGACGGCGCGGTTGACGAGGGCAGCATCGACACCCTCGTGGAGGACTACCTCGGCGCCGGGGCCCACGGGCTGACCATCCTCGGGATCATGGGCGAGGCCGCGAAGTTGCTCGACGACGAGCGGGAGACGGTGCTGCGCCGGTACGTGCAGGCGACCGCCGGCCGGGCCCCGGTCGTCGTCGGGGTGTCGGCGCGGGCGACCCGGATGTCGCTGGACTACGCCCGGCGGGCCGAGGACGCCGGGGCGGCCGCGGTCATGCTCGCCCCGCCGGACAACACCCGGAACCTCGAGCTTGTCTTCGAGCACTTCCGCCAGGTCGCCGGGGCGGTGTCCGTGCCGGTCGTCGTCCAGGACGAGCCGGTGAACACCGGCGTGACGATGCCCGCACCCTTCCTGATTCGACTGCTGGAGGAGATCGAGGGCTGCCGGTACCTCAAGCTGGAGGAGACGCCGACGCTGCCCAAGATCACCGCGGTCCGGGAGCGGGTGCAGCGCCCGGTGGGCATCTTCGGTGGCCTGGGCGGGCTGTACCTGTACGAGGAGCTGCTGCGCGGCGCCGACGGCATCATGACCGGCTTCGGTTTCCCACAGGTGCTGGTCGGCACCTACGAGCGCTTCGTCGCCGGCCAGCGCGCAGCGGCGCAGGAGTACTTCTTCCGGCACCTGCCGCTGATCCGCTACGAGGCCCAGCTGGGCGTCGGGGGCGTGACGATCCGCAAGCAGGTGTTCGCCCGCCGCGGCGCGATCAGCTCCCCGCACGCCCGGTTTCCCGCCCCTCCGGTGGACGAACTGACCCTCGCCGAGCTCGACGACCTGATCTCCGTCGTCGGACTCTGACCCGCGCCCCCGACCGAGAGGACACCCGCTGTGCGACTGACCACCCTGCGGATCGACGGCGAGGAGCCCGGCGCGCTGGTGCGCCCGGACGGCGCGGTGCCGCTGGCCGCGGTCAACGACGCCTTCGGCACCTCGTGGCCGGCCACGGTGCAGGAGCTGCTGGAGGAGGGCCGGGTGGAGGCGTTGCGCGACTGGGTCGCCGACGCCGACGCCGCCCGGCTGAACGGGATGGCGCTGCCGCAGGAAGGCCTGGCGTACGCCCCGCTCTACCGCCGTCCGCGCAAGGTCTGGGGCATCGGTCTCAACTACGTCGAGCACGCCGCGGACCTGTCGGAGAAGGCGCCGTCCACCGAGCCGGCCAGCTTCCTCAAGCCGGACACCGCGATCATCGGACCCGGCGACGCGATCCGGGTCCCACCGCAGTCCCAGCGCACTACCGCCGAAGGGGAACTGGGCCTGGTCATCGGCCGGGAGTGCAAGGACGTCGACGAGGCGGACGCCCCCGGCGTCGTCGCCGGCTTCACCACGATCATCGACATGACTGCCGAGGACATCCTGGAGAAGAACCCGCGCTACCTGACCCGGTCGAAGAGCTTCGACACGTTCTTCAGCTTCGGCCCGGAGCTGGTGACCGTCGACGAGGTGGCCGACGTCGAGGCGCTGGAGGTCGCCACCCTGCACAACGGCCAGGTGCACCGACGCAACGTGGTGGCGAACATGACCTTCCGGCCCTGGTGGCTGGTCGCCTTCCACTCCCGCGTGATGACCCTGCTGCCCGGCGACATCATCTCCACCGGCACCCCCGGTGCCGCCCACATCCGTCCCGGTGACGTGGCCGGCTGCTCGATCGCCGGCTTCCGCACCCTCTCGAACCCCGTGGAGTGACCTGATGGACCTGGAACTGACCGGCAGGGTCGCGCTCGTCACCGCAGCCAGCAAGGGGCTGGGCCGGGCTACCGCCACCCAGCTCGCCGCCGAGGGCGCCCGGGTGATGATCTCCAGCCGCGGCGCGGAGCAGCTCGCGGCGACCGCCGCCGAGATCAGCGCCGCGACCGGCGCGCAGGTGGAGCACTGCCCGGCCGACGTGTCCGACGCCGCCGACCTCGCCCGGCTGCTGCGGGAGACCGAGGAACGGCTCGGTGGCGTCGACGTCCTCGTGAACAACGCCGGCGGTCCGCGTCCCGGCGGCTTCGACGCCCTGGACGACGCCGCGTGGCAGCAGGCCTTCGAGTTGAACCTGCTGTCGGGCATCCGGCTGATGCGTGGCGTGCTGCCGCACATGCGCGCCCAGGGGTGGGGCCGGATCGTGACGATCGCCTCGTCGTCGATCAAGCAGCCGCTGGACAACCTGTTGCTGTCCAACACCTACCGCGTGGCGATCCTGGGGTTGGCCAAGAGCCTGGCCATCGAGTTCGCCCCCGACGGCGTGCTCGTCAACACCATCGGTCCCGGCCGCATCGCGACCGACCGGGTCGCCGGCCTGGACGCCACCCGGGCCGAGAAGTCCGGGATGTCGATCGAGGAGGTGCGCGCGCAGGCCGAGAAGTCCATCCCCCTCGGTCGGTACGGCACCGCCGAGGAGTTCGGCAAGGTGGCTGCCTTCCTCGTCTCCGGCGCAAACACCTACCTCACCGGCCAGGCGTTCCTGGTCGATGGCGGCATGGTCAAGGCCCTCTGACCCCCCGTCCCCAGGAGACCCGCTGTGCGCATCGTCCGCTACACCCCAGCCGCCGGCGGCCCGGCGTCCTACGGCCTTCTCGAGGGGGACGGCGAGGAGGCGGTCGTCGTCGCCCTCGACGGGCTGCCCTACGAGGCAGTCCGCCCCACCGGGGAGCGCACCCCGCTCGCCGAGGTCACCCTGCTGGCGCCCGTCGAGCCGAGCAAGGTGCTCGCGTTCGGCCGCAACTACGCCGAGCACGCCAGGGAGCTGGGCAACGAGGTGCCCGAGATTCCGGTGGTGTTCGCCAAGTTCTCCACCTCGGTGGTCGGTCCCGGCGCGGAGGTCGGCTATCCGGCGCTGACCAGCAACCTGCACTTCGAGGGTGAGCTGGCCGTCGTTATCGGCCGCCGCTGCACCCGCGTGTCCCCGGAGCAGGTCGCGGAGGTGGTCATCGGCTACACCGTGGCCAACGACCTCACCATGCGGGACCTCCAGCGCGCCGAGAAGCAGTGGACCCGGGCCAAGGCGTTCGACGGGTCCTGCCCGCTGGGGCCCTGGGTGGAGACCGAGGTCGACCCGTCGGCGCTGGGCCTGCGGACGACGGTCAACGGTGAGGTCCGCCAGGACGGCACGACCGCGGACATGCTGCACGACGTCGCCGCCTGCGTGTCCTTCGTGAGCCAGGCGATGACCCTGCTGCCCGGCGACGTGGTCCTGACCGGGACACCCGCAGGCGTCGGGGCGATCCAGGTCGGGGACGAGGTGGCGGTGAGCATCGACGGCATCGGCACGCTCGTCACCCGGATCGTCGCGGGCTGAGCCGCCCGGGCGTCCGGGCACCCGCCCGGGCGCCCGGGGCGTTCAGGTCCCGGTCGGGGGCAGCCCGAGGGCCTGGACCCAGAGCCGGGTCATCGTCGCGACCAGTCGCTCCTGCTCGAAGTCCCCGCCCAGCACCAACCAGTAGTGCACCAGGCCGTTGACCATGGCCACCAGCGCGTGGGCGCTGTATGCGGCGTCGAGGTCGGCGGCCACCAGGCCGTCGGCCTGCAGCTGCTCGATGCTGTGCCGCACCCGGCCGACCATCCGCTCGCGAGCAGCCTGGCGCACGGCCCGCACCTCCGGGTCGAAGGTCGTCACCTGCTCGAACAGCGCCATCAGCGCCGTGTTCTGCAGGTACATCGCGACGAAGCGGCGGTTCGCCCGGTCGATGCGGCCGACCGCGCCGTGCCGGTCGGCGTCCTCGGCCGGTGGCGCGCCCGCGTCGCCGAGGGAGGAGTAGAGGTCGTCCATAGTGCCGGCGACCAGTGCCCGGAAGACCTCGGTCTTGGAGCCGAAGTAGGTGTAGAAGCTGCCGTGTGCGACGCCGGCCGTCGCGGAGATGTCGGTGACCCGCGCGTCGAGGAACCCGTCGCGCTCGAACACCGTCCGGGCCGCGTCCAGCAGCCGGGCACGCATCCGGCGGCCGCGCTCGGTGGCCGGCAGGGCCGGGCTGCCGGCGTCGGCCGCGTCCTCCTGGGGGTCGTCGGATCCCATGGCCGTACCTCCTCGTCGCCTCCCGGCAGGAAGAGGTCGGCCGGGACCGCCGTCAATCTTGACACCGATGTCAATGTCAACTTAGCTGGGGGACCAGCCCACCCCACGCCCACCGGAAGGCGCCGCCCGATGCCCGTGCCGCAGCCCCCTCCGCAGCTCGAGACGTCCGGGGACCGGTCGTCGGCTCCGCGGTCGGAGGAGCTGCAGGCACTGCTGCGCCCCCGCGGCATCGCCCTGCTCGGGATCTCCGGCCGCTCGGACAACCTGATGGCCCGCCCGCTGCGCTACCTGGTCGAGCACGGGTACTCCGGCGCCATCTACCCGATCAACCCCAAGTACGACGAGCTGGTCGGGCAGAAGTGCTATCCGACGCTGGCCCACGTGCCCGGGCCGGTGGACCTGGTGCTGGTCCTCGTCGCGGCCGAGGCCGTGGAGGACGCGATCCGGCAGGCGGCGGCGGCCGGGGCCACTGCTGCGGTCGTGTACGCGTCGGGCTTCGCCGAGGTCGGCCCGGAGGGTGTGGCGCTGCAGCAGCGGCTGGCCGCGGTCGCGCGGGAGACCGGGGTCCGGGTGCTGGGCCCGAACTGCCAGGGCTTCCTCTACGCGCCGACCGGGGTCGTCGCCACCTTCACCGCCGCCGCGGACCGGCCCCTGGCCTCTGACAGCGGGGTCGCCTACGTGGGTCAGAGCGGGGCGGTCGGCGGTTCCGTGCTCGACCTGGCCACCGACATGGGCCTGGGTCTGGCTGCCTGGGCCAGCACCGGCAACCAGGCCGACCTCGGCCTGGTCGAGGTGTCCCGGGCCCTCCTGGAGGACCCGGCCGTCCGGGTGCTCATGCTCTACGTCGAGGCCGCCGGCGACGGGAAGGCCTACGCCGCACTGGCCCGCCAGGCGCGCACGGCGGGCAAGCACCTGGTCGTGCTGCGCTCGGGCCGGTCGAGCGCCGGGCGGCGTGCGGTGGCCAGCCACACCGGGTCGATGCTCGGCGACGACGTGGCGTTCGTGCTGACCTCGCGGGAGCACGGCGTGGTGCTCGTCGACGACATCGACGAGCTCCTCTCGGTCGCCGCGGTGCTCGCCACCGGCAAGCGGTCCGAGGGACGGCGGGTCGTCGTCGTCACCACTTCCGGCGGTGCCGGCAGCCTGGCCGCCGACCTGTGCGAGGACCTCGGCCTCGAGCTGCCCGAACTGTCCGCGGAGACGCAGGACCGCCTCCGTCCCCTGATCCCGGCCTTCGGCGCCCTGACCAACCCGGTCGACGTCACCGCGCAGCTGTTCAACCGGGGGGCGCACGCCTTCGGGGACGTCTGCCGGATCGTCGCCGACGACCCCTCCGTCGACGCCGTGGCCGTCTTCGTGACGATGGTGGTCGGCGAGGCCGGTGCCCGGCTGGCCGAGGACCTCGTCGTCACCGCGGGCAAGCTCGCCACGCCGCTGCTCGTCGGCTGGATCGCCGGTCAGGAACTCACCACCGCGGGGCGGGCCGCCTTCCGGGAGGCCGCCATCCCGGTCTTCGGTTCGGTCGGCGACCTCGTCCGCTGCGCCGCGCGGCTGGCCCCACCGCCGTACCGCGGCGCCGCCCCCGTGCTGTCGCCGGCGCCCGGGCTCCCGGCCGAGGCGGTGCGCGCCCAGCTGGCGGCCCCGGTCGTGGACGGCCCGGCGCTGCTGCGCGCCATCGGCGTCGCCCAGCCGGCCTCCACGCTCGTGACGACTCCCGAGGCCGCGCGCGCGGCCGTTGCGGCGCTGCCCGGCCCCGGGGTCCTCAAGCTGTCCGCCGGCGAACTCGCGCACAAGAGCGACGTCGGGGGGGTTCGGGTCGGCGTCGCCACGGACGAGGCGGCGCAGGTCTTCACGGAGCTGCTCGACGCCGCGACCCGCCACCGCGTCCCCGACGTCGCGGGCGTGCTGGTCCAAGAGCTGATCCCCCCGGGCATCGAGCTGATCATCGGCGCCACCGCGGGACAGGACGGGTTCCCGCCGGTGGTCACCGTGGGGCTGGGCGGGGTGACCACCGAGCTCTACCGCGACATCGCGTCGGGGCTCGCGCCCGTGAGCCCGGAGCAGGCCTGGACGATGCTTCGCAGCCTGCGGGCCTGGCCGCTGCTGGCCGGCTTCCGTGGTGCGCCGCCGGCCGACGTCCCGGCCGCCGTCGACGCGGTCGTGCGGTTGTCCGAAGCCGTCGTGGCGGCCGGGAACCGGCTGACCGAGCTCGAGGTCAACCCGCTCATCGTCGCTGCCCGCGGCGGCGGGGCGACCGCGGTCGACGTCCTGGTGGGCGTCGGCACGGGACCGAGCGCCCCGCTGGGCGAGTAGCCGCACGCAAGCCCCGATCTCATCCGCAGCAGAGAGGCAGGACATCCCCCGTGGGACAGGTACAGCTGGAGAAGCAGGGCGGCGTCGCCGTGCTGACCGTCGACTCGCCCGAGGTCAAGAACGGCCTGACGCCGGAAATGGGGCTGCAGCTGTCGGCGCTGTGCGACGACATCGACGCCGACCCGGCGATCGGCGCGGCCGTCGTCCGGGGCGCGGGCGGCACGTTCTGCTCCGGCGCCGACCGTCGGCGCTGGACGGCCGGCGCCGACCAGGCCGAGGACACCACCTACAAGGAGCTGGGCGCGGTCTACACCGCGTTCAAGCGGGTCGGCACCCTGCAGGTGCCGACGATCGCGGCGGTCCGTGGCGCGGCAGTGGGCGCCGGGATCAACCTGGCGCTGTCCACCGACCTGCGCGTCGTGTCGGAGACCGCGCGGCTGATGGCCGGCTTCCTGCGGATCGGGCTGCACCCCGGTGGCGGCTATTTCACCATCTCCTCGCGCACGGCCGGCCGGGAGGCGACCGCCGCGATGGGGCTGTTCAGCGAGGAGGTCGATGGCGTGCGCGCCGCCGAGATCGGGCTGGCCTGGAAGGCCGTCCCCGACGAGCAGGTCGAGGACCTCGCCCTGGAGCTGGCCGGCCGGGCGGCGAAGGACCCCGAGCTCGCCCGTGAGGCGGTGCGCTCCTTCCGCACCGAGGCCGGACCGCCCGGAATCGGCTGGGACGCGGCGCTGCACTTCGAGCGGGCGACCCAGATGTGGTCCCAGCGCCGCCGCGAGACCAGCTGACACATCTCCGTCGGGCCGTCGACGACGCCGGCCCGGCGGAGAACTTCGACCCAGGAGCCCTGCGATGCAGTTCGGTCCCACCACCCTCAGCCCCGCCGAGGAGTCGCTGCGCCGCGAGGTGCGGGAGTTCCTGGCCGCGGAACTTCCCCCGGACCACCGGCCCGGCCTGGGCATGGCCGCCCGGCACGACCCCGACTTCTCCCGCAAGCTCGCCGCCCGCGGCTGGGTCGGGATGGCGATCCCGCCGGAGTACGGCGGCCGGGGACGCACCGCGGTCGACCGGTTCATCGTCACCGAGGAGCTGCTGGCCGCCGGCGCCCCGATCGGGGCGCACTTCGTGGCCGACCGGCAGACCGGCCCGGCCCTGCTGCACTACGGCACCGAACAGCAACGGCGGACGTTCCTGCCGGCCATCTCCGCCGGCGACTGTTACTTCTCCCTCGGGATGAGCGAGCCCGACTCCGGCTCGGACCTCGCCTCGGTGCGCACCCGGGCGAGCAGGGTCGAGGGCGGCTGGACGGTCACCGGCACCAAGGTGTGGACCAGCCTGGCCCACCTCAACCACTTCTTCGCCGTCCTGTGCCGGACCTCGCCGGTCGAGGACGGCAACCGGCACGCGGGGCTCTCCCAGCTCATCGTGGACCTGCACGCGCCCGGGGTGACCGTCTCGCCGATCCCGTACCTGGACGGCAGTCACCACTTCAACGAGGTGGCCCTCGAGGACGTGTTCGTACCCGACGAGCGGGTGCTCGGCGAGATCGGCTCCGGCTGGCGGCAGGTGACGTCCGAGCTGGCCTACGAGCGCAGCGGGCCCGACCGGTGGCTGTCCACCTTCACGGTGCTGCGCGAGTTCCTGCGCGAGGGCCCCGGCAAGGCGGTCTCGGACGAGGAGGCCACCGTCGTCGGTCGCCTCGCCGCGCGGTACTGGGCGATCCGGCAGCTGTCGCTGGCGGTCGCCCGTGCCCTCGATGCCGGTGCGGCCCCCGCCGTCGAGGCGGCGCTGGTCAAGGAGGTCGGCACCCGGTTCGAGCAGGAGGTCGTCGAGGTGCTGCGTACCTGCGCCGAGACCGAGGTCGACGCGGACTCCGGCTCGCTGTTCCATGCGCTGCTGGCCGAGGCGGTGCTGACCGGTCCGTCGTTCACGCTGCGCGGCGGCACCACCGAGATCCTCCGGTCCGTCGCCGCGAAGGGGCTGTCCACATGAGCGACGAGCGCACTCTGCTGACCGAGGTGGCCGCGGGTCTGTTCCGCGACCTGTGCACCCCCGAGGACGTCGTCGCCGCCGAGGCCACCGGCTGGAGCGAGCCGCTGTGGCGGGCGCTGACCGAGGCGCACTTTCCGTACGTGTCGGTGCCCGAGACCGCCGGTGGGTCCGGGGGCGACGTCGCCGACGCCTGCGCGCTGCTGTCGGTGGCCGGGCGCTACGCCGCACCGGTGCCGCTGGCCGAGGCCGGGCTGCTGGGCGGCTGGGCGCTGGCCGCGGCCGGCCTGCCGTTGCCCGCGGGCCCGGTGAGCGTGGGGGTGGGCCGGCCGCGTGACGTCGTGGAGCTGACCGGGAGCCCCGGCTCCTGGCGGCTGACCGCCCGGCTGCACCGCGTTCCGTGGGGACGGCGGAGCACGCGGGTGGTCGTCCTCGCCGCCGTCGGCGGCGAGCGGTACGTCGTGTCGGCGCCGACGTCGTCCGCGCAGGCAACGCCGGGCCGCAACCTCGCCGCCGAGCCGCGCGACACCCTCAGCTGGAACGGCGCCGCGGTCTCCGACGACTCGGTCGCCCCGGCCCCACCCGGGGTGGACGCCGACCAGCTACGGCTGCGCGGGGCTCTCGGCCGGGCGGCGCTGATCTCCGGCGCGCTGGCCCGGGTCGCCGAGTTGACCGTCCGCTACACCGACGAGCGGCACCAGTTCGGCCGGCCCATCTCCCGCTTCCAGGCGGTGCAGGCACACCTGGTGCACATCGCCGAGGAGGCGCAGCTGGCGGGAATGGCCAGCACGGTCGCCGCGCTGAACGCCGCGCCCGACCCGTCGTTCTTCGACGTGGCGGCGGCCAAGACGGTCGCCGGCGAGGCGGCGACGGGGGCGGCGGCCGCGGCCCATCAGGCGCACGGCGCCATCGGCATGACCAAGGAGTACGAGCTCGGCCAGCTCAGCCGACGGCTGTGGTCGTGGCGCGACGAGTTCGGCAGCGAGCGGTACTGGAGCCGCGAGCTGGGCCGGCGGCTGGCCGAGGCGGGCGCCGATGAGCTGTGGCCGCGGATCTCGACCGGGCTGGTGAGCGCATGACCACCGACTGGGACGTCGCCGTCGTCGGCGCCGGCACCGCCGGGCTGACCGCGGCCACCGTGGCGGCGCGGTCGGGTCTGCGGGTGGTGGCCTATGACCGCATGGCACCGGGCGGTCAGCTGGTGAACCTGACGGTCCTGCACGACTTCCCGCAGCCGGGACTGGTGTCTGGGGCCAGCGAGCTGATGGCCGAGCTGGTCGCGCAGGCAGCGGCCGCCGGCGTCACGATGAACTTCGCGGAGGTCACCCGGGTGCACGCCGGCGCGCCGCCGCGCCTGTCGACCACCGACGGCGAGGTCACCGCCGGTGCGGTCCTCGTCGCCACGGGCCTGAGCGCCGGCCGGCTCGGTCTCCGGGGCGAGGAGGAGCTCGTCGGCCGCGGCGTCTCGACCTGCGCCGGATGCGACGGGCCGCTCTTCCGGGACAGGTCGGTGGCGGTCGTCGGCGACGACGAGTGGACCGCCGATGAGGCGCTGGAACTGGCCGGTCTCGCCTCGACGGTCACCGTGCTGGTGCCGGGGGAGCCGCGCTGGTCGGCGGCCCGCGCCGAGCGGCTGGCGGCCGCGGACCGGGTCGAGGTGCTCACCTCCGCGTCGGTGGTGGCGCTGCGGGGGAGTGGCGTGCTGTCCGGCGTCATCGTCCGCACCGCCGGCGGGGAGCGGGAGCTGGCGGTGAGCGGTCTGTTTTCCTACGTCGGGCGGCGCGGGCCGGCCGGGCTCGTCGACGGCGTGCCGGCCGACGCGGCGGGCCGGTTGCACGCCGGGAGCGGCGCCCCGGCCGCGGTCGGCCCCGTGTTCGTGGCCGGTGACGCGCGCGCCGGCGCCGAGCAGTCGCTGGCCGCCGCGACCGCCGACGGGACGCGCGCCGGGGAGGCCGCGGTGGCCGCGTTGCGGCCGGCGGACGGCGGGCTCAACCTGCGGATCATCGACCCCACACACGGCGTCCTGCCGGAGGACGAGGGAGCCGCTGCCGGGGCGCCGGCCGGCACCACCGACTGGACACAGGTCGCGCTGTTCTCCAACTCCAAGCCCAACGCGACCGAGCTGCTGCAGGGCATGGGCGCGAAGCTGCGCGCGCACTGGGACCTGCCCGAGCTCGGGTTCGCCAGCAAGGAGAGTGCCTCGGTTCCCGCCGACGGGGACACCATCGACTGGCTGGCCCAGCGCTATCGCATGGTCCTGGTGGCCGCCGGTGATTAGGGCTCGTGCTCGTCGTGGAGTCTCCACGACTCGGTGGAACTGGAGAAGCGTGGCGTCGTGGCACCGCTGGTGGTGACCTCGACGTTCCTGCCGCTGGTGCAGGCGCAGGCCAAGGCGCGGCGGGTGGACCCGCGGGTCATCGTCGTGCCGCACCCGATCGGCGGGCTGAACGAGGCGGAGCTGGCCGAAAAGATCGCCTTTGCCGCCGCGGCGCTGCTGGCACTGGCCGACGAAGCCCGGGGTACGTCGTGACCGAGCTCGGTGTGCTCGACCTGCCGGGGGTGACGGAGGAGAGCTGGCAGGAGGAGGCGTTCCGGCGCGGCTGGGGCGACGGGCTGCCGACGGTCGCCCCGACCCCGGCGCGGGTCGAGGCGGCCCTGGCCGCGCTGGCGGGCTTCGACCTGGAGCTGGCGCCGGTGCCGCCGTCCGGGCTGGTGCCCACCCGGGAGAGCTTCGCCGCGAACGCGGTGATGGCCGGTTGCCGGCCCGCCGACCTGCCGGTGGTGCTGGTCGCGATCCGGGCGCTGCTCGCGCCCGAGTACAACCTGCACGGCGTGCTCGCGACCACGCACCCGTGCGCACCGCTGGTGGTGGTCAACGGACCGGCGCGGCTGGACCTCGGGATCAACTGCGGCGCCAACTGCTTCGGCCAGGGCACCCGGGCCAACGCCGTGATCGGCCGGGCGGTGCAGCTGGTGACCACGCACATCGGCGGCGCCCGTCCGGGCTCGATGGACCGGTCCACCCAGGGCGGCCCGGCGAAGTACTCGTTCTGCTTCGGCGAGAACGAGGAGGAGAGCCCGTTCGAGCCGTACTCGGTGCGCCGCGGGTTCGGCTCCGGCCAGTCGGTGGTCACCGTCGCGGCCACCGAGGGGCCGCACAACATCAACGACCACGGCAGCACGACCGGCGAGGACCTGCTGCTGACCATCGCCGGCACGATGGCCCAGCCGGGGTCGAACAACGTCTATGTCAAGGGTCCGCACTTCCTGGTGCTCGGGCCCGAGCACGCGGCCACGCTGCACCGCGACGGCTGGACCGTGCCGGACCTGCAGCAGGCGCTGTGGGAACGGGCGCGGATCCCGGTCGAGAAGGTGTCCCGGGCCAACCAGCGACAGTTCGAGGACTGGGGTGTGCAGCCCGACGGCGACGCCTTTCCCGTAAGTACCGGGCCGGAGCAGCTGCACGTGCTCGTGGCCGGGGGCGCGGGGAAGCACTCGGCATGGATCCCGTCCTTCGGGGCCACGGCCGCGGTGTCGCGACCGGTGCCCGTCCCGACGTGACGTCGCCGGCCGATCTGCCGCTGGTGGCCGACGGCACGGACCCGGCGCTGGTGCTGGCGGAGCTGCTCGCCGCCGGGCTCGGCGACGGCCTGCCGGTCGTGCCCCCGACAGCTGCCCGGCTCGACGCGATGCTGGCCGGCGTCGCCGACCCGGACCGCTCCACCGGCCAGGTCCCGCCGCTGTTCGGAGAGCTGACGGCCCGGGCGGTCGCCTGGTACGCCGTGCTGGCCGGCTGCCGGCCGGCCGAGCTGCCGGTGGTGCTGGCCGCGGTGCGGGCGGCGCTGGACCCGCGCTTCAACCTGCTCGGCATCGCGACGACCACCGGCTCGCCGGCAGTGGCCGTACTGGTGCACGGTCCGGTCGCGGCCCGGCTCGGGATGACCTCGGCGGCCGGTGGGCTCGGGACGGGCAACCGGCCCAACGCCTGCATCGGCCGGGCGGTGTCCCTGGCGCTGGCCGGCATCGGCGGCGCCCGGGCCGGACTGACGGACATGGCGACCATCGGCCAGCCGGCCAAGTACACGTGCTGCACGGCGGAGGCGGCCGACTCCCCGTTCCCCTCCCTGGCGCTGCGTCGCGGGCTGCCCCCCGGCACGGACGCGGTCACCGTGGTCGGGGTGAGCGGGACCCTGGAGGTGCTGCCCGCGGAGGGCCACCGGGACGGCCCCTCGGTGCTGGCACCCGCGGCGGCCGCACTGGCCTCGGTCGCGCTGGCCGCCGGCGATCCCCGGCGGGCCGGGTCGGGCGAGCAGTTCCTGCTCCTGCCGCCGGAGCTGGCCGATCTGCTCACCGCGCGCGGGTGGGACGGCGGTCGGATCGCCACGTTCCTGTTCGAGCAGGGCACGGCCCTGCTGCGCTCGGCCGCTGCCCGGCTCGACGCCCAGGGCCTGTCGGCGTACGCCGCGGACGGGTTGCGGGTGGCCGCTTCGCCGGACGACGTGCACGTCGTCGTCACCGGAGGGGCGGGGGTCAAGATGCTGCTGCTGCCCACCTGGGCCGGGGGCACGACATCGGTGACCGTGCCCGTCACCCCGGTCTGAGCCCAGCTCCCGACGTCCTCGACGGGCTGCGCGCCGGTCGCCGAACCCGACGGAGCATATGGTGACGGCGTTCCTCTCCGCGTGTCCTGCACCGGACACGCGGGGCAACCTCGCTCTGCGTGATTCGGTGCGCAGATGCGCCGACCAACTATCGCCGTCCTGACGGCTGTGACAGCCCTGTCCCTCTCCAGCGTCGGGCTGGCGGCCACCGCCTCCGCCGCCCCGTGGGACACCGGTCTACAGCACCGCAACGTCCCGGTGTGCGCGGACGCCCCCGCGGGCGCGGCCAGCTGTGACGCCATCCGCCACGACAAGGTGGACCGCAACGGCAAGCCGGTCCCGCCGGCCACCACCCCGGCCGGATACGGACCCGCCGACATCCGGTCGGCCTACGGCCTGACGGCGGCGGCGGGTGGTGGGAAGACGGTCGCGATCGTCGACGCCTACGACGCACCGTCCGCCGAGGCCGACCTCGCCACCTACCGCAAGCAGTTCGGTCTGCCGGCCTGCGCCGCGAACGACGGCTGCTTCACCAAGGTCAATCAGAACGGCATGGCCAGTCCGCTGCCCAAGGCAAACGGCGGCTGGGCGCAGGAGATCTCGCTGGACCTCGACATGGTCTCGGCCACCTGCCCGGACTGCAGCATCCTGCTGGTGGAGGCCGACAGCGCCTCCTTCGCCGACCTCGCCGCCGCCGTCGACACCGCCGCCCGGCTCGGCGCGGTGGCGATCAGCAACAGCTACGGCGGCAGCGACCTCGGCACCCCGACGGTCCTCGCGTCCTACCAGCACGAGGGCATCGCCATCACCGCGTCGACCGGTGACGCCGGCTACGGGGTCGAGGCCCCGGCGTCCTTTCCGACGGTCATCGGGGTGGGTGGCACGTCGCTGAAGAAAGCCTCCTCGACCCGGGGCTGGACCGAGACGGCGTGGAGCGGGGCCGGGTCAGGTTGCTCGACGCTCAACAGCGAGCTCTGGCAGGACAACACGGTGACCGGCTGCACCACGAAGGCCACCGCCGACGTCTCCGCTGTGGCCGACCCGAACACCGGCGTCGCGGTCTACGACTCCTACGCCTACCAGGGCACCAAGGGCTGGCTGGTCTTCGGCGGCACCAGCGCCTCGTCGCCGATCATCGCCAGCGTGTATGCGATGGGCCCCAGCGTGGGGACGACGCCGTACCCGGCGGCGCACACCTGGGTGTCGACCACCGGGCTGAACGACGTCGTCAGCGGCTCCAACGGCACCTGCACCACCGCCGTCTGGTGCACCGCCGGCACCGGCTGGGACGGCCCGACCGGTCTGGGCACGCCGAGGGGCACGTCCGCCTTCTGACCCCGCCTCCGCACCTGCCACACACCGACGCCCCGGCCGATGGCCGGGGCGTCGGTGTGTGGGAGGGGCCCAGCCCCGGGTGCTCCGGCCGCTCCAGGTGGCCACTCGCTCGGTCGGGCCGGGGTCACTCTCCCGATCCCCACAATCAGTGTCGGGGTCCCGGTCGTCCCCGTGCCGACCGGCGCACGCGTGCTGGACCGGCTCCTCGGGCAGACCGGCCGGGATCCGGCCTGGCGGCCGTCCAGCCGCTGACGTCACGAGCGGATCAGTGGACCCCGCCGACCTCGTACCGCCGCCACTCCTCGGTCGCCCGACCCAGCGCGACCGCGTGCGCCAGGCGCAGACTGCCACTCAGCCACAGCAGGACGTCGTGCAGTCGCAGCCGCGTCAGCGACGGGCCGGCACGGCCGGCGGAGTCGGCCAGCATCGCGGCGACGGCCGTCTCCAGGACGGCGAAGGCGGCGGCGTTGTCCCGCAGCTCGCGGTGCACCACGGCCTCCACCCCGCTGTCGCCCTCCACCACGTGCGGCCACAGCTGCCGCCGGGTGGTGCGGTCGACATGCGGTACGAGGGTGGGGAAACGGTGGTGCAGCGCCGCGCTGACCAGGTCGGGGCGGAGGTGGTCGGCGTCCTGGCTGCGCTGCCACACCTCGCGCAGCGCGGCACCGACCGTCCCGGGCTCGGCGAGCACGGAGAACTCCTCGGCCGGCAGCTCCCAGCAGGCCCGGCCGGCGGCCCGGGCGACCGCGGCCTCGGCGAGTGGGCGGACATCGTCCAGCGTGGCCCGGACGGCGGCCCACCGGGTGGGGCCCAGCCGCCCGTGCAGCCCCTCGGCGACCAGCACGTCGGCGTCCCCGAGCGGCCCGTCGGCCACCGGCTGACGGTCGAAGCGCTCGTAGCCGAAGGCGAGCACCGAGAACCAGCGGCCCTGTGGGTCGTCGGGGGTGCGGAAGCGCAGCGGACGACGGCCGCGGGCGTAGCCGAGGACGGCGGCCAGTGCGGTGTCCCAAGGCAGCGGGTCCGGGCCGGTGCTGGCCAGCACGAGCGCCGGCAGGTCGCCGCGGCCGAGGGGAGCCCGCACGACGTCGCGATCGCGAACCGCATCGGTCATGACGGGGGTCCCTCCGGGAAGATCGGGGCGCGGGCTCGGCCGTACCGCGGATCCTCCTCCGCAGCGCCCCGCCCGTGGGCAGAAATTGCCATTTCTGCCCACGGGGAGGGTCGGGTCAGCCGGCGGGGCTGACCTCCTCCACGTCGAAGCTGACCATCGTCGCCCCGCCGGTGGCGAAGGTGCCCACGTCGCTGCCCGCCGCGGCGCCGGCCGGCGAGGCCATCGCCTCGGCCATCGCCTCGGCGGACTCGAAGTCCAGTTCGGCCACCAGGTAGGGCGCCGGCTGGCCCGGGGCCAGCGGCGCGCCGTGGCCGATGGTGAACCGGAGCACCCCGGGGATCGCCTTGCCGAGCCCGGCGTGCACGTTCCGGTAGTGCTGGTCGAACGCCGCCGGGTCGGTCGGCTGCCCGTACGAGACCATCAGTCTGTGCACCATCGCGCCACCTCTGCTCGGTCCCGGGCTCGGCTGCCCGGGCGTCGGTCCTGAACCAACCAGTTGCGAGCGGTTCAGGCCAGCCGGCCGATGCCTCCCGGCCCGTGGTCGACGGGGACCTCCTCGCCGGCGGCCACCGGGCCGGGCGGGGTGCCGTCGCCGAACGGACGACCGCCCATCTCGTTCCGGCCGGAGTCGGTCAGCCAGCCGGCGGTGTCCGGGCCCAGCGGCACGATCTGCGTCGGGTTGATGCCGGAGTGCACGACGTAGTAGTGCTGCTTGATCGACGGGAAGTCGGTGGTGTCGCCGAACCCCGGGGTCTGGAAGAGGTCGCGGGCGTAGGCCCACAGCACCGGCATCTCGGTCAGCTTCTGCCGGTTGCACTTGAAGTGGCCGTGGTAAACGGCGTCGAAGCGGGCCAGCGTGGTGAACAGCCGGACGTCGGCCTCGGTGATCGAGGAGCCCATCAGGTACCGCTGGCCGGCCAGTCGTTCGGACAGCCAGTCCAGTGCGGTGAACAGCCGGTCGTAGGCCTTGTCGTAGGCGCACTGCGAGCCGGCGAACCCGCAGCGGTACACGCCGTTGTTGACCTCGGTGTAGACGCGCTGCATCACCTCGTCCATCTCCGGGCGGAGCGCCTCGGGGTAGAGGTCCGGGGCGCCGTCGCGGTGGAACGCCGTCCACTGGGTGGAGAAGTCCAGCGTCATCTGCAGGAAGTCGTTGGTGACGACGGCCTTCGTGGGGACGTCGACCATCGCCGGCACCGTGATGCCGCGCGGGTACTCCGGGTCGCGGGCGAGGAAGGCCTCCTGCAGCCGCTCGTAGCCCAGCACCGGGTCGCGGCCGCCGGGGTCCTCGTCGAAGGTCCAGCTGCGCTCGTCGTGGGTGGGTCCGCAGATGCCCAGCGAGATGACCGGCGCCAGGCCGAGCAGCCGCCGCACGATCACCGCCCGGTTGGCCCAGGGGCAGGCCCGGGCGACGACGAGCCGATAGCGGCCGGCCTCCACCGGCCATCCGCTGGACCCGTCGGCGGTGATCCGGTCGGGGATGTAGTTCTGGTCGCGCTTGAACTCCTGGCCGGCCTCGACGTAGCCCGATCCGCTGGTGTCAGTAATCACGGGGCCAGCTTGGCCGGTCCGGCGCGTGCGCGCCCGGTGCAGGGTCGTCCACGGAGGCCGGGCTCGTCCGGCCGGACGATGGTCACCCGAGCCAGCAGGGCCAGCAGTTGCTGGCCGACACCGTGCTGGCCGCCGCCCCGGATGAGGGCTGCGTACGACTTGACGTGACCGCGTCATCACTTAGGGTCGATCTACCGTTCACAGCGCGGGCTCAGGCTCCAAGCGTCCCGCTGGCTGTGCCCGCCTCCGAGAGGATCCTCCGTGTCCGTTCGCCCCGGCAGGACCCGCAGCCTCGCGAGGCGCGCGGCCATCGGCAGCGCAGCCGTGTCACTGGCCGTCCTTGCCGTCCCGGCGGTCGCCTCCGCGGCTCCGCCCGGCACCCCGTTCCTCTCCGAGCTGCACTACGACAACGCTGACACCGACACCGGCGAGTTCGTCGAGGTGCAGCTGCCGCACGGGACGACCTCGACCGGGTTGAGCGTCGTGCTCTACAACGGCAGCGGGGGCGCTCCCTACGCGACGCTGCCGCTCCCGGTGGTCACCGCGCTGGCCGGTGGAGCTGCGGTGGTGACCGTCGACGGACCCACAGCCGGCATCCAGAACGGTGCTCCGGATGGGCTCGCGCTCGTGCGGGGCAGCGAGGTCCTGGAGTTCCTCTCCTACGAGGGCGCGTTCGCTGCCACAGCCGGCCCAGCGGCCGGGCGGACCAGCACGGACATCAGGGTCACGGAGGGCTCCAGCACACAAGCCGGACAGTCACTGTCGCGCGGCTACAGCGCCGCCATCGACGCATTCGTCTGGGGAGGCCCGGCGGCCGCCACCCCGGGCGAGGTGAACCCCGACGTGGCGCCCCCGTCGGAGGAGCCGGTCACCGCCGCCTGCGACACCACCCCCACGCACGAGATCGGCGCCGTCCAGGGCGCCGGTGCCCAGACGCCGCTGGCCGGTCAGCAGGTCACCGTCCGCGGCGTCGTCGTCGGCGACGAGCCGGGCCTGTCCGGCTTCTACCTGCAGGACGCCGACGGAGACGGGGACACCGCCACCTCCGACGGCGTGTTCGTCTACAGCCCGGTGGCCGTGGACCGGGGCGACACCGTGGGAGTCACCGGCGAGGCGCTGGAGTTCGGCGGCCAGACGCAGATCGTCTCCAGCAACGACGTCCAGGTCTGCACGGACCTCCCGCTGGTCCAACTGCCCGCGCCGGCACTGCTGGACCTGCCCGCCGATGACGCCGACCGCGAGCGGCTCGAAGGCATGCTCGTCAGCCCGGTCGACGCGCTCACGGTCAGCGAGGTCTTCGGCCTGACCCGGTTCGGGGAGCTCGTCCTGTCGCAGGGTGGGGTCCTGGTGCAGCCGACCGAGGCCGCCCGGCCGGGTACCCCGGAGGCCACGGCCGTCGCCGCCGACAACGCGCTCCGCAGCATCACCCTGGACGACGGGGCCAGCGCCGGGACGAGCGTGAAGAGCCGGCCGTACCTGTCACCGATGACTCCGGTGCGGGTGGGCGACGAACTCACCTTCACCGAGCCGCTGGTGCTGGGCTTCGGGTTCGGCACCTACCGGCTGCAACCGGCCGACGGCACCGCCGCCGGCGTCTTCACCCCACAGAACACCCGCACCGTGGCACCCGAGCAGGTGGGCGGTGACGTTCAGCTCGGCGCCTTCAACGTACTGAACTACTTCCTCACCTCCGGCGGTGAGGGGCGCGGTGCGCGGAACCAGGCCCAGCTGGAGAAGCAGGCCGGCAAGATCGTGCCGGCCATCGAGGCGCTCGGCGCCGACGTGGTGACGTTGATGGAGATCGAGGACACCGACTCCACCGGTTACGCTCCCGGCAACGCCGACGCGGCGCTCGCCGAGTTGGTCGGCCGGCTCGACGCGGCCGCCGGTTACGACAAGTGGAGCTACGTCCCGCTGCCGGCCGAGCTCTACGCCGTCGACCGGGACGTGATCCGCAGCGGGATCATCTACCAGCAGGGCGTCGTCCAACCGGTCGGTGCGCCGGCCGGGCTGGTCGACGAGACCGTGTGGTCCAACGCCCGCGAGCCGATCGCGCAGACGTTCGCCAAGGACGGCGACGCGTTCACGGTGGTGGCCAACCACTTCAAGTCCAAGGGCGGGGACGGCACCGGCGACAACGCCGACGACACCGGGCAGGGGTCGTACAACGGCGACCGGGTCCGGCAGGCCGCCTCGTTGGCCGCGTTCACCGAGACGCTGCGCGCGCAGTCCGGTGACCCGGACGTGGTGCTGATGGGCGACTTCAACGCCTACAGCCAGGAGGACCCGATCGAGGAGCTGCGGACGGCGGGCTACACCGACCTGGGCGAGGAGTTCGACGCCGGCCGGTACAGCTACGTGTTCGACGCGCTGTCCGGCTCGCTGGACCACGCGCTGGCGACGGCGGAGCTGACCGCGAAGATCACCGACGTGGCGCACTGGAACATCAACTCGGTGGAGTCCTTCGCCTACCAGTACACCGGCGACCCCGCCCTGTACGCGGCGGACCCCTACCGCTCCAGCGACCACGACCCGCTGGTCATCGGAATCGACCTGGCGGAGCGCTGCCACGGTCTCGTCCCGACGATCCGCGGCACCGCCGGCGACGACGTGCTCCGCGGCGGCAACGGCGTCGACGTGATCATGGGGCTCGGGGGCGACGACACGATCACCGGCGGCAACGCCGACGACGTGATCTGCGGCGGCGCCGGCGACGACACGATCGCCGGTGACAACGGCGACGACGTCCTGCTCGGTGGCTTCGGCGAGGACGTCGTGCGTGGCGAGAACGGCAGCGACACCCTGATCGGCGGCCCGGGTACCGACGTGCTCGATCAGGGGCTGGGCACCGGCCCGGTCGAGCCGGAGGGGCCGGAGTCCTGATCGGCTGACCTCGGTCCGTACGGCGGCTAGCGTCGTCCTCGTGGCCACCGATCCGTACCGCCCGCCCTGGTTCGCCAACCGGGGGGTGCAGCTGCTCGCTGCCGGGGCGTTGATCTACAACGCCGTGCGGCTCGTCCTGCGGCTGGTGGACGGCGAGTGGGGCGCGGCGTTCCTCGCCTTCGCCTGGAGCGTCCTGTTCGGCTACGTGGCGATCGAGTCGCTGCGGTTCCGGCGGCAGCAGGACGCGGCGGGGGAACAGGCTGACGACGCACCCGCGGAGCCCACCGACTGACCGGTCTGCCGGACCACCCGGCACAACGGGCGGACACCCCGCGCAGAACGGTTTCCGGCAGCAACCAGCCGCCTGGAACTGGAGACGACGTGTCCCACCGTGACGCAGCTGCACCCCTCGGCCCGTTCGACCGGAGCGGCATGGTGACCGGACCGGACGGCATCCGCCGGTACACCGGCCTGGCTGCGGTTCGCCGCCCCCCTGCTGGTGGGCCGGCCGGCGACGCCCGCGGCCGGCGCGGCACCGACCGCAGGCTACGCGGTACCGACCTCGGGCGGCGCGCCGTCGGCGGGCCGCGGCCCGACGACGCCGTGCTCGTCGGCCAGCTCCGCACCGGTCGCCGTCCCCAGCGTCGGCGCCTCGGCCACCCCGCGGGTCGGCGGGTCCACGCCTCCCGCGACGTCCGCGTCCCCGGCGTCCACCACCTCGGCGCCGGGCGCCCCGACCAGCGCTCCGGCCGCAGCCCCGACCAGCAGCTCCGCGGCGGCGACCCCGACGGGCACCCGGGCGGCGACCCCGTCGAGCAGCAGCGCCCGCGGGCCCGGTGGCAGCTTCAGCTATCCGCCGGTCGGAGACTTCGGGCTCGCCTCGATCAGCCCGGCCCGGGTGACGGTCGACGGCGGCACCCGGGGTGACCATCACCGGCACGGCCATCCCGGCCGGCGCCACGGTCCGGATCGGGCTCACCTCCCCGGCAGTGGTGTCCACCGCGTCGGCGACGCGGCTGGTGTTCACCACCCGGCGCTGGTGGCCGGCACGTACGACGTGTACGTGTTCGCGCCCGACGGCCGGTCGTCGGAGCTGGACGGCGGGCTGACCTACCTGGCGGCGAGCAGCGCACCGTCGCCGTCGGCCGGCAGCACCGCCAGCAGCGCGCCGGGCAGTGGCTCGACGACTTCGGCCCCGGCGGACCCCACCTGGATTCCCGGGCCGCACGGCGAGCGGCTGGTCCGCTCCGCGGCGCTCCGCTCGCTCGGGTCGTCGATCTGGAAGGTCAACTGCGCGTTGTCCTGCAGCGGGCTGGCGTTCTGACCCCGGCGGACGAACCGGCGCCCCGCCGGTCAGTCCGCCGCGGCGAAGCCCTCGGGCACCGGAACGCCCAGCAGGTCCAGCAGCCGGACGACGGTGTCCTCCACGGCATCGTCGGCCGGCTGCTGCCCGTCGCGCTCGGCCAGCAGCGGGCGAATGTCCTCTTCCCGGGGGGCCCGGCCCAGCGTGTCGGTCGCCCAGCCACGGAACGCCTCGACCTCGGCCGGGACGTCGACCGGCCTGCTGGCCTCGGGGTCGCCGAAGTAGTTCCGCGGCTGATGGCCGAGGTAGAACCGGCCGAGGCCGGCCGGCGCCGGGCGGTAGTCGATCGTCGCGATGTCGCTGTCGTGGACGTCGACGACGAGCTCGGGGCTCGCGCCGCTGCGCTGCTGCCACTGGCCGTCGCGGTAGATGAAGGTGCCGAAGTAGCCCACGGCGGCCATCCTGCCCTGCGGCACCGATGGTTTCCTGAACCCGGCCGGTTCGTCGCCGGTGGCGGCGCCGTGATCATGGCGCTGGCGTGGCGACACCCCGGGCGACGGCGGCGCGTCGCCACCGCAGCCCCATGATCGTCGGGGAGAGGCGGGTCAGCCGTCCTTCTTGCCGTTGCCCTTCCCGTTCCCCTTGCCGTTGTCGCCGCCGGTTCCCTTGCCGTTCCCGTTCCCTCCCTGGTCCCCGCCCGACTGGTCGTCGTTCGCGGCGGGCGGGGGAGCGGCGGCCGGGGGAGCGGCGGGCGGGGCGGGGACCACCGGCGGAGCGACGGTGGTGGGCACCGGCGGGGCGACGGCGTGGGTGAGCGTGACGGCGGTTCCCGGGGTGAGCTCGCCGACCGGGTCGAGGGCGATGACCTGGCCGTCGGGGACGTCGGCGGTCTGCAGCGGGCGGAGGGTGACCTGGAGCCCGCGCGCCTGGAGCTCGGCCTGGACCTCGGGATAGGGCCGGCCGACGTAGTCGCCGAGGGTCAGCGCGATCTGCTGCACGGTCGGGGCGGCGCTGGTCGTCGGTGCCGGCGTCGTTGTCGGGGCGACCGTGGTGGTGGCGGGGGCACCGTCGGCGGCGGGCGTGGTGCCGCCGGACAGCTGCAGCGCGCCGACGACGACGGTGGCGAGGAACAGCAGCGCGAACAGCGGGACGAGCAGCCGGCGTCGCCGTCGTCCGTCGTCCTGGGGCCGTTCTCCGTTGGCCGTGGTGATCGGTGCCGTCCCGGTGGGCGGGAGACTGCCGAGGGCCGGGAGGACCGCCGTCGGGGCGTAGGGGACGGCGCCGTCGAGCGGGCGTCCGGCGATGACGTCGTCGACCGCGTTCCGGAACGCGGCGCCGTCGGGAAAGCGCTCGGCGGGCTCCTTGGCCAGGGCGCGCTCGACCAGCCGGCGGACGGGCTCGGGAACGTCGTCCGGAAGCGGGGCAGGGGTCTCACGGATCTGCAGCAGCGCGATCTGGACGGGGTTCTCGCCCTCGAAGGCGCGACGCCCGGAGAGGGCCTCGTAGGCGACCATGCCGAGGGCGTAGACGTCGCTGGCCGGGGTGGCGCGGGCGCCCTGGGCCTGTTCGGGGGAGAGGTAGTGCGCCGTCCCGATCACCGCGCCGGTCTGGGTGAGCGGGACGGTGGCGGCCGACCGAGCGACGCCGAAGTCGGTGATCTTGACCCGGCCGTCGGAGCCGAGGAGCACGTTGCCCGGCTTCACGTCGCGGTGGACGACGCCCGCCTCGTGCGCGGCGGCCAGCCCGGCGGCGCTCTGCCGGAGGACGTCGAGCGTGCGGTCTGCGGGCAACCGGTGCTCGCGGCCCATCAGCGCCGACAGCGACTCGCCGCGGACCAGTTCCATCACCAGGTAGGCGAGGTGCTCGGCGCCCCCGTTCCCGGGGTCGACCTCGCCGTAGTCGAACAGCGTCGCGATGTTCGGGTGCACCAGGCTCGCCGACAGCTGGGCCTCGGACCGGAAGCGGGCCAGGAACGTCGGGTCGCCGGTGTACTCGCTGCGCAGGACCTTCACCGCGACGTCCCGGCTCAGCACCGTGTCGCGGGCCTTCCAGACCTGGCCCATGCCGCCGGTGGCGATGAGGTCGCCCAGCTCGTAGCGGCCACCGAAGGTGCGGCCCCTCGGTTCCACGACGGTCCTCCTGCAGGTTCGGTCGGCGTCCACGGCGGGCGTCGCTTGAACAACGACCATCCCATCAAGGCGGTTCGGCGGCAGCCCTACGGCACCTGATCGGGGCGGGGACCACCCGTGCGGGTCGTCCCGGGCGGCCCGGGCGGCCCGGGCACCTGGACGCCGGGAGGATGTCGCCCGCGTCGCCGGCCTGGCCGCCGAGCTGTTCGCCGGCCTCAGCGGCTGACGCCTGCGGTTCAGGATGTGGTGACCAGGCTGGCGAAGACGATGACGTTGTCCCGGTAGTCGCCGGCGTCCTCGTCGAAGCTGCCGCCGCAGGTGATCAGCCGCAGGCCGGCGGAGTCGATGTCGTCGTAGACCGCGTCGGCGGGGAACTCGTCCTTGGCGTGCTCCTCGACCCGGTCGACCCGGAAGGTCGCGACCGTGCCGTCGGCGCGGTCGACGACGACCTCGTCGCCGGGCAGCAGCTCGGCCAGGCCGTAGAAGGCGCCCGGGTTCCCGTTCCAGTCGACGTGCCCGGCCAGGACGGCGGGGCCGAGCTGGCCGGGCGTGGGGCTGTGGTCGTACCAGCCGACCGGGTAGGCGGCGGGCGGGACCTCCATCGAGCCGTCGCGCTGCAGGCCCAGGTGCATGACCCGGGACGTGATGCCGAGCGCCGGGATCCGGACCTGCACCGGGTCGCTGGCCGGCAGCTGCAGCACCGGGGGAGCTTCGGTCGTCCGGGGAAGGGTGATCCGGTTCATGGCCGGAGTCGGCGCGGGGAACGGCGCCGCGACGACGGCGACCGGGACGTCGAGCCGGGTCGGCCGGGCGCCGTCCTGGAGGCCGACGACGATGCTGGCCGCCCCCGCGACGGCGAGCAGCGCGGAGGTGCCCGCCCAGGTCCGCGCGGCGCGGGGCGCGTGCGCTCTCGACCTGTCGTACCGGGTGGGCGTCAGGCGTGGGGGATAGGCCCCGCCGATGCGCAGCGGACCACCCGCCCCGTCCTCGTCGAGGTCGGGGCGGGTGGTCTCGGGTGCGCGGTGTCGCACGGTTGCAGGTCAGGCCGTGGCGCGGGAGCTGCGCCGGGCGGCCAGCGCGGCGCCGCCGGCGGCCACCAGGGTGACGCCGCCGAGGACGTAGGGCAGCGCGCTGCTCTGATCGGCGGCGCTGCCGTCACCGGCGGCGACGGCACCGGCGGGGCGGGTGGCGACCTGGGCCGCGGAGGTGACCGCTGCGGCCGGGGCCGCGGCGGCGTAGGGGTAGTCCTCGCAGGCGCGGCCGTTGCTGTTGGCATCGAGGCGCTCGGGGTCGCCGGGCACCGCGTCGTAGGCGGCCTGCGCGGCCGCCTGGCTGGGGAAGTCCGCGCAGTCCCGGTCGGCGGCGTTGGCCGTGCCGGCGAAGCCGGTGGACAGGGCGGCGGTGAGAAGGACACCGGCTGCTGCGGTGGTTCGGCGGCGCATGTTCGCTCCCGGAGGTCGTCTGCTGGGACGTCTCAGCCTGGTGGGGGCGCGGTTCGGCGCCGGCGCGCTCGCACGGTGAGCCGTGATGCCTGTGTGACGGGTGGTTTGGCAGGTGCTGTTGTTGCGCAGCCCGGCACGGGGGTGCCTCAGCGCCGTCGACGATGATCGGCGCATGCCTTCTCCCGGCGTACCGCTGCAGAAACTGGGCTTCCTGACCATCGGCCTGTTCGACGGCGTCGACCCCGGGCCGGGGCACGAGACCACGCTGCAGGTGATCGAGCTGGGAGAGCGGCTGGGATTCGACAGCGCCTGGCTGCGGAACCGGCACCTGCAGTACGGCATCTCCTCACCGGTCGCCGTCCTGGCGGCGGCCACGCAGCGCACCTCCCGGATCGAGCTGGGGACGGCGGTGATCCCGCTGGCGTGGGAGAACCCGCTGCGGCTGGCCGAGGACCTGGCCACGGTCGACGTGCTCTCCGGCGGACGGCTCAACCCGGGGGTCAGCGTGGGGACGCCGATGCACTGGGACGACGTCCGTTCCGCTCTCTACCCGGACACCGCCGAGGTCGAGGACTTCAGCTACGAGCGGGTGTCCCGGCTGCTGCGGCTCATCGCTGGGGAGCCGGCGTCCACGTTCGCCGGCCGCGAGGGCGTGGTCGAGGAGTGGTCGGACCGGGTGCAGCCGCACTCGCCGGGGCTGCGCTCGCGGCTCTGGTACGGCGGGGCGTCGCTGCGCTCGGCACAGTGGGCCGGGGAGAACGGGATGAATTTCCTGACCTCGAGCGTGGTGAAGGCGGAGTCGTCTGCTGATTTTGCCGCCGAGCAGACGGCGCAGGTGCAGGCGTTCAAGGCCGCTCACCCGGCCGGCCGGGTGTCGCAGGGGCTGGTGGTGATCCCGACCGACTCCGCGTCGGCGGCGCAGCGGGAGAAGTACGCCGCCTACGTGGCGGCTCGCACGCCGCGGACCCGGTCGCCGCAGGGCCCGGCGCGGATGATGTTCGCCGCGGACCTGCTGGGGACGTCGGCGGAGATCGCCGAGCAGCTGTACGCGCACGCCGGCTTCCGCGAGGTGAGCGAGGTCGTCTTCGCGCTGCCGTTCAGTTTCGAGGCCGAGGACTACGTGCAGATCCTCACCGACATCGCCACGAAGCTCGGCCCGGCGCTGGGGTGGCAGCCGGCGGGGTGATGCTCAGGCGCCGATCGTGGCCTCGACGGTACCGAGGTGCTCGGCGGTCACCTGGATGGAGTCGCCCGGTCGCACCCGGATCAGTCCCAGTGGCGTGCCGGTGAGGATCAGCTGGCCGGGGCGCACGGACAGGCCGTGGTCGGCCAGATGCCGCGCCAGCCACCGCAGCGACCCCGCCGGTCCGCCGGGGACGCCGTCCATCGGTCCTTCCTCGACACGGACCCCGTCGATCTGGACCGTCAACCGCCCGGTCAACGGCTCGTCCCCGCGCCACGGCATCTCCGCCGCCGGGGGCGGGAGCACCACTCCGGCGTGGATGCCGTTGTTGGCCACGAGCTCCGGCAGCGTCGGCGGCTGGCCGCGGAAGACGTAGTTGTGCAGCTCGATGACGGGGAAGGCCTGGGCGATCCGGCCGTCGTCGCCCAGGCGCACGGCCAGTTCGCCCTCGATGGCCAGATCGGCGTGGGCGGCATAGGAGATCTTGCTGCCGGAGGGGTGCAGCTCGGTGTCGTACAGGAGTCCGCGGACCGGCCCGTCCAAGCCGAACTGCGCGCGGGTTCCCGGCCCGGTGCATCCCACCTTGTAACCGATCACCCGCTCCGCTGGAGCGCGCAGCGCCGCCACCTCGGCCTGCACCCGGTAGGCGTCGTCCAGGCTGAGCTGGGGCCGTCCGGGGTCGGCGAAGAACGTGCCCGGCGTCCCGGCCCGGTAGTCGGCCAGCTGACGGGCGGCCAGTACGCGTATGGACTCGGTCATGCCCGCATCCTTTCCCTGGAACGGGCACCCTGCCGAAGCCGGCCACCGGATGGCCGCGGCGGGGGTCGGCGAACAGCAGGTCGGCGGCGGCACCGAGGGCCAGTCCGGCGGCGGTCGCGGCATGCACCGGCACGGGTCCACTGCGGAAGCTCGTGCTCTGAGTCGCCCGGTGGCTCAGAGCACGAGCTTCCGCAGGAGACATCGCGGTCACGGTAGGGACAGCCGACGTCCCCAGGATCGACGGTCATGCGCTCGTCCGGCTGTTACGACGGCGTCGCCTGGCCGATCGTCACCTGCACCAGAACCGCGCGGTGGGATCCGAACGGGCCACGGCACCCGCCCGGCTCCGACCGCACCGGCCGGGATTCCGATCGGATACGGTCGGTCGATGGGAAGCCAGGAGCGGTCGGCGGTCGAGGAGTTTGCCGCCCGCGGGTACGACGTTCCGGTCAACGACACCCGGCTGCACGTGCTCGACGAGGGCGAGGGGCCGCCGGTCCTGCTGCTGCACGGCAATCCGACCTGGTCCTACCTGTGGCGCGACGCGATCGAGCCGCTGGTCCGGGCCGGGCACCGGGTCCTCGTTCCTGACCAACGCGGGTTCGGGCACTCGATGCCGATGGGCAGCCCGCACGATGACCTGCTGGAGGTCCGCGTCGCCGACCTGGCCGGGTTGGTGCAGGCGCTGGGGCTGGACGAGGTGACCCTGGTCCTGCACGACTGGGGCGGTCCGATCGGCCTGGCCTTCGCCGCCGCGCACCCGGAGTCGGTGCGGGCGCTGGTGGTGATGAGCACGTGGGCCTGGCCGGAGCCCTCGCCGTTCCACACCTCGATCGTGCCGTGGCGGATGCTGCACGCCCCCGTCGTCGGCCCGCACCTGCTGGGCCGGCACAACAGCCTGGCCGACCGGGGCGTCTACCTGTCGGTCGTCGACCGCGCAGGCTTCCGGGAACGGGCCGGTCGGGCCTACGCCGAAGCCATGCCCGACCCGGCAAGCCGGCTGCCCACGGTGCTGTTCCCGCGGTTGATTCCACTGGACCCGGAGTCCCCGACCTTCGGCTTCTTCTCCTGGCTGCAGGGGCAACTGCCGTCCCTGCAGATGCCGGCCCTGGTGATCTGGGGCCGCGAGGACGAGGTGTTCCCGCCGTCCTACGCCGACCGTTTCGTGCAGGCCCTGGGCAACGCCCGCGGCCCCGTGCTGGTCACCGGGCGGCATTTCCTGCAGGAGGACTCCGGCGGGGAGATCGGCGAGCTCGTCGCGCGCTTCCTCGCCGAGGTCGAGGAAGGGCAGGCATGAGCATCCAGTGGCTGGACCCCAGCGAGCTCGGGGACCGCTCGGCGCTGCGGCGCCAGGTCGTGCTGACCGAGTTCGGGCTCGGCCACGTGCCGGCGTTCCGCCAGGTGTTCGTCGACCACTTCGCCGTCACCGGCCGCGCGCTGCCCGAGGCGCCCGGATGGTTCCGTACTCCGGCGGGGAACCTCTACGAGGTGGTGCTCACCGCGAGGTCGGGCGAGCCGGTCCCGGGTGGCCTGGAGGTCGCCGCACTTCCGGAGCGCTTCACCCCACTGGACCAGGGCGCTGTCGACCGCGACCTGTGGGAGTTCCTCCGCTGGGTCGTCGAGCGGGCAGGCGAGCCGTGGACGCCGGAGGGGCTCGACCGCCTGGCCGCGCTGTACCGCATCCCTGAGGCCGAGCCGAGCACTGACGGCCCGGTCAGCCCGTAGCCAGTGGCGGGGACATTCGGGTGTCGAACTGGGTGCTGGCCAGGGTGCGTTCGGCGTGACCGAGCAGGGAGAAGACCTCCGTGGCCGAGTAGCCCGTAACTCCTGGACCGACCGTCCTGCGCACCAGCACGCCGGCATCAGCCAGCTCGTCGAGACCGCTGCGGGCGGCGACGTCGGACACGTCGAGGATCGCTGGACTGTGCGGATGGTCGGGACTGGCGCCTCGGGCAGCAGCAGGAGAAGCCGGGCGTCGCGGAGTCGGTGCGTGGAGATGCGCGCCGTCCCAGGCTCGTCCGGTGCGCATGCACACGCTGGGTCCACTCCTCAGCGAGGGCGGCGACGTCCGCGGAGATCTGCTGGGCCTGCTCCGCGGCCAAGATCGCTGCATCGAGGAACACGCGCAGCCAGGCCTCCACCGCCCGGTGAGCCGCGTCGCTGTCGGAGGCTCCCTCATAGCGGCAACTCGTCAGTCCGCCGACGTAGGTCTGGCCGAGCGTGGCGAGGACGAGACTCACCGGCAGCACGGATGCGGACGTCAATCCGCGCCGCGTGAGGCCGGTGTGGATCAGCGCGCGGCCGACTCGACCATTGCCGTCGGTGAACGGGTGGATCGCCTCGAACTGGGCATGGACGAGGGCCGCCTGGAGTCGCTCGGGCGAAGAATCAAGTTGATCCTTGCCCAAATAGCCGACGGAGCCAAGGCTTTCGGAGATCTCGTCCGGCTTCCGACAGCAGGGCGGCGGCTCGTCCGCCGATCAGGCGTCGAGCCACTCCCGAACGGCCGCGCGCAGGAAGGCGAAGTCGGCCGGGTTCGTGCTCGGGTTGCCGGCGCGGTGC
This sequence comes from Modestobacter sp. DSM 44400, assembly GCF_900107175.1. GTDB lineage: Bacteria > Actinomycetota > Actinomycetes > Mycobacteriales > Geodermatophilaceae > Modestobacter. Next base: position 6,311 of record NZ_FNOZ01000005.1, on the reverse strand, counting down.
CCCCACACGCTGGGGATGGGGCGCAGTTCGGCCGCGGCGAGGTGCGGCAGCTCGGCTGCGTTGTCGGCGACGCGGAAGTACAGGTCGGTCTCGCTCGGGAGCAGCAGCACGCGTGCCCGCACGGCCTGCAGCGCGTGGGTCAGGTCGCCGTCGTACCGCGACGCGCTGATGTCGGCGTGCGACCACGTCTGCAGCTCGGCGTACAGATCGGCCGCGGCCAGGCCGAAGCGGCCCTCCCAGTCGGTGCGCAGGAACGTCTCGAGGTCCGGTGCGCCCAGGGCGGTGCGGTAGAGGCCCTCCCGATAGAAGTCCTGGCTCAACCCCCAGCCGGCGTAGACGTGGGCGAAGGCGCGCAGTGCGGCCTGCGGCTCCGCGGAGAAGCGGCCGCCGCCGAGGTGCTCCGGGGCGGCCTCGAGGATGCGCAGCAGGCCGGACAGGAAGACCTTGTTGTGGTCGGCGGTGCGGGCGCTGCCGCAGACGACGATCGCCCGCTGCACCTCGTCGGGGTACAGCGCGGCCCAGTGGTAGGCCTGGATGCCGCCCATCGAGAAGCCGTAGACGGCCGCGACCGTCGAGGCGCCGAAGTGCTCGGCGACCAGTCTGTGCTGGGCGCGCACGTTGTCGGCAGCCGTCACGACGGACGGGTAGTCGTCGGCCCGCGAGGCGCTGCTGGACCGGCCGTTGGAGAACATGTCCGGGACGACGACGAACCAGCGCGTCGGGTCCAGCACCCCATCGGGACCGATCAGCCAGGCCAGCTCGTCGGAGGTCGCCCCGAAGCTGCACGGGTAGACGATCACGTTGTCCCGGGCGGCGTTGAGGGTCCCGTGGGTCTGCCAGGCCAGCTGCGCGTCTCGGATCGTCCCGCCCCGCTCCACCGTCACGTCGCCGAGCTCGAGCACACCGCGGTCCACCGGCCAGGTCATGCCCGGACGCTATCGGCCGGCGGCGAGGCGGCCTTCAGCGCCCGGTGGTGGCGGTGTGGCACTCACCGCGGGACGACGGTGATGGCGCACCGCAACCCGGGAGCTCGGCTGAGCCGGGCGTCGGCGGTCAGCACGGCGCAACCGAGTACCTCGGCGAGGGCGACGTACGAGGCGTCGTAGGCGGGCACGTTGTCCCTGAGCTCCCAGACCCTCTGGGGAGAAGTCCGGCGACCGGATGACGGGTGAGGCCGAGCCGTCGCCAGGTGTCCAGCGCCGTCCATCCCTCGTCGGCCGTCACGGCCCCGCTGCGGACGTGTCGTCGCATCCGGCTGGCGATCTCCGAGTCGATGAGATGAGGGACGTGCACCTGCTCGCCCGCCAGCACCGCCCGCGCCTGTCCCGCATTGAGCAACGCGGACAAGGCCGCCGAGGCGTCGACCACGATCACCGCTCTGCGCGCTCCGCGTCCAACTCGTCGGTGATGACCACGGGGCCGACATCGCGGTCGGGTAGGGCGTCCAAGAGCATCGGGTTGTCGACCCGCCGGGAGATCTCGGCCAGCTCGCGCAGGGCCACCGCGCTGACCGACGTCGCGTCTCGGGCAGCCAGACGTTCCAGGCGTTCCACCAGCACGGGTCTGCGGACGGACTCCAAGGCCCAGGCCGAGCAGGTCCGGTCGGTGTCGGTCGGGCGCGTCGGTCCGGTGCTGGGTCGGGTCCCACCGGAGCTGATGCTCGAGTTGGACGAGGCGCTGCGGACGCATCTCCAGTTGTGAGGGCTCGGGCGGTACCGGATCGGGGGAGGGCGACCGATACCTGGGTCTGATGGATCCCAGCGAGAGGACGTCCCCGATGAGGGTCAGCACCCGTACGTCCGGCGATCGGCTGGCCGTGCTCGCCGGCGCGCGGCTCGACCTGCTGAAGGTCACGCCCGGCGCGCGCAGCAAGTACGTCGCCCTCGGCGGCGTTCTGCTGAGCACCGGTGCGCTGGCGGCCGTGTCGATGTCGTTCGCGCTGCACATGGCGCTGAGCGCGTGGTGGCCGCTGGCGCTGCTGCTCGGCCTCGGCTGGGGCGTGGTCATTGTCAACCTGGACCGCATGCTGCTGGTCGGCATGGGGCACGACTCGTCGTGGCTACGGAACCTGGGGATGGCGGTGCCGCGGCTCGCCCTCGCCGTCCTGCTGGGGACCGTGATCTCGACGCCGCTGACGCTGCAGGTCTTCAGCAAGGAGATCGAGGCGACGATGGTGACGCTGCAGGCCGAGGCGGCGCAGCAGTTCACCGCCGGCCTGGACGCCGACCCCCGGTACGCGCCGATCCCGGAGCTGCAGCAGAAGGTCGCCGACGAGCAGGCGGTGATCGCCAGCGGCGGCACCGCGGACCCGAACGCCGATCCCCTGGTCGTCGCGGCCCAGGCGGAGCGGGACGCCAAGCAGGCGGTGTTCGACGCGGCCACCACGACGTTCGCCGAGCTGCAGGCGAAGGCGCAGTGCGAGCTGGACGGTACGTGCGGGTCCGGGCACGCCGGTGCTGGCGACGCCTACCTGTCGGCGGCGGCTGCGGCCGGTCAGCAGGCGGCGGTGCGGGACGCGGCGCAGGCCGCGCTCGACGCGTCCGAGGTCTCGCTGGCGTCGGCTCGGGACGCCGCTGAGGCGGCGGCGGAGAGCGCGGACGCGCGCAGCGTGGTGATCGCGCAGGCGGACCTGGTCACCGACCAGGCCTCGTTGACCCGGCTGACCGATGCGCGCACCGCCGGGCAGGCGAACTTCGAGGCGGAGAACAGCGACAACACCGGGATCCTGGCCCGGCTGGAGGCGATGGACCGGCTGTCGCAGGACCGGCCGCTGGTCGGGGCGGCGCACCTGGTGCTGTTCCTGCTGTTCCTCTCGATCGAGTTGTTGCCGGTGCTGGTGAAGGTGCTGCTGAACATGGCGCAGCCGGCGGCGTACGACCGGCTGGTCGAGCTGCGCGAGGCCGAAGAGGTCGAGTTCGAGGAGATCCGCCGCGAGGGCCGGCGCCGCGCCCAGCAGGCCCGGGCGGACCTGGTGGTCGCGGCCGAGACCGACCGGATGGCGCGGGAGCTGCTGGACCGGGAGATCGCGGCCCGAGACGAGGCGGCCCGGGCGGCCGAGGAGGCGGCGCGTCGCAAGCAGCGGCGCGGGCTGGGCCGGGTGCTGCGCGGGCTGCGGCGGCGCTCCGACGAGGTCGCTCCGGCGCCGGCGCCGGAGGTCGATCTCTTCGACCAGCTGACCGCCGGCTCGACGACGCTGGGCATGTGGGGGACGTCGCAGACCACCTCCGCCGAGGTGCTGCGCGACGCGCTGGGGCGGCCGGCCGTGCCGGCGCCGCGGGCTGCGGAGGGCGTCATGCTGACCGGCGCGGCGGCCGACCGCTGACCGGCGAGCCGCTCCGCCTCAGCGCGGAGGCGGCAGGTCGTCCAGGTCGAAGGCGGCGTGCAGCGCTGCGGTGAGCGCGACTTCCTGCTCGGGCAGGAGGCGGCCGATCTGACGGCCGAGGGCGGTCGTCGGCACCGTCACCACGTTGTCGCAGCTGATGACGCTCGCGTGCTCCAGCCCATTGGCGGTGCCGAACGGACACTTCGGTGGACAGGCCGCGGATTGTGCTGGTGATCGGTGCAACGGTGACCCGGGCGAGATGCGGGCGCACCAGCTCCCGCGTAAGCACGAGCACCGGTCGCGTCTTGTCCAGGGACGCGAGGTGGATCGGGCGCATCAGTCGAGGTCGTCGAGCGACGTCCGGGCGGCGTGTTCGGCCAGTGCGTCGAGATCGTCGTCGTCAGCGGCCGCCAGGATCGCGGCGTCCCGCTCGGCCACCTCGCGGCGTCGTTCGCGCTGCAGCGCCTGGCTGACCACGGCCGCCCGGGACGGTGCGCGGCCGTCAGCCACCAGCTGGTCCACGAAGCGAACCAGCTCGTCGGGCAGGCGTACCGCCATCTGAGTGCTCACGTGATGGACGGTACCGCTGTGGGATGCAGACCGGTACCACTCGCCCTCAGTCGCTGCGGTCCACCGCTAGGCCGCCGTCAGGACTTCGCTGAAGCGAGGACCCGCTCGATCCAGGCGCACGCCGCCAGTAGCTCGGCGTCCCCGCCGACCCGGCCGGCGAGCTGGACGCCGAAGGGCAACCCGTCGTCAGTGAGGCCCGCCGGCAGCGAGACGGCCGGCTGCCCGGTGACGTTGAACGGGCCGGTGAAGAGGCCCTCCACCTCGCCCTCAGGCGTGTCGATCGGCGGGGTCAGCTCCGGGGCGGCGAACGGGGCGACCGGCCCGAGCAGGACGTCGATGCCGTCGAGCAGGGCCTCGGCGTGCGGCAGCAGCTCGTCGCGCCGTCGGAGTGCTCCCTCGCGCTCGGCGGGGTCGGCCTCGCCGGCGGTTTGGAAGAGGCGCAGCGTGTCGGCGCCGTACCAGCCCGGTCGGGCCGTCACGCGCTCGCCGTGGACGGCCCAGGCCTCGGGCAGCAGGATCGGCACCAGCAGGTCGCCGAGCTCGGCGAGGACGTCGTCGTCCCTCTCGACAACGGTGGCTCCGGCGGCGGCCAGCCTTTCGATGACCTCGCGGGTGCGGCGGGCGAGCTCCGGGTCGAGCGCGGGGTGCGCGAGCTGACCGGTGAGGACGCCGATCCGCGGCTTGCTGCTTTGGGCTGCTGCGATGGCAGGCCGGTCGGCCAGGACCGCCAGCACGCGGGCGGCGGTCTGCACGTCTCGTGCCAGCACCCCGAGGTGGTCGAGGGACGGCGACAGCGGGGTCACGCCGGCGAGTGGGACGAGCCCGAAGGTCGGCTTGACGCCGACGACGCCGCAGTAGTGCGCCGGGAGCCGGATCGAGCCGCCGGTGTCGGTGCCGAGCGCGGCTGGGCAGACGCCGGCGCCGACGAGGGCGGCCGATCCGCCGCTGGAGCCGCCCGCGGTGCGGTCCGGGCGGACGGGGTTGAGCGCCTCGGGCAGGTCGGGGTGCGCAGCGCCGGCGGCGTACTCGAGCAGGCTGGTGGTGGCGAAGACGTCGGCGCCGGCGTTCCGCAGGCGGGCGATGACCGGGGCGTCGTGCGCGGCGGGGGAGCCGCCCATCGCCGTCGGGTTGCCGTCGCCGCGGACGCAGCCGGCGACGTCGATCATGTCCTTGACGGCTGTTGCGATGCCGAGGAGCGGGCCGTCCGTTGCCCGTGCCGGCGCGTCGAGAACCTGGACGACGGCGCCCAGCGGGCGGCCCAGGCGGTCGAGCTTCTCGTAGGCGGCGAGCAGGTCGAGGTTGGCCGGCTGGGGGAGTCGACCGCCGTCCTCGATGCCTTTCGCCAGCGCCGCGACGTGCCCGGCCAGGCGTGGGAGGGCCGGCCACAGGTCGGCCCAGCGCGGGTCGGCGACGGCCTCAGCGGCGGGTAGCCCGGAGAGCGTGGCCGCGACGTCGTCGGCGGTGCTGGGCATGGGGCTCCTCGGCTCCGCGGCGCGCGGACCTGGCCGCCTCCGTCCGGCCGGACCCTAGTTCGCGGAGCCCTTGAGGTCAGGCGGTCAGCCGGCGGGATCCGTCTCCGTGGTCGTGGTGCAACTCGCCGGTCGCCGCCTGCTCGCACGCCTGGCACTCCGCGGTGCCGGCGGAGCCGATGCGCTTCCGGAGTCGGCGCGCGGACGTCTCTCCATCGGTCAGGCCGGAGATCCAGCTCTCCAGGTCCCCGCCGTCCGTCTTGTCGTCAAGACTGCCCCGAGTCCTCATGGTGCTGTTCTCGGCAGGGCACCGGGCGTTCGGAACCGGTCAGCGGGCCCGGACGAGCAGCGGCTGGGAGACCTCGCCGATCGAGCCGCGGGCGTCGGAGAGCGTGCCGAGGCACAGGCCGATGCCGTCGGCGGCGATCTGGGTGCGGCAGGCGAGGTGCACCCACTCGCCGTCCGGTTCGCGGGTGAGGTGGGTGGTCATGCCGGGTGGGATGGAGAGCCAGTCGCTGATCGGGAGCTCGGCGGAGATGCCGTTGGCGGCGTCGGCGGCGATGAGGGTGCGGTCGAGCCCGGTGAGTTCCTGGTCGGCGATGAGGGGGACGCGGACGCGGGTCCAGACGTCGGCGGGGCCGGGCTTGTTCGGAGGATGTCCCGAGTTCCGTGGAACTTCGGTGGCGGCCCGTTGATCAACTAGGCGGCGTTGCTGACGGGCTCATCATGCACGGCGGGTAGGACGGTTGCGGTGGTGGCCTGCTCGAGGGCGGTGCGTAGCACGGGCAGGTGGAGGTGGCCGTTGACGCGGCGGAACTGCTTGCCGGCCTCGACCATCCCGGCGGCGCACCAGCGCAGCGCCATCTGCCCGTCGCGCCAGCGCTTGACGTTGCCGGCGTGATCCCGGCAGATGGAGATCATCGACTCGATCATGTTCGTCGACCGCATCG
>NZ_FNOZ01000025.1 GCF_900107175.1 Modestobacter sp. DSM 44400 | reverse complement strand
TCATCACCTGCATCCCGGCGCCAACCGCCAGGGCCAGCAGCCCCTCCTGCATCGATTCGGCGATCTCAGCCATCGCCACGCTCACCCGCTCGGGCACGGCCACCCCGGGCGCGTCCGGTGTGTCGGTCTCGGTCTTCTGGTAGGTCTTGCTCACGGCGGTCCCCTGTTCGGATGGAGTCTTGGCGGACGCCCAACACCTACCTCACGGCCGGTGCAGGCGGGGGACCGCCACCTCAACTTCCACGAGACCCGGGACAACCTCGCCGCCCAGCGAGTAGTACTTGTCCCGGATCCCGCCGCAGACGGTGTTCCCGTTGTACTGGTCGCACCAGCCGTCGTAGCTGAAGGTCAGCGTCGGGACGTTGCCGCCGGCGTTGGCGGAGTTGAACTTCTTCCAGGCGTAGCTGTCCTTCTCGTCGCCCGCCCGATTCACGGCAGCGGCGGGGACGTCGGGACTGACATCCGCAGCGTGAGCATGTGGGCCCGATCATTAGCATGCCGACGAAGGCTCGAAATGTCGCCTGGCCTCAATCGGTCCTAGGCGAATTTGGCCAGGCCCCGTGACGTTCAACGCCAGCAAGCGGCGAAGTGCTGGTCACGGCTTGATGTGACAGACGGTACGCATGCCCAATACCGCCAGAACTGTCCCCGGCGGACAGGCCGATTCGCGAGTGACCGGCGGGGCTGGTTGCGGGATGTCGGCCCGATGGGCCTCAGCGGCCGGGGCATACACCGTCGACGGACGCGCGACGCCGAGACACAGTGCGTTTCGTGGTGGCGAGCTGCGCGGCGATGTCGCGGATCGATCTGCCGCGGGCGGTGAGCCGGTGGATGACTTCCTGCTGTTCGGCGAAGGTGAGGTCGTCGTAGCGGATGCCGTCGCCGATCAGTGCGCGTTCGACGGCGATCAGGTCGACGTCGTCCGACGGGGGAGTGCCGGCGGTCGGCTGGGGCGTGGGGTCAGCGTCGATGTCGTCCCAGGCCAGCGGCGGCTCCCAGCCTTGCGCGGCGGCATGGGCTCGAGCCGCGTTTGCGGCAGCTCGCTGCTCGCCCGTCCCTCGTGGTGGTGGGGTGTTCCACAGGCGTTCGTAGAGATCGACGACGTCCTGAGCGGTACGTGCGGTCACCGACGGGCTGGTCATGCTGCGGTTGAGGCTGTTCGGCCGGCGACCGAGCTGGGCGGCCAGGAGCTCGGGAGCCCAGCCGGTGGCGATGAGAGCCTGCAGGCGGCGGCGCGTGCCGGTGGCGTCGACACGGCTGTGCGACGCGCGGTTGGCATCATCCATGCCGATGCTCAAGATCCGGGCCGCCGTGGTCGGACGGACCCGACGCGTCACGGTCGAGTTACTGACGCCGGGGTCGGCGAGCTCGCGAACGTGGCTAAGCGCCATGCCGGCGAGGTGGGCGATGCGCTCGACGCCGATGCCGGCTGCCCGCAGCGCAGCGATGTGCTCATGGACGGGGTGGGCGTCGACGTACGGTTGCCAGCGCCCGTAGGAGCGCTCGCGGTTCGCCAGGCGGGAGGCAGCGGTGTTGGCGGCGGTGCAGTCGGTGCAGCGACAGCGGTCTTTGACGTAGGCAGCGCGAGTGCCGTGCACGTGGTGGCCATCTGTATGGCTGCACTCGCGCTTCACTCGCCTCCCGGCTCGGTCCGCGCGGCGAGCGGCTCGCTCTACGTCGCGCTGGTGCTTGTCGCAGGAGTGCCGGGGGTGGTGCGCGTTGGCCAGTCGGACGCTGGCGTAGCCGGCGGTGTAGCCGCAGCTCGAGCAGGTGCGGGTCACCGTCATCGCCGGCGACGTCGCGGACTCGACGGGTAGCTGACGATGCGGGGGCGGCCGGGAACGCCGGCTCGGAGCAGGACGTCCTCGATCCAGTCGGTGCGGATCGTGCCGGCGTCTCCGATGTGCTCGTCGAAGGCCATCGCGGTGATCTGGGAGGTGCTGGCCAACCACTCGGCGTCAGAGAGCGGCCTTTCCAGGTGGGCCTCGATCGTGGGCCGATCGACGTAAGCCACGCTGGCGCCGAGGTGGTCGGCCAGGTCGGTCAGCAGCCGGTGGGTGTCTCCGCCGTAGGCGGCGACCAGGGCCACACAGGCTCCGCTCCGGTCAGCCTGCCGATCTGGGTCACTCGCGTCGGTCGAGCCTGTTGCGCCGAGCCGCCGGTGATCGCCGGGATCGACGACGGTGGACGCGTCGACGAGAAGTGGTTCTGGGACGTGGCTCGGCATCGGCACTCCTCCCGGCAGCTGGTGCTCTCACCGGGAGAAGGCGCGGTTCCTGGTCACGTGGTGACACCGGGTGCAGATGTGTCTCGACCGCAGTCGGATCTGACGCGGGGTGGCCGGGCCGGCGGCGGGACCTCGCGGTGCCGGCGCTAGCTCAAGTGTCAGAAGCGGCCGGCAAGCTGACTGGCGCGCGTGCCGCATCCGAGGGAGGCCCTGATGAGGAGCTGCGGAGCCCAGACAACCGGTGGTCCACGGGGAGCTGCCGTCGGCTTCGGGCTGTGGCGTGCGGCCGCCACGGCACCGGCCATGCTCTGCAGCCTGCTCCTCGTGGCTGTCGCCACCAGTGGACTGCACCCGTGGAAGGCGCCGGTCCTTCTGGTCTGGGTGGGCTGCGGGGCAGTCGGGCTCACCCGCGCCGGCGAACGGGTTGCCGTGCGGGTGGCTTTCGGGTTCCGTCCGCCGAGCGCGGCGCAGGCTGCGGCGCTTCAGCCGCTGTGGGCGGCAGCGCTACGGCTGTCCGCAACACCAGTCGGCGAGGTCGACCTGTACGTCCAGCGCTCCCGCCAGCCCAACGCGTACGCCGCCGGCGGGCGCAGCGTTGCGGTCACCAGCCGGGCGCTGGAGGACTACCGGGCTGCTCGGCTGGCGGCGGAGCAGATGGTGGCAGTGCTGGTCCACGAGCTGGGCCATCACGCCACCCGAGCGACCCAACCGATGCTGGTCGCCATGTGGCTTGCCGCGCCGTGGCGCATGGCTGCAAGACTGCTGACCGGCCTGGCGGGCGTCCTGTCCGGGCGCCCGTCCCAGCGCGCGGTGCGGACCGTGGTCACTGCCGGGATCGCCGTGGCCGGGGTGCGCGCCATGCAGCAGGGCCACTGGATGGTCGGGGGCGTGCTGGGGGCTCTCGCGCTCTTGGCGGTGATCTGTCCGCTGGCCGACGCCGCGGTCTGCCGGCGTGCCGAGTTCGCGGCCGACCGGTTCACTGCCGACCACGGTCTCGGCCCGGAGCTGGCCACCGCGCTCCGCACACTCAACGACGGGTCGAACGCCGCTGCCGGATGGTCGCGGCGGTTGCTGGCACCCCACCCGACTCCAGAACGACGGATCAGCGCGCTCCTGACGCCGGCGCCCGCGGGGCCCCACACGGACCGCCTGACCAGCGCGAATGCCGTGTCCTCGGCGTGTCCGTAAGGGCGGGCAATCACGGGTAATCGCGGGTGACAACGGTGAAGCGAACGGCCCCTCGAGATTTCTCCGAGGGGCCGCCTGACCTCTGAACTGCAGTTCTGCCTTGAGCGGGTGACCGGGACCGAACCGGCATGGCCAGCTGGCGCTGGCGGCGCTCCTGTGCCCCGACGACTCCCGGCACCACCCGCGATTGGCCGGGTCGTCGCCGCGCATGATGCCCGGGCGCGCCTTGCTCGGAGCTGGGAGAGACCGCGGCCAAGCCCCGAGTGGTCGGGGTGTCGGCCGCAGCTGAGGATCCCACGAGGAAGCAAGAGGGCCGTAGCCGTAAGGCGGAGGAATCCAGGCCAGCGCGGGGCCGTGGCCAGTGGATTGGCCGCCGGGTGTCAGTAGAGGCGCGGTCTGAGCGCCTTCTGGGATGACGACGACGTTTGCTCCGCCCAGCCGGCGGGCGTCCCTGTGCCGGAGGACCGATGCCCCGATCTGCCGCTCACTCCCTGCCCGCCGACGGCGGATGCCAGGATCGCACGCTGATTGCCCGAATCGCCGCGGCCGAGCGCTGGGCTCGCACGCCCAATCGGGTTGCCGCGACTGAGCCGGCGCGGCGGGGACTGCGGGCCCGGTTCGAGCGCGAGGCCGACCCGGAGGGCATCCTCGACGTGACGGAGCGGGCGAGGCGTGCTGATGCGCTCTTCACCGCCCACATGCTGCGACTGGCCCGGGCGTCGGCGAAGGCGCGGCGCAGTTCACGCTGATCGATCCTGGAGCGCGGTCGGACCTCACGCCGGGAGTCGAGAAGCCGGAGCGGTCGACCGACTCGAGTCCGAGGGCGTTTAGGCGGCCCTGGGTGGTCGCGGCGAGCGCCCACGGCGTGCCGTAGGCCATGGTCCCTGCGGTTGGTCCGCGCGGAGGACCGTGCCCGACGTTCCGGCCGGATGCCGGCTAACGTCAGAAGTTGCCGAGCCCCAACGCGCGGGCCTCCGTAGCGGCGCGGGCCGAGGCCTGGGCGCGGGTGTAGCGCAGCAGCATGTCCGGCCGGGTCCAGCCGGCCACCGCCATCAGGCCACCCTCGCTGCCGCCGGCGGCCAGCCATCGGTGCGCGGCGGTGTGCCGCAGACGGTGCGGCTTGAAGCCCTCGATTCGGGCCGTGCGGGCCCGCTCGCCGAGGGTCTTGTGCAGCGCGTCGTAGGAGAACTCCTTGCCGCGGTCGCCGAGCCACAGCGCCGGAGTGCCGGCCAATCGGTGCGAGCGGCGGGCGCGCAGGTAGCGGTCCAGCGCCCGGGAGGTCTGCGGGCCGAAGGGCACGACCCGGCCCCGGCCACCCTTGCCCCGGCGCACGGTGGCGGTGCCGGTGGCGAGGTCGACGTCAGCGATGCCCAGCGCGACAACCTCCCCGGCTCGCGCCCCGGTCTCGATCATCAACCGCACGAGGGCCTCGTCCCGGCGTTCACGCATGTCCCTGCCCGCGCAGGCGGCGACCAACGCCGTGATCTGCTCGGCGGTCAGCGGTTCCACGACTTTCGCGTCGAGCCTTGGTGCCTTCAGGCCGAGCAGGGGATCGGCGTCAATCTCGCCCTCCTCCTGCAGCCATGACGAGAACCGCCGCAGGGCCAGCTGCCGGGCGCGGGCGGTCGCCGGCTCGGCTCCGGCGTCGAGCAGGTGGGCGACGAAGGCGTTGACGCTGACCCGGTCCAGGACCGCGGGGCGGTCGTACGCGGCGGTCCAGGTGAGGAAGCGGCGCACCCCGTCGCCGTAGGACTTCACCGTTTGAGGGCTCTTGCGCTCGGCACGCAGATGCAGCTCCCAGGACGGCAGCAGGGCGGCGAGATCGACGGTCACGCCAGATACCCTAGCTCTGATATCTGGACCAAGAGCGGTGTGCGTGCGTTCCAGTTGGCTCGTTCGAGCGAGGACCGCCCGCTGACCTGGTCTTACGGGTCAGCGGACGGCTTTCGCTCAGTCCAGGTAGTCGCGCAGCACCTGCGAGCGGCTGGGGTGCCGCAGCTTGGACATGGTCTTGGACTCGATCTGCCGGATCCGCTCCCGGGTCACCCCGTAGACCTGGCCGATCTCGTCCAGCGTGCGCGGCTGGCCGTCGGTGAGCCCGAAGCGCAGCCGGACGACGCCCGCCTCCCGCTCGGAGAGGGTCTGCAGGACGCTGGTGAGCTGGTCCTGCATGAGGGTGAAGCTCACCGCGTCGACGGCGACGACCGCCTCGGAGTCCTCGATGAAGTCACCGAGCTGGCTGTCGCCCTCGTCGCCGATGGTCTGGTCGAGGCTGATCGGCTCCCGGGCGTACTGCTGGATCTCCAGCACCTTGTCCGGGGTGATGTCCATCTCCTTGGCCAGCTCCTCCGGGGTCGGCTCGCGGCCCAGGTCCTGGAGCAGCTCGCGCTGGATGCGGCCGAGCTTGTTGATGACCTCGACCATGTGCACCGGGATGCGGATGGTGCGGGCCTGGTCGGCCATGGCGCGGGTGATGGCCTGCCGGATCCACCAGGTGGCGTACGTGGAGAACTTGTAGCCCTTGGTGTAGTCGAACTTCTCGACCGCGCGGATCAGACCGAGGTTGCCCTCCTGGATCAGGTCCAGGAAGGCCATGCCGCGGCCGGTGTAGCGCTTGGCCAGGGAGACGACGAGGCGGAGGTTGGCCTCGAGCAGGTGGTTCTTGGCGCGTTCGCCGTCGCGGACGATCCAGTTGAGGTCGCGGCGCATCTGCGGAGAGAGCTTCTGGCCCCCCTCCTCGACCTGGCGCAGCCGCTCGGCGCCGTAGAGCCCGGCCTCGATCCGCTTGGCGAGGTCGACCTCCTCCTCGGCGGTGAGCAGGGCGACCTTGCCGATCTGCTTGAGGTAGGCCCGGACGGAGTCGGCCGAGGCGGTGAGCTCGGCGTCCTTGCGGGCCTGCCGCAGCGCTTCGGACTCCTCCTCGTCGTCCCACTCGAACTCCGGGCCCTCGCCCTCGGCCTTCTCGTCGGCGGTCTCGGCGACGGCCACGCCATCCTTGCCGGTGACGACGGCCTCGTCGAGCTTGAGGCCCTCGACCCCTGCGTCGACGACGGCCACGGTGCCGCCGTCGGTGGCCACGGCGGTGAGCACGGTGCCCTCGGTCGTCCCGGGCGAGGGGCTGATGCTCGGCTTGCGAGCGCCACTGGCCTTTTTCGCGGCGGCAGCCGGGGCCTTCTTGGCCGGGGTCTTCTTCGCGGCAGGGGCCGTGGTGACCGGAGCCGTGGACTGCGGCGAGGTGGCCGAACGGGCGGCGACCGTCCTCCGGCTGCTCGGGCTGCTCACGGCGGCTGCTTCCGGTCCTGGCTGGTCGGCGGGCACTCAGGTTCCTTCCCGTACTGCGATGCGTTCCTCGCAGACCGTGTGGTCCGCGGGCAGCGGCCCCGGCACCCCCTCCACCGGGTCGTGTGCGGCGCCTGGACCGGTCCGGTGTTTCACCGGGTGGGGGGCGGGGGATGACCTGTTGGCTGGGGGTGGTGCGAGGTGGGGCTCCTCCATTGTAACGACGCCGACGCGCCGGTCCACAGGTTCCGGTCCGACCCGTCCGGATGGACTCCCTCCGCAGGTCAGCCGGGGTGTGTCCGGCTCATTGCCCGATGCGCTGCTCCGCGGCCAGTGCCGCCCCCACGATCCCGGCGTCGTTCTGCAGCTCCGCGGGCACCACCCGGGTCCGCGTGGACAGCAGTGGCACCCACTTGTGGGCCTTCTTGCTGACCCCGCCGCCGACGATGATCAGGTCCGGCCACAGACCCCGCTCCAGGGTGTCCAGGTAGCGGTCGACCCGCTTCGCCCAGTCCGGGTAGCTCAGGTCTTCCCGTTCGCGGACCGCGGCCGAAGCCCTGACCTCGCCGTCCTTACCGTCGACCTCGATGTGACCGAGCTCGGTGTTGGGCACCAGCTGCCCGTCGATGAACAGCGCGCTGCCGATGCCGGTGCCGAACGTCAGCATCAGCACCAGCCCGCGCTGGCCCCTGCCGGCGCCGTAGGCCATCTCGGCGAGCCCCGCGGCGTCGGCGTCGTTGAGCGTCTGCACCGTGCCGGGAATGACGGCCGCCAGCCCGCTCGCCACGTCGGTGCTGATCCAGCTGGCGTCCATGTTCGCGGCGGTGAACGCGACACCGCTCTTCATCACCCCCGGGTAGGTGACGCCGATCCGCCCCTCCCAGCCGAACTGCCCGACGATGTCGGCGACCACGCCGTAGACCGGCTCGGGCAGTGCCGGCTGCGGGGTGGGGATGCGCACCCGTTCCCCGACCAGCTCGCCCTTGTCCAGGTCGACCACGCAGCCCTTGATCCCGCTGCCACCGATGTCTACTCCGAAGCCCTGCACCCGCTCAGGTTAGTGACCACCCCTGGTCCGAGTGCACCACTCGGGCGGGATCGCTCGACGTGATCACGTCGACGCCGCCCGCAGCGGACCTGCCCACCCAGTTGCTCGAGCTGGCCCGGGTCACGGCCGAGGAGGCGGCGGTCCTCGTGGGAGCCGGCCGGGCCACCGCCGGCCAGCAGGTGGTCACCAAGTCCAGCCCGGTCGACGTGGTCACCGCGGTGGACACCGCGAGCGAGGAGCTCATCGTCCGCCGGCTGCTGGCCGCCCGCCCCGAGGACGGCGTGCTGGGGGAGGAGGGCGCGTCCCGCGAGGGCAGCAGCGGCGTCCGCTGGGTGGTCGACCCCATCGACGGGACGGTCAACTTCCTCTACGGCGTGCCCGCCTACGCCGTCTCCATCGCCGCCGAGGTCGAGGGCCGCACGGAGGCCGGCGTCGTCCTCAACGTGGCGACCGGGGAGCTGTTCACCGCCGTCCGCGGCGGCGGCGCCTGGCTGACCGCGCCGGGCGCGGCGGCGCAGCCGCTGCACGGCAGCGCCCCGGTCAGCCTGGCGCAGACCCTGGTGGCCACCGGGTTCGGGTACCGGGTCGAGCAGCGCCGGCTACAGGGCGCCGTGGTCGCCGAACTGCTGACCGAGGTCCGCGACATCCGCCGCTTCGGCTGCGCGTCCCTGGACCTGTGTGCCGCAGCCGCCGGTCGGGTCGACGCCTACTACGAACTGGACCTCAAGCCCTGGGACCACGCGGCCGGGGCGCTGGTGGCCGCCGAGGCCGGGCTGGTCGTCACCGGCACCGAGGGCCGGCCCTTCGCCGCGCCGATGGCAGTGGCGGCGGCGCCGAGCATCGCCGGGCCGCTGGTGGAGTTGCTGGAGCGGTTGCACGCCGGCCGCTGAGTGGTGAGCGGGCAGTCGACCCGGCTGGGTCAGCAGGCCGCCCCGGCGCTGGCGGCGGGCGCCAGCGCGGCCGCGACGTCCTCGGGGGTGGCGAGCTGTTCGAACTCCGGCCCCAGGACCAGGTCGACCAGGCCGGTGGCCCGGGTGTCGGCCCGGTCGGTCGCGCCGGGCAGCAGCAGGGCGACGTACTGCGCGGTCTCCCGGCCGGCCGGCCCGAAGCGCACCTCGCCGACGCCGGTCACCTGGAACTCCGGACGGGGGTCGTTGGCGACCTCGTCGACGACGAAGCCGCGCGCCTGCAACTCGGCGGCGACCTCACCGGCCGCCCCGGACTTGGCGCCGGCGTTGTAGACGCGCAGGGTCACGTTCTCCGACGCCAGGGACGGCGGGGCCTCGCTGGCCGAGGTGCACGCGGCGGCCTGGGCCTGGTTGATCTCCCGGTCCTGCCGGAGCACGTTCCACCACACGCCGAGCGCGGCCAGGGCGAGCACCAGCAGGACGATCAGCGCGGGCACCGGCCGCCGGCCACTCCGGGTGCGCACCGGAGGCCGGTCGCTGGTCTCGCTCAACGCTGCACTCCGCTCGGAGGGCCCGGGGCCGTCGGCAGCCCGGACGGCGGGACTCGCCGGCGGAGCGCGGGGGACGGGCCGGGCAGGGCCGTGGTCTCGCCGCGGACTCTAGCGGCGCCGCAGGGGCCTAGAGCGCACCGTCGTCGAGCGCGGCGCGTCCCAGTTCCACGCACGGGTCGATCTTCTCGGCGTAGCCCGAGGTGTCCTTGCCGGCCATCGCCCCGGCCTTGGACCGGGCCACGATGCCGGCCACGATCGCGGCGAACTTGAAGTAGGCGAAGCCGACGTACCAGTTCAGCGCCGACAGGTCGGTGCCCGTGCCGGCGGCGTACCGCTCGGCCAGCTCGAGTCGGGTCGGGAACCCGGGCAGGGCGGTGACGCCGGAGACCGAGACGGCGCGGTTCTCGCCGGCCTGCGGCCAGTAGACGAACAGCATCCCGAGGTCGGTCAGCGGGTCACCGAGGGTGGACATTTCCCAGTCCAGCACCGCGCGGACCCGGCTGCGGACCTGCGGGTCGAGCAGGCAGTTGTCCAGCCGGTAGTCGCCGTGGGTGATGCCGGCCCGCTGGGTGCCCGGAACCGTCTCGGCCAGCCGGGCGGCGAGGGCGTCCAGGGCGGGCCGGTCGGTGTCCCGGGTGGCGTCCCACTGCTTGGTCCAGCGCCGCACCTGCCGCTCCAGGAAGCCCTCCGGCCGGCCGAAGTCGGCCAGCCCCACCACGGCCGGGTCGACCGCGTGCAGGTCGCCGAGGACGTCGATCAGCCCGTCGGCGATCTCCCGCCGCTGGGCCGGCTCGTCGGCGTAGCCCGCCGGCAGCTCGGTGACCACGTGGACGCCGACCACGCGCTCCATCACGTAGAACGGGGCGCCCAGGACGGCGACGTCGGTGCACAGGTGGAGCGTGCGGGGCACCGGCACCGGGGTTCCGGCGAGCGCGGAGATGACCTTGTGCTCGCGCACCATGTCGTGTGCGGTGGCCAGCACGGCGCCGGTCGGCGGACGCCGGAGGATGACCGCGTCGTCGGCCGACCCGCTCGCGGGGGTCACCACGTAGGTGAGGTTCGACATGCCCGCGGCGATCAGCTCGACGGACACCGAGCGCCACCGCTCGTCGCCCAGCACACCGGCCAGATAAGGCCCTACGACGTCCGGATCAGCACCCACGGTGGTCGTCACGGCGGCAGGGTAGCCTCTGGCGCCCCGTGCCCACATACGCACCGTGCGTGCCCGATGTGTCGACGTCGGGGCGCCGGGCACAAACCGGGCACGGACCGCGTTGGGGGGCTCGCCGGTGTACGAACCGCTGGGCGCAGCCCGGACGAAGCACGCCCCCGTTCCTCCGCCGGGAGGGCCGGGAGGGCCCCAGCCGTGGGCCCGGACGACCCCGGCGACAGACCTCCGGCCGCTGCGGCGGCCGGTCACCGGCCACCGGCCCCTCCAGGGCCGGCGGCGAACGAGCGGGCAGTGTCCCGCGACGAGAGAAAGAGAAGGGGCACACCATGGCCACCGACTACGACGCCCCCCGACGCAACGAAGCCGACGAGCTGGGTGAGGACTCCCTCGAGGAGCTCAAGGCCCGCCGGGCCGAGGCCCAGTCCTCCTCGGTCGACGTCGACGAGACCGACTTCAACGAGAACCTCGAGCTGCCGGGCGCCGACCTGTCCAACGAGGAGCTGACCGTCCGCGTGCTGCCCAAGCAGGAGGACGAGTTCACCTGTTCGCGCTGCTTCCTGGTGCACCACCGCACCCGGCTGGCCGCCACCCGCGGCGACCAGCTCGTGTGCCGGGACTGCGCCGCCTGAAAGAGGACCCCCCCTGCCCCCCGCCGCTCGCAGGCTCGCGGCGGGGCCCTGCAGGGGGGCCGCACACGCGGGACTGGCACTGGGGACCACCGGATGGAAGGGCACCAATGACAGAGCACGGCTCCCCGCCCGGCCCGCCCCGGGACGTGCCAGCACCGCGGCCGGTGGGCGGTCCGGCTGCCGGTGCCCCGGCGGCCGACTCACCCGGCCTCGGTGCCGCCGCGCGGGCGCTGGCCGACGCCGTCGCCGGGCTGCTCGGCCGGGACGCCACCGGGAGTGGGGCGGGGGCAGCACCGGGCCGCGCGGCGGCCGGCGTGCTGGCCGACGTCGTGTCGGCGGTCGCGGGGGCGGCTCGCTCCCGCGGCAGCAGCAAGGCCGGCGGCGACCGGACCGCCCCCGTCGAGGGCGAGACGACGGGGCCTCGCAGCCGGTGGACGCCCGGGGGGCTGCTGACCGACCTGCTCGACGCCGCCGCGCCGGCGCTGCCCATCCGCGACCGGCAGCGGCTGCAACAGGCCCACCCCGGCGCGACCGAGCAGGAGATCGCCGAGGCGCTCACCGCCCGCGCGGCCCGGCTCACCGGGGCGATCGGCGCGGCCACCGGCGGGCTGGCCGCCGCCCAGTGGTTCGCGCCCCCGTCCCTCGTGGCGATGCCCCTGGAGTTGGGGGCGCAGACCGTGCTGGTCGCCGCGGTCGAGGTCGTGCTGGTCGGCGAGCTGCACGAGCTGTACCGCCGTCCGGCCCCCGGCGATGCCCGGGAGCGCGCGGTGGCCTACCTGACCAGCTGGAGCACCCAGCGGGCGGTCGGCAGCACCGGCTCGGGCAGCCTCTTCTCCCGGCTGGGATCCGCGGGGGCCCAGGCGCTGCGCCGCCGGGTCACCCGCCGGCTGGCCGGTAGCGCGAGCTCCCTCGCGCCGCTGCTGGTGGGGGCCACGCTGGCCGCCCGCAGCAACCGCAAGGCCACCGCCTCACTGGCCGAACGGTTGCTGGCCGACCTGCGGACGGCACTGCCGCGGCAGCGCCCGCCCGGCACCCCGGACTGACGCGGCTAGCCTCGCGCCCGTGTCCGCACCGATCCCGCCACTTCCACCCGGGGCCGAGTTCGACGTGCCCGTGCAGCTGACGTCCGCGCACGGCACAGCCCCGGCCTACGCGCTGCCCGGCGACGCCGGTGCCGACCTCACCCTGGCCGAGGACGTCGAGCTGGCGCCGCACGAGCGGGCGCTGGTGGGCACCGGTGTGGCGGTGGCCATCCCCGAGGGCTACGCCGGCTTCGTGCACCCGCGGTCGGGGCTGGCCCACCGGCTGGGGTTGAGCCTGGTGAACGCGCCGGGCACCATCGACGCCGGCTACCGCGGCGAGATCAAGGTCAACCTGGTCAACCTCGACCCGAGCAACACCCTGCGCCTGCACCGCGGCGACCGGGTCGCCCAGCTCGTCGTCCAGCCCGTCGTCCGGGTCCGCTTCGTGCCCGTCGCCGAGTTGTCGGTCAGCGACCGCGGCGCGGCCGGGCACGGTTCCACCGGTGGAGTTGCGGCCCTCGGCCGCCCAGCCACCACACTCCCCGACCCCACGCTTGCCAACCCCACCGCCCCCTCCGAAGGACAGATCTGAGATGCCGATCGGCCGCCGGCGCAACCGGATCGAGCGCAGCCTCCGCGAGCGGGGCGTCCCGCCGGAGCCCCAGCACCGCGAGCGGGAGGAGCTGTCGACCGACGGCCCCTGGGACGTCGCCGATGCCCCGCAGGACGGTCTGTCCCGGATCGACCTGGGCTCCCTGCGCGTTCCGGCGCTTGCGGGGATGGAGCTGCGGATCGATGTGAACGCCCAGCAGCAGGTCATCGGCGCCACCCTGCGGCTGGGGGAGTCGATGCTGCAGGTGTCGGCCTTCGCCGCGCCGCGCGCCGGGGGCATCTGGGACGACGTCCGCGCCGAGCTCGCCCGCAGCGCCAGCGGTCAGGGGGGCCGGCTGGCGGAGGTCCCCGGCCCCTTCGGCCCCGAGCTCGCCGGGCAGGTGCTGATCCCCGCTCTGGCGCAGCCGGGGCAGCCCGCCGGACCGTCCACGCACCGGGCCGCCCGCTTCGTCGGGGTTGACGGCCCCCGCTGGTTCCTGCGCGGCATGATCAGCGGGCCGGCCGCGGAGAGCCCAGAGCAGGCGACTGCGCTCGAGGACGCCTTCCGCGCGATCGTCGTCGCCCGCGGCACCCAGCCGATGCCGGTGCGCGACCAGCTGCCGCTGACCCTGCCGGCCCAGGCGGCCGAGCAGATCGCCCGCCAGCAGGCCGCGGCCAGGGCGGCCCAGGAGGGCCCGACCGCATGACCCCGTCGGTCCATCCCTACGGAGCCGACCCAGCGCAGTTCCTGGAGCTCACCCTCCCACCTCCGGTGCAGGAGCTGAACGGCTCCGCCGTGCTGTCGGAGCATCCGGTCGGCGAGGCGCCGGCCCCGGTGGTCGTCGTGCTGCACGGTGGCTTCTGGCGGGCGCGGTACGGCATCGAGCTCGCCCGCCCGCTGGCCGCGGACCTGGCCGCCCGTGGCTGGGCCGCGGTCGCCGTCGAGTACCGCCGGGTCGGCGCCGGCGGCGGCTGGCCGCAGACCCTGACCGACGTGGCGACCGCGATCGACCTGTTGCCCGACCTCACCGACGCGGCGCGGCTGGACCTGGCCGACGTGACCGTGATCGGGCACTCCGCGGGCGGGCACCTGGCCGCCTGGGTGGCCGGCCGCCACCAGCTGCCGGCGGGTGCGCCGGGGGCCGGGCCGCGGGTGACGGTGTCCGCCGCGGTGCTGCAGGCCGGCGTGCTGGACCTGGACCGCGGGCACGCGCAGCGGCTGGGGGCGGCCGCGGTCGCCGACTTCCTCGGTGGCGGCCCGGACGCCGTTCCGGAGCGGTACGCCGCCGCCGACCCGGTGCGGCTGCTTCCCACCGGCGCGGCCGTGCTGTGCGTGCACGGCACCGGCGACGACACCGTCCCCCTGGAGCAGAGCCGGCGGTACGCGGCCGCGGCGACGGCGGCGGGGGACCGGGTCGAGGTGGCCGCCGTGCCCGGCGACCACATGGGAGTGATCGATCCGGCGAGCGACGCGTGGCAGCTCACGGTCGGCTGGCTGATGGGCCGTCGGACAGCGGCCCCGGACCGAACTACGCTGGGATCGTGACCGAGACCAGTGCCCAGCCCGGCGCGCGCGGCTGGTTGTCCCGCAGGCTGCAGAAGCTGACCGCGGACGACCACACCATCGACGCACAGGCCCTGCAGTCGGGGGTCGCGACCGCTGGCTGCGCGCCGGTGAGCGCCTGCCGCAAGGGCGACGTCGTCACCGTGACCGGCCGGCTGAGGTCCGTCGTCTACACGCCGCGGGAGACGGTGCCGACGCTGGAGGCCGAGCTGTTCGACGGCTCGGGCTCGGTGACGCTGGTCTGGCTGGGGCGCCGCCGCATCCCGGGCATCGAGCCGGGCCGCACGCTCACCGCCCGCGGGCGCTTCGCCGCCTTCGAGGGGCGTCAGGTCATCTACAACCCCTGGTACGAGCTGAGCGCCGGGTGACGTGTCCCAGGTGAGCCCGGCACCCGAGAGTCGGCCCGCCTTCGACCGGCACGTCGTCCTCGGCCAGCTCGGTGGCTGGCGCGGCATGCTCGACGCCACGCTGCCCACGGTCGCCTTCATCGTGGCCAACGGGATCGGCGGCCTGCGCCCGGGCATCTGGGCCGCGCTCGGTGCCGCCGTGCTGGTCTTCCTGTTGCGACTGGTCCGGCGGGAGAGCGTGCAGCAGGGCATCAGCGGGCTGTTCGCCGTCGCGGTCGCGGTGGCCATCGCGGCGAGGTCGGGAGAGGCGCGCGACTTCTTCGCCGTCGGCCTGATCCGCAATGCCGGCCTGGGCATCGTGCTGCTGGGCTCGGTCCTCGTCCGCTGGCCCCTGGTCGGCGTCATCGCGGAGTTCCTCGCCCCCAGCCACCTCGGCACGATGGCGACGCACTCGCTGCCGTCGCTGTCGTCGCTGCGGAGCCGGGCGACGCGGCGGTCCGGCCCCGCCGGGCCGGCTGCGGAGCCGGCCGAGCCGGCTGCTGCCGGTCCGCCGGAGCCGGACGCCGACCCGGAGCTGCACTGGCGGCAGGACCGCCGGATGCTGCGCGCCTATGCCTGGCTGACCGTGCTGTGGGGCGGGGTCTTCCTGCTCCGCGCCGGCGTCCAGTGGGTGCTGTACCTCCAGGACGACGTCGAGCTGCTGGGCACCAGCTCGCTGGTGCTCGGGCTGCCGGTGACCGCGGTGGAGCTTGCGGTCACCCTGTGGGTGGTCGCGCGACTGCACCGCCACCGCACCGACGGTCTCTGAGGTACTGGACCGGCCCGTGCGCAGGCTCCCGGCGGCCCCGTCCAGAGGCTCGCGCTGAGCTTGCGAGGGGTGAGGAGGACGGGGTCCTCCTGCTAACAGTTCCCGTCGGCGCAGAGCATCCGCTGCAGTTCTTCCTCGATGTCGCCATGGGTGACGAACAGCAGCTCGTCGCCGGCCTCCAGCGGCTCGTCGGCCTGCGGGGTGATGACCCGATCGCCGCGCAGGATGGTGGTGAGCACTGTCTCCCGGGGGAGGACGAGCTCGCGCACCGGCCGGCCGATCCACGGGGTGTCCTCGGCCAGGGTGATCTCGACGAGGTTGGCCGCGCCCTTGCGGAAGCTCATCAGCCGGACGACGTCGCCCACGGTCACCGCCTCCTCGACCAGCGCGGCGAGGACCCGCGGGGTGGAGACGGCGACGTCGACGCCCCACGCCTCGGTGTAGAGCCACTCGTTGCGCGGGTCCTTGACCCGGGCGACGACCCGGTTGACCGCGAACTCGGTCTTGGCCAGCAGCGAGACGACCAGGTTGGCCTTGTCGTCGCCGGTCGCAGCGATGACCACGTCGCAGCTGGCCAGCTGGGCCTCCTCCAGCGAGGTGACCTCGCAGGCGTCGGCCTGCACCCACTCGGCGCCGGGCACGGATTTCGCGCGCACCTTGGCGCCGTTCTTCTCGATCAGCATCACGAAGTGGCCGTTGCCGAGCAGCTCCCCGGCGATGGAGCGGCCGACCGCACCGGCCCCGACGATGGCAACGCGCATCAGTGCCTCCCCTCCGGGGGGTTCTCGACGACCTTGTGGACCCGGTCGGTGAGCTCGTCGGTGACGGCCATCACGAGGTGGTCACCGGTCTGCATGACGGTGCTGGGCGTGGGCAGCTGCGCCTCGCCGAAGCGCACCATCCAGGAGGCGCGGGCCCCGGAAGCGGCCTCGAGCTCGGCCAGCGGCCGGCCCACCCAGCCGTCGGTGACGGTGACCCGCATCAGCAGCACCTTGCCGGTGGGCTCGCGCCAGAGCTCACTCACCTTGACCGAGAGCAGTTCGCGCATCAGCCGGTTCACCGTCCACGGGACGGTCGCCACGCTGGGGATGCCCATCCGCTCGTAGACCTCGGCCCGCTTGGAGTCGTAGATGCGGGCCACGACGTGTTCGACGCCGAAGGTCTCCCGGGCGACCCGGGCGCTGATGATGTTGGAGTTGTCGCCGCTGCTCACCGCGGCGAAGGCGCCTGCGGAGTCGATGCCGGCGTCCAGCAGCGTCTGCCGGTCGAAGCCCAGGCCGGTGACCTGGCGGCCGGCGAACTCCGGACCCAGCCGGCGGAAGGCCTCGGGGTCCTGGTCGATGACCGCGACGCTGTGCCCGATCTCCTCCAGGCGGCGGGCGATGGCCGATCCGACACGCCCGCAGCCCATCACGACCACGTGCACGTGATCCACCCTGCCCATTCGCTGGTTGCCTGCTCTGCCCGGGTGCGGACACCCGGCCGTACAGCGCGCGAACGTACACCCGGCGCCTTCGCCGAAGGGGGTGACCGGGCCGCTGCTGCCCCGGACGGGTCGCACCGGGACGACCCCCTGGCGTGACATCGGTCGTGGGCGGCACACGGGGACCCGTTGCGTCCGTACCATCGCCGCGTGCCGACCCTGTCCGACCTCGGGCAACTACCGAAGCGTCTCGTCCTCGGCCGCCCCGTCCGCAGCAACGACGCCGGTGAGTCCCTGCTGCCGAAGCGCCTGGCCCTGCCGATCTTCGCCAGCGACCCGCTGTCCTCCGTCGCGTATGCGACGCAGGAGATCCTGATCGTCCTGAGCCTGGGCGGGACAGCGTTCCTCTTCCTGACCCCCTGGCTCGCCGGGGCCGTCGTGCTGCTGCTCACCGTGGTGGTGCTGTCCTACCGCCAGGTGGTGCACGCCTACCCCTCGGGCGGCGGCGACTACGAGGTCGCCATGAAGAATCACGGGCAGTTCGCCGGGCTGGTCGTGGCCAGCGCCCTGCTCACCGACTACGTGCTGACCGTCGCGGTCTCGGTCAGCTCGGGCACCGACAACATCATCTCGGCGCTGCCCGCGCTGGCCCAGCACCGTGTGCTCATCGCTGTCGTGCTGGTGGCACTGCTGGTGGCGGCGAACCTGCGTGGGGTCCGGGAGTCGGGCAAGACCTTCGCCGTCCCGACCTACCTGTTCATCACCGGGATCATGGTCATGATCGTCACCGGGCTGTTCCGGGACTTCTTCACCGACAACCCGGTCGTCGCCGAGAGCGCCACCTACTCGATCACCCCCGAGGGCGACTACGCGCAGGTCACCGGGCTGGCGCTGATCTTCTTCGTGCTGCGGGCCTTCGCCTCCGGGTGCACGGCGCTGACCGGCGTCGAGGCGATCGCCAACGGGGTGCCGGCCTTCCGGCCGCCGAAGAGCCGGAACGCAGCGACCACGCTGGCCCTGATGGGCGGCATCGCGGCGACCATGTTCGCCGGGGTCACCGCGCTGGCCCTGCTCTCCGACGTCCGCTATGCGGAGAACGCCTGCGACCTGGTGGGCTTCACCGACTGCGAGACCGCTCCGCAGCCGACGGTCATCGCCCAGGTGGCGGCGGCGACCTTCGGCGGTCCGCAGTCGGTCGGCTTCTTCTACATCCAGGCGGCGACCGCGCTGGTGTTGATCCTGGCCGCTAACACCGCGTTCAACGGCTTCCCGCTGCTCGGCTCGGTGCTGGCGCAGGACCGGTTCATGCCGCGCCAGCTGCACACCCGCGGCGACAAGCTGGTCTACAGCAACGGCATCCTGCTGCTGGCCGGATTCGCCGTGCTGCTGCTCGTCGCCTTCGACGCGGACTCCACGAAGCTGATCCAGATGTACATCATCGGAGTGTTCACCAGCTTCACGATCGGCCAGTGGGGCATGGTGCGGCACTGGAACCGGGAGCTGCGCACCCAGACCGATCCGGTCGAGCGCCGGCGGATGCAGCGCTCCCGGGTCATCAACACCGTCGGGGGGTTGCTGACCACCGTCGTCCTGGTGATCGTGGTGGTGACCAAGTTCGCCGGCGGCGCCTGGATCGTCATCGGGTCGATGCCGTTGATCTTCCTGCTGATGCGGTCGATCAACCGGCACTACTCCAACGTGGCCCGCCAGCTGGTGCCCGACTCCGACGCCCGCACCCTGCCCAGCAAGGTGCACGCGGTGGTGCTGGTCTCCAAGGTGCACAAGCCGACGCTGCGGGCGCTGGCGTTCGCCCGGGCCACCCGGCCCGACGTGCTGACCGCGCTGACGGTCAACGTGGACGACGCGGACACCCGCGACCTGCAGCTCGACTGGGAGCGCTACGACATCCCGGTGCCGCTGACCGTGCTGGAGTCGCCGTTCCGGGAGATCACCCGGCCGGTCGTGGACTTCGTGAAGGACATCCGCCGGTCCAGTCCCCGCGAGCTGGTCGTGGTGTTCGTGCCCCAGTACGTGGTCGGGCACTGGTGGGAGAACCTGCTGCACAACCAGAGCGCGTTGCGGCTGCGCACCCGGCTGCAGTTCCAGCCCGGAGTCATGATCACCTCCGTCCCCTGGCAGCTGGAGAGCTCGGTCGGCCGGGACGGCGACGGCGGCGGGCGCCCGGCGCCCGGCGACCTGCGCCGCGGGCTGACCACCGACGCGGAGCAGACGCCCTATGGATGAAGCGGAAGGACCCCGCTGCCCCCCACCACTCGCGCGCTCGCGGCGGCCCCCTGCAGCGGGGCCGGGGGACGGGGCCTCGGGCAGTGCCGACGGCTGGGTGGGCCGGCGCTTCGAGGTGACCGTCGGGCCCGTGGCGCACGGCGGGCACTGCGTGTCCCGGCACGAGGGCCGGGTGGTTTTCGTGCGGCACTCGCTGCCCGGCGAGCGCGTGGTCGTGCAGGTCACCGAGGACCGGCACGTCAAGTACTGCCGGGCCGACGCCGTCGAGGTGCTCGAGGCGCACCCGGACCGGGTCGAGCGGCCCTGCCCGCACTCCGGTCCAGGGCTGTGCGGCGGTTGCGACTGGCAGCACGTCGCCCCGGCGCAGCAGCGCCGGCTCAAGGCCGACGTGGTCGCCGAGCAGTTCTTCCGGTTGGCCGGGTTGGACGTCGACGTGCCGGTCGAGGAGCTGCCCGGCGGGCCGCTGCGCTGGCGGTCCCGGGCCCGGTTCGCCGTCGACCGGTCCGGCGCCCCCGGCCTGCACCCGCACCGCTCGCGGGAGGTGCTGCCGCTGGACGACTGCCCGATCACCATGGAGCCCGCAGCCGGGGCCGTGCTGAGCAGGAGGTGGCCTGGCGCGGGGGCGGTGGACGTCGCCGTCGACTCCGAGGGTGCGGTCACCACCACCCGGCTGGACCGGCGCGGGCACCCCCAGTCGACCCGGGTGGTGCCGGCCGGGGAGCACCGCGCCGTCGAGGCATCCGGCCGGGCCGCGCGCCGGGCCTGGGACCGCGACTGGCAGGTGGAGGGCACCGGCTTCTGGCAGGTGCACCCGGGGGCCGCCGACGCCCTGGTGGGGGCGGTCGCCGGGTTCGCGGCCATGGTGAGCGGTGAGACGGTGCTGGACCTCTACGCCGGCGCCGGCCTGTTCGGCGGGTCACTGGCCTCTGCGGTGGGCCCGGCCGGCCGGGTGGTCTGCGTGGAGGCCGACGGCGCCGCGTGCGCGGCCGCGCACGCCAACCTCGCCGACCTGCCACAGGCCGAGGTGTGGGAGGGCGAGTTGGACGCCGAGGGGATCGCGGGGCTGCTCGAGGACGTCGGCCGTCCGGACGTCGTCGTCCTGGACCCGCCGCGGGCAGGCGCGGGCCCCGCGGTGAGCCAGGCGCTGGCCGGGGCGGCCCCGCGCGCCGTCGTCTACGTTGCCTGCGACCCGGCCTCGCTGGCCCGCGACGTCGCCGCGTTCGCTGAGGCCGGCTACCGGCTGGCCGGGCTGCGGGCCTTCGACTGCTTCCCGATGACCGCGCACGTGGAGTGCGTCGCGCTGCTGGTCCCGGCAGCGTGACCGGCGTCGGGCTCCGCCCGTTCACCCCGGACGACGCCGAGGCGGTCAGCCGCATCTACGCCCACCACGTCGAGCACAGCGTGGCGACCTTCGACACCGTCGCGCCCGGACCGGCGGACTGGGGAACCAAGGCCGCCGGCATCACGTCCGCGGGATGGCCCTTCCTGGTCGCGACCGAGGGCGGAGAGGTGATCGGCTTCGCCTACGTCTCACCGTGGCGGGTCCGGCCGGCCTACGCGGCCACCGTCGAGGACACCGTCTACCTCGCGCCCGGACGGTCGGGCCGCGGCGCCGGCCGCGCGCTGCTCACCGCGGTGCTGGACCGGGCCGCCCAGGCCGGTGCAGAGCAGGCCATCGCGACGATCGCCGACAGCGGCGACCCGTCGTCCCTGGCGCTGCACCGGGCCCTGGGCTTCACCGAGGTCGGCCGGCTGCGCGCGGTCGGCCGCAAGCACGGCCGGCTGCTCGACGTCGTCCTCGTGCAGGCGTCGCTCGGGTCGGACTGAGCACGTGGACGCCGCGCTGCCCCCGGGCTGGCCGGACGAGGTCGCCCCGCCGGGTGCCCCGGACTGGGAGCGGACGGCGGTGGCCTGGCTCTATGACCAGGTGCCCCCGGACTACCGGTCGCACGAGGTGCTCCGCCGCTACCCGGTGCTGCTGGCCCGGTTTGCCGCCGACCACCTCGCCGCGGGGCTGGAGGCCGCCCGGGCCGGCTGGCGCACCGTCCGGGTGGAGCTGGCCGACCAGCTGCCGCCGGACGCCATGGAGGCCGCCATCACCGCCTACGAGCGGGAGGGCGCCCGGCTGGCCCGGGCCGCCCGCGGGGTCGAGGTTGTCGCCGGGGCGCTGCGCGGCGAACGGTGGGTGCCCCGGCTCTGACCGACCGACCGGCGTCCGCGCGGTTACAGTGGGATCCTGGGCGACCCGTCCTCCTGACGGCCGCCGACGTCGAGAGGACCCGGTCGCGTCGTGTCGTTGCTCCGATCGCTGACCGGGCCCGCCGACCTCCGGGCGCTGCGCCCCGACCAGCTGCCCGTCCTGGCCACCGAGATCCGCGACGCCCTGGTGCGGAGCGTGGCCAAGACCGGGGGCCACCTGGGCCCCAACCTGGGCGCCGTCGAGCTCACCATCGCCGTGCACCGGGTCTTCGAGTCCCCGCGCGAGCCGATCGTCTTCGACACCGGCCACCAGGCCTACGTGCACAAGCTGCTGACCGGCCGGCTGGCCGGCTTCGAGCAGCTCCGCCAGCGCGGTGGCCTGTCCGGCTACCCCAGCCGGGCGGAGAGCGAGCACGACTGGGTGGAGAACAGTCACGCCTCCACCTCGCTGTCCTACGCCGACGGGCTGGCCAAGGCCTTCGCCGTGCGCGGGGAGAAGCGGCCCGTGGTGGCGGTCATCGGCGACGGTGCGCTCACCGGTGGGATGGCCTGGGAGGCGCTGAACAACATCGCCGCGGCACAGGACCGCCCGGTGGTCATCGTGGTCAACGACAACGGCCGCTCGTACTCGCCGACCATCGGGGGGGTCGCCGACGCGCTGGCCACCCTGCGGCTGCGGCCGGGCTACGAGCAGGCGCTGGACGCCGTCCGGCAGGCGCTGCACCGGGCACCGGTGGTGGGCACCACGTTGTACGACGCGCTGCACGCGATCAAGAAGGGCCTCAAGGATGTCCTGAGCCCGCAGGGCATGTTCGAGGACCTCGGCATGAAGTACGTCGGACCGGTCGACGGGCACGACGTGGAGATGGTGGAGTCCGCGCTGCGCCGGGCCCGTTCCTTCGGCGGTCCGGTGATCGTGCACGCGGTCACCACCAAGGGCTTCGGCTACCCGCCGGCCGAGACGGACACCAAGGACGCCTGGCACTCCACCGGTGTCTTCGAGCCCGATAGCGGGCTGTCCTCGGCCGCCGCGGGCCCGGAGTGGACCGACGTGTTCGCCGACGAGCTGGTGCGGATCGGCAGCGAGCGCTCCGACGTCGTGGCGATCACCGCGGCGATGCTGCACCCCACCGGCCTGGCGCCCTTCGCCGTGCGGTTCCCCGAGCGCACCTACGACGTCGGGATCGCCGAGCAGCACGCGCTGACCTCGGCCGCCGGCCTGGCCATGGGCGGCATGCACCCCGTGGTGGCCCTCTACTCCACCTTCCTCAACCGGGCCTTCGACCAGCTGCTGATGGACGTCGCGCTGCACGGCCAGCCGGTGACCGTCGTCCTGGACCGGTCCGGAGTGACCGGTTCGGACGGCGCCTCGCACAACGGCATGTGGGACATGTCGATCTCCTCGATCGTGCCGGGCCTGCAGCTGGCCGCGCCGCGCGACGAGCCGACGCTGCGTGAGGCGCTGCGGGAGGCCGTGGAGGTGACCGACGGGCCGACCGTGGTGCGCTTCCCCAAGGGCGCGCTGCCGGTCGAGGTTCCCGCGCTGGAGCGGCGCGGCCCGGTCGACGTGCTGCGCCGCGGGGCGTCTGCGGAGGTGCTGCTGGTCGCCGTGGGGTCGATGGTGCCGATGTGCCTGGCCGCCGCCGAGCGCGTCGCCGACCACGGCATCGAGGTGACCGTCGTCGACCCGCGCTGGGTGCTGCCGGTCGCCCCCGAGCTGGTCGAGCTGGCCCAGAGACACCGGCTGGTCGTCACCGTCGAGGACGGCGGCCGGGCCGGGGGAGTGGGCTCCATGCTCACCCGCGCGCTGCAGGACGCAGACAGCGACGTGCCGGTGCGGACCATGGGGCTGCCCCAGCAGTTCTTCGCCCACGGCAGCCGAGGACAGGTGCTCGCCGATGCCGGGCTCACCGAGCAGGACGTCGCCCGCCGGGTCGTGGAGTGGGCCGCGCGGCTGACCGACCGACCGGGCAGCGGCTCGGTCGCGCAGCAGGTCGAGGGCCAGCAGCAGTGACCGCCGACCCGAACCAGCCGAGCGTGATCGCCGAGATCCAGGTCGCGCCGTCCCCGCCCGGCACGGCCGACGACCCGCACGCCCACGTGGAGGCCGCCATCGGGGTCCTCCAGGCGTCCGGACTGCGCTACGAGGTCGGTGCGCTCGGCACCACCCTGGAGGGCGACGCGGACACCGTGTGGGCGACGCTGCGAGCCGCCCACGAGGCGATGCTGGCGGCTGGTGCGACCAGCGGTATCTCGCACGTCAAGGTAGCCACCGTGAACCGGACGATGGACAGCCTCACCCGCAAGTTCCGCTGAAGAAGGACCCCGTCCGTCTCACCCCTCGCAGGCACGGGGCGAGCCTCCGGACGGGGCCACGTGACCAGACCGCTCTCGTGTCCGTGGGCGTTGATATGTGACCTTCTGGTCACATACGGTC
Organism: Modestobacter sp. DSM 44400; assembly: GCF_900107175.1. GTDB lineage: Bacteria > Actinomycetota > Actinomycetes > Mycobacteriales > Geodermatophilaceae > Modestobacter. The sequence continues at coordinate 40,440 of NZ_FNOZ01000025.1, read as the reverse complement.
GTCCCGTGCCGGATGACGACCGCGTGTTCAAGGCGCTCGCCGATCCGACTCGGCGGTTACTGCTCGACCTGTTGTTCAGCCGCGACGGCCGCACCCTCGGTGAGCTCGAGGTGGAGGTGGAGATGACGCGTTTCGGCGTCATGAAGCACCTGCGTGTCCTCGAGGAGGCAGGGCTGGTCGTGACCCGCAGGTCCGGCCGGGAGAAGTTGCACTTCATCAACCCGGTGCCCATCCGGTTGGTCCACGACCGGTGGATCGACAAGTACACGGAGCGCCACGTCGCGGCGCTCGTCGACGTCAAGAACGAGCTGGAGAGCGAGCATGTCGACCACTGAGACAGCGCAGGCCACGCAGGTCCACCGGGTGTACATCAAGGCCGCGCCCGAGCGGATCTGGCAGGCGATCACCAACCCGGGATGGAACGGGCGCTACGGCTACGGTGCCCCGGGGCACTTCGAGCTGCGCCCGGGCGGTGCCTACGCCTCGCACGCGAGCGACGCGATGAAGGAGGCCTCGGCCGCCATGGGCTGGGAGCTGCCCGAGGTCATCGTCGACGGCGAGGTGGTCGAGGTCGACCCGCCTCGACGGTTGGTACAGACCTGGCGAATGGTCATGGACCCGACGGCCGCGGCCGAGGGCTTCAGCCGGCTGACCTACGAGATCGAGGGCCCGGGCGAGGACGGGGTCTGCCGGCTCACCGTGACCCACGAGCTGGGCGGCATGCCCACCCTTGCGGCGATGACCTCGGGCGACAACGAGTTCGGGGCCATGGGCGGCGGCGGCTGGCCGTGGATCCTCAGCGACCTCAAGACGCTGCTGGAGACCGGCGAGGCGTTCACCACGGGTTGACCGCCAGGGCGAGCGCGAGACTCGCGCCAGCGCCGCCGTCCTCACGCTGCAGGGTGAGGGCGGCGGCGCCGGTGCGAGTCCGGTCAGGCCGGCGGCACCGTGCGACAGCTGCGGGCGGCCCTGCCCGCCGCGGTCAGCCGGCGGCGATCGCCTCGGTGAGCAGGTCGCATGTCAGCCCGATCTGCCACTCCCGTGCTCCGCCGGTCCGCAGCACCGAGGCCACCGTCTCTGCGTCGGCGGGGGTCGGAGGGCTCCACATGAGCCGCCGCATCAGGTCGGGGGACAGCAGGTTCTCCACCGGCACCGACCACTCCTCCGACACCTGGGCCAGCGACGCGCGGGCGGCCTTGAGTCGGGCCGCGGCCGCCGGGTCGCGGTCGGCCCACCGGTTGACCGGGGGCGGTCCCTCGCCAGGGCGGCTGTGTGGGGGCAGCTCGTTCTCCGGCAGCTCCCGGCCACGGGTCAGGGCGCCGAACCAGGTGCTCACCAGTTTGCGGTTGGCCCGGCCGCGGAACACCGGCAGCTCCACCAGGGCGGCCTCGTTCTTCGGGTCGGCCTGCACGGCGGAGACCATCGCGGCGTCGGGCAGCACCCGGCCGGGCGCGATGTCCCGGCGGTGGGCCAGCTCGTCCCGCGCCTGCCACAGCGAGCGAAGCATGCCGAGCTGGCGACGCTGGCGGAGACCGTGCATCCCTGACGTCCGGCGCCACGGGTCGGCCTTGGGCACCGGCGGCCCGGCGGCGAGGATCGCCTCGAACTCCTGTCGCGCCCACTCGGTCTTGCCCTGCTCGGTGAGGATCGCGGCGAGCGCATCGCGCAGGTCGACCAGGACCTCGACGTCCAGTGCGGCGTAGACCAGCCAGTCCTCCGGCAGCGGCCGGGTGCTCCAGTCGGCGGCCGAGTGGCCCTTCTGCAACGAGAACCCCAGCAGCGACTCCACGACCGCGCCCAACCCGACCCGGGGCAGCCCTGCCAGCCGCGCGGCCAGTTCGGTATCGAACAGCCGGGAGGGGACCAGGCCGATCTCGGCCAGGCAGGGGAGGTCCTGGTTGGCCGCGTGCAGCACCCACTCGGCGTCGGCGATCGCGGCCTGCACGACCGACAGGTCCGGCAGCGGCACCGGGTCGATCAGTCCGGTGCCCGAGCCCGCCCGGCGCAGCTGGACCAGGTACGCGCGCTGGCCGTAGCGGTACCCCGAGGCGCGCTCGGCGTCGACGGCCACCGGACCGCTGCCGGTGGCCAACGACTCGGCGTAGCGGACCAGTGCGGTCGAGGTGTCGGTGACCGGGGGCAGCCCGTCGCGCGGCGCCAGCAGCGGGACGGCGGTCGACTCCTCGGGTGCGGGCTCGCCGGGGACGGGCTCGCCCACGGTCGGGACCTCGGGTGTCGGGTCGGTGCTCAGGAGATGACCCCCGACCGCAGTCCGAGGGCGACCATGTGCGCCCGGTCGCCGGTGCCCAGCTTGCGCGCGATCCGCGCCAGGTGGCTCTTCACGGTGAGTGCGGACAGGTCCACCAACTCGGCAATCTCCTTGTTCGTGTTGCCGTCGGCCACCAGCCGCAGGATGTCGCGCTCCCGGGCCGACAGCTCGCCGACCGCCTCGTCGACCCCCGTCTGGGTAAGCCCCTGGGCCAGGCTGGTGGCGATGCCCGGGTCGGCGAACACCTCGCCGGCCAGCGCCGTCCGCAGGCCGTCGATGACCGTGGTGAGCGGGCTGCTCTTGAGCAGGTACCCCTGCACGCCGGCCAGGAAGGCCGCCCGGACGACGGCCGGGTCGGTCACCGCGGTGAGCACGACCGTGACCGGCCAGCCCTCGGTGCGCAGCGTGGGGAGCAGTTCGAGCCCGCGGCCGGGGTCACCGCCGCGGCCGGCGGTCTCCGGGCCCACCTCGGGCAGGTCGACCTCCAGCACGCACAGCGCCCGCGGACCCGACACGTGGGCGCGCACCCGGGCTTCCCCCAGGGAGGCGGCCTCCTCGACCTCGCGGGCGCCAGGGAGCGGAGCCGGGCGGCCAGCGCCTCGCGCAGGAGGGGGGAGGGGTCGACGACGAGCGCACTGGCGTCAGGGCCGAGCGGGACGCCGTCGGCCCAGGGCAGGCCCAGCGACATCCGACCTCCCCTCCAGGTACTCCACTCGGCCCAATGCGTCCTGGCCGAGTGAGCGAACACGCCGGGGCGAGTCTAGGCGCCGGCTCCGGCGCTCTGCCCGCCCGCGCCCAGCAGGTGGACGCCCTCGGGCGGCAGGCCGGCCGCGTTGGCCAGCACCTCGAGATAGGCGCGCAGGTGCCGGTCGAGGTCGACGTCCTCCGCCGTCCAGGACGCGCGGATCTCCACGTCGACCGAGTGCTCGGGGGCGGCGATCTCGCCGAAGCGGGTGGAGGCGGTGCGGGTGATGGTGCCGCCGATGGCGTGGTGCGCGGCGCCGCTGTCGGCCAGCGCGTCGGTCAGCCAGCTCCAGGCCACCTCGGAGAACATGCTGTCGTCGACCATGTCGGAGTCGGTGACCGCCGAGACGTACCCGACGCACCGGGTGGTGCCCTGCCAGGCCTCGTGTCCGGCGGGGTCGAAGAGCACGATGAACCGGCCGCTGGCCAGCTCGACCTCCTCCTCGCCGTCGGCCTCGGAGACGGTGATCCCGATCGCCGCGGCGAACGGCGCGAGCCGCTGGGGCGCCGGGATCTGCTCCATCACCACCTCGGGGCGCGGCCGGACCGTCGACAGCGCGGCCAGGGCATCCCGGAAGGCAGCGGGGACCTCGGCGGGAGGGGTCTGCACGTCGTCGTCCGGACGGGTGCGCTGCGGGGCCACGTGCGCAGGGTAGGTCGGAGAGCGCGGCGCGTCGTGTCGTGACGCGCCGCGCCGGGCCAGGACTCCCGTCTGGGAGCATGGCCTGTCGTGGGAACCGCTGCAGCACCGACCCCGGCCGAGACCACCCCCGCCGACTCGGACCTGGTGCGCGCCGCGCGCGGTCTGCCGGTGTCCCGGACGCCGGTGTGGTTCATGCGCCAGGCCGGCCGCTCACTGCCGGAGTACCGCGCGCTCCGCGCCGGGACGGCGATGCTCCAGGCCTGCCAGGACCCCGACCTGGTCACCGAGATCACCCTGCAGCCGGTTCGCCGGCACGGGGTCGACGCGGCCATCCTCTTCTCCGACATCGTGCTGCCCCTGGTGGTCGCCGGGGTCGACATCGAGATCAAGCCCGGCGTCGGCCCGGTGGTCGCCTCGCCGGTGCGCACCGTCGCCGACGTCGACGCGCTTCCGCCGCTGGAGCCCGACCGGCTGGACTTCCTGGCCACCGCCGTGCGCCGGCTGGTCGCCGAGCTCGGTCCCACACCCCTGATCGGCTTCGCCGGGGCGCCGTTCACCCTGGCCACGTACCTGATCGAGGGCGGCCCGTCCAAGGAGCACGCCCGCACCAAGGCCTTCATGTACGCCGAGCCCGCGGCCTGGCAGCGACTGCTCGAGCGGCTCGCGGTCTCCGCGGCGACCTTCCTGCGCGTGCAGGTGGACGCCGGGGCCTCCGTCGTCCAGCTCTTCGACTCCTGGGCCGGGGTGCTGGCCGCTCCTGACTACGCCAGCTGCGTGCTGCCGTACTCCCGCGCGGTGTTCGACGGGCTCGCCGCTGGGCGGGCGGGGGAGCGCGCCATCCCGAGGATCCACTTCGGGGTGGGCACCGGTGAGCTGCTGCCGCTCATCGCGGACGCCGGCGCCGACGTGGTCGGCGTCGACTGGCGCGTGCCACTGGACGAGGCCGCCCGCCGGGTCGGGCCGGGCTACTCGCTGCAGGGGAACCTGGACCCCGCCGTCCTGCTCGCCGACCGGGCGACGGTCGACCGGGAGGTCACCCGGGTTGTTGAGCAGGGCCGGGCCGCCCGCGGGCACGTGTTCAACCTCGGCCACGGCGTGCTGCCCGAGACCGATCCCGGCGTGCTGACCCATGTCGTCGAGCTGGTCCACGAGCTCTCGGCCCGATGACCCGCCGCCGGCTCGTCGTCGTCGGCGCCGGCATCTCCGGTCTGACCGCCGCGTTCGAGTGGCACCGCGCCCGGCCGGACGACGAGGTCGTGGTGCTGGAGGCGGGGTCGCGGATCGGCGGGAAGCTGGACCGGGTCCGACTGGCCGGCCAGTGGTACGACACCGGCCCCGAGGCGATGCTGGCCCGGGTGCCCGAGGCGCTGGACCTGGTCGAGGCGCTGGGCCTGGCCGACCAGCTGGTGGCCCCGGCGGCGACGCAGGCCTCGATCGTGCTTCCGGACGGCCGGCACCCGCTGCCGGCCGGCACCGTGCAGGGCGTGCCCACCTCCGCCGACGGGCTGGCCGGTGTGCTCACCCCGGCCGGGATCGCCCGGGTCCGGGCGGAGGCCGACCTGCCACCGCTCCAGCTGGACGGCGACGTCTCCGTCGGCGCGCTGCTGCGCGAGCGGCTGGGCGACGAGGTCGTCGACCGGCTGGTCGAGCCGCTGCTCGGCGGGGTCTACGCCGGCCGGCCCGACGACCTGTCCCTGGCTGCCACGATGCCCGCCCTGGCGGCTCAGCTGCGCCGGACGCCGTCGGTGCTCGCCGGTGCGCTCGCCGCCCGGGACGCCGGTGCGCGCAGCCGGGGCGACGTCGACGGCCCGGTGTTCGTCACCGTGGCCGAGGGCATCGGGTCGCTGCCCGCGGCGCTGCTGGCGGCCTCCGGCGCCCAGCTGCGGCTGTCCACCCCGGCGCATGCGCTGCGCCGGGCGGGGTCCGGGTTCGAACTGTCGATCGGCCCGGTCGCGGCCCGGGAGACGCTGACCGCCGACGTCGTGCTGGTTACCGCGCCGGCGGCCAAGGCGGCCCGGCTGCTCGTCGAGGTGGCACCGGGTGCGGTGGAGCCGCTCGGGGGCATTCCGTACGCCTCGATGGCCGTCGTGGCGATGGCCTTCCCCGCCCAGCCGATCGCCGCCGGCTCCGGCCTGCTGGTGCCGCCGGTCACCGGGCGACTGGTCAAGGGCGTCACCATCTCCTCCTCGAAGTGGCCGCACCTGTCCCGGGGCGCCGACGGGGCCGGGGTGCTGCGGGTGCGGTCGTCGGTGGGCCGCTACGGCGACGAGTCCCAGCTGCAGCGCTCCGACGCCGACCTGACCGCCGCGGTGGTGGCCGACGTCGCGGAGCTGCTCGACCTCGAGCGCCGGGAGCCGGTGCAGACGGAACTGGTCCGCTGGGGCGGCGGGTTGCCGCAGTACCTGGTCGGCCACCCGCAGCGGGTCGTCGCCGTCCAGTCGGCGGTCGGCGCGGTGCCCGGGCTGGCGGTGGCCGGTGCCGCCTACGGCGGGGTCGGCGTGCCGGCCTGCATCCGGGACGCCCGCCGCGCGGTCGCCGCGCTCCGATGAGCGCGTCAGGGCGAATTCGCCGCGCCGCCACGGCGGCCGCTCCGGTCGTGTTCGTACTGGTGTGGAGCACCGGGTTCGTCGGCGCGAAGTACGGGCTGCCCTATGCCGAGCCGTTCACCTTCCTGGCGCTGCGACTGGGGCTCGCCGGGATGCTGCTCGCGGCGCTCGCCGTGACCACCCGCTCGGGGCGCCCGGCCGGTCGGGGCCAGTACGGGCGGGCCGCGGTCGCGGGACTGCTGCTGCACGCCGGCTACCTGGGCGGCGTCTTCTCCGCCATCTCCCTCGGCCTGCCGGCCAGCGTCGCCGCGGTGGTGGTGAGCCTCCAGCCGGTGCTGACCGCGGCGCTGGCGACGCGGCTGCTCGGCGAGCGGCTGGTCGCGCTGCAGTGGCTGGGGCTCGCGGTCGGCGTCGTCGGCGTCGCCCTGGTCCTGGCGCCGGGGCTGGCGAGCGCGTCGGGGGAGTCGGGCGCCTTTCCGCCCGCGGGGGTCGCCTCCGCCCTCGTCGCGCTGCTGGCCGGCACCGCCGGGACGCTGTGGCAGAAGCGGCACGGGGACTCGATCCCGCTGCTGTCCGGCACTGCCGTGCAGTACGCCGCCGCGGCCCTCGTGCTGCTCGCGGCTGCCGCGGCCACCGAGACGATGGCGGTGGAGTGGACGGCGGAGTTCGTCGCCGCTCTGGCCTGGCTGGTCGTGCCGTTGTCGCTGGGCGCCGTCCTGCTGCTGTTCGTCCTGCTGCGCCGGGGAAGCGCGGCGGGGGTCTCCAGCCTGTTCTACCTCGTTCCGCCCGCCACCGCGGTGGAGGCCTACCTGCTCTTCGGAGAGGAACTGCCGCTGCTGTCGCTGGCCGGGGTGGTGGTCACGACCGTCGGCGTCGCGCTGGTGCTGCGACCCCCCGGACGCCGGGCACGGCAGCGGGCGACAATGGGGGCATGAGCGAGGAGCAGACCGAACAGCGCAGCATCGGCAAGCGGGCCAACGAGCTCAACGCCCAGCTGCGGTACACGATGTGGTCGGTCTTCAAGGCGGCCCGGTCGCTCGGCGACGACCAGCGCGGCGCGGCGGCCGACGAGGTGACGTCGCTGTTCGACGAGCTCGCCGGCAAGGACGTCGTTGTCCGCGGGGTCTACGACGTCGCCGGGCTGCGGGCCGACGCCGACCTGATGATCTGGTGGCACGCCGAGGCGCCCGACGCGCTGCAGGAGGCCTACGGCCGGTTCCGCCGGACGACGCTGGGCCGCTCGCTGGAACCGGTCTGGTCGCAGATGGCGCTGCACCGCCCCGCGGAGTTCAACCGCAGCCACATCCCGGCCTTCCTGGCCGAGGAGGAGGCGCGTCGGTTCGTCTGCGTCTACCCGTTCGTGCGGTCCTACGAGTGGTACCTGCTGCCCGACGAGGAGCGGCGGGACATGCTCAAGGAGCACGGCATGCAGGCCCGGGGGTACCCGGACGTGCGAGCCAACACCGTCGCGGCCTTCGCGCTCGGTGACTACGAGTGGATGCTGGCCTTCGAGGCCGACGAGCTGCACCGCATCGTCGACCTGATGCGCGATCTGCGGGCCAGCCGGGCTCGGCGGCACGTGCGTGCGGAGGTGCCGTTCTACACCGGCACCCGCAAGCAGGTCGCGGAGCTGGTCGCCGACCTGCCGTGAGTGGGGGCTCTTGCGGTGGTCCGGTCGCTCTTGCGGTGTTGCAGTGCCGAAAGAGTGCGGGCAACACCGCAAGAGCGGGGGGTCGGGCCGCTGAACGGCCCCGGACACCGGAGCGCCCCGCTGACCTGACCGGTCGGCGGGGCGCTCCTGTGTGGTGCGGGTGAGCTCAGGCCTCGCTGGGGGCGAGCGCGATGCTCACCGAGTTGATGCAGTATCGGTCGCCCGTCGGGGTCTGCGGGGCGTCCTCGAAGACGTGGCCGAGGTGGCTGCGGCAGCTGCCGCAGAGGACCTCGGTGCGAAGCATGCCGTGGGCGCGGTCCTCGCGGAGGACGACGTTGTCGCGGCTGGAGGGCTCGTAGAACGACGGCCAGCCGCAGTGCGAGTCGAACTTCGTCTCGGAGCGGAAGAGCTCGGCGCCGCAGGCCCGACAGGAGTAGACGCCGACCGTCTTCGTGTCGACGTACTGGCCGGTGTAGGGCCGTTCGGTGCCGGCCTCGCGGAGGACTGCGTACTCGTCCGGCGACAGCTGGGCGCGCCACTCCTCGTCGGTCTTGACGACCTGGGGCTGATGGGCGGATGTGGTCATGACCCCACCGTACGGCGGCTCTGCCACCCGCGCCGCGGCCGGCCCGCCCCGCCGCCCGGGTGGGTGACCGGGCACATCGGTGCAGCTCAGCGCGCCCTCAGCGCACGGTCAGCGGAAGATCACCGGGCGCAGCGGAGGGCTGGCGGTCCTGCCCGGTCGCGCCGGCCCGGCGCCTCGTACCGTGGACTGGCTGGGGGTTCGACCTCCAACCCGATCGAGAGGACGCCATGACCGCGGAGCAACCGCTGCCCGACGTGTGGTTCACCCGCGACCTGCCCGTGCTCCGGGCGATCGTCCGCCTGCTCGACGAGCCGCCGCACGGGAGCGCGCCCTACCTGGGCGCGGTCGTCCCCGCCAGCGGGCTGGCCAAGCCGCCGGTGGTGTCGGCGGCCAACGCCCTGGTCGGCGCGGGCTACCTCGACGCGCTGACCAACCACGCGGGGGAGATCGTGCGGTTCACCGGCGCCTCGGCCGAGGCCCGGCGGCTCACCGGGCTCTGGCCGACGCCGCAGGGGGAGTGGGAACGGCTGGTCGACCAGCTCACCGCCCGCGCCGCCGGCGCGCTGACCGACGTGGAGCGGGCCCGCTGGCAGGCCCTCCTCGACGCCGCGACGGCGCTGGGGCCCGACGACGGGGCGCTCCTGATGTCGGCGCTCATCGGCGGCTACGTGCCCCGGGCCCGCTGACGCGGCGGGAACGCGACAGCGCCCCCGTCCGGTTTCCCGGACGGGGGCGCTGTCGTTGGTCAGGTGGCTGAGATCAGCCGACCGATCTGGAGATCAGACCGGCTGGACGTTCGCGGCCTGCGGGCCCTTCTGGCCCTGCTCGACGTCGAACGAGATGCGCTGGCCCTCGTCGAGCGAGCGGTACCCGCTGGTCTGGATGGCCGAGTAGTGGACGAAGACGTCCGGGCCGCCGCCATCAGGGGTGGCGAAGCCAAACCCCTTCTCTGCGTTGAACCACTTCACTGTTCCTTCGGGCATTGCTCGCTCCTAGCTGAGGTCGTACGTCGGGGTCCTGCCATCTGCAGGGCCTTCCCGACGTGGACAACCCTAGCCGCACATGCACCACCTGCGCAGCACCGCACCCCTTGGAGAGGGCCAGAAGTGTGATTTTTCGTGTCGGACTTCGGCTGGAGGGGCGCTCACGAGGACTGCAGCAGCCCCAGGACGTCGCCGTCGGCGTCGGTGACCGTGGCGATCAGCTTGCCGCCCCCGACGTCCCGGACCGGCTGTCCGGGGGTCGCTCCGGCGGCCACCAACACGGTCGACGGCGACTCGCCCAGCGGTTCGAGGAGCACCGGGACCACCTGCGGGCGGTGGCCGCCCGGATGCTCGGGTCGGGCGCCGAGGCCGAGGACGCGGTGCAGGAGGCGTGCCTGTGGCTCAGTCGTGCCGAGCCCGACGGGGTGGCGCACCTGCGGGGCTGGCTGACGACCGTCGTCGGGCGGTTGTGCCTCGACGTCCTCCGCTCGCGCCGAAGCCGGCCGGAGGCGCCGATGGGGGAGCACGTCCTCGAGCCGGTCGAGCCGCCCGGGCGTGGCACCGACCCGGAGCACGAGGCGCTGCTGGCGGACTCGGTCGGTTCCGCACTGCTCGTCGTGCTGGAGACGCTCACCCCGGCCGAGCGCATCGCGTTCGTGCTGCACGACCGTTCGCCGTCCGTTCGACGAGATCGCCCCGGTGCTGGGGCGGACGCCGGACGCGGCCAAGCAGCTCGCCAGCCGGGCGCGCCGCCGGGTGCGCGGGTCCACGGCGGACGGCGCGAGCGACCCGGCCCGTCAGCGGGCGGTCGTGCGGGCCTTCCTCGCCGCCTCGCCGCCTCGCGCGACGGGGGACTTCGCTGAGTTGCTGGCGCTCCTGGCCCCTGGTGTCGTGCTGCGGGCCGACGCCGCCGCGGTGCGGGCGGGTGCGACGCCGAGGTCCGCGGCGCGGTCGCGGCTTCGCCGGGCGGGCCCGGGCCGCGTAGTTGGCGCTGGTGGACGGCTCCCCGGCGCGGTGTGGTCGGTGGGTGGCCGACCACGCGTGGTGCTCGGGTTCGCGGTCGCCGAGGGACGCGTGGTCCGCATCGACCTGATGGCCGACGCCGACCGGCTCGGGTGACCCCGCGGTGACAGTGCTCGAGGGCTGACCCGGGTGCACCGGCGCGGCATGGTCCGGCTAGAGCAGCCGGCCGTGCTGGTCGAGGAAGCCGGGCTCCATGTACGGCTCCCCGGCGACCCGGGTGGTGACCGGAGGAGCGGCGGCGGAGGCGCCCGGAGGCGGTCCGGCAGCGAGCGCCAGGCGCCCCGGCCGCCAGGCGCGGACGATGATCGGGGCGCGCTCGGCCTGCTCGGCCTCGTCGGCCAGCCGGGCCTGCTCCCGGCGGTACGCCCGCAGCCAGCGGCGCCAGCGGTGGCCCAGGACGTCGACGGCAACCAGGACGGCGACGCCCACGGCGACCACCAGGAGGGCGTTGACCACTGCCGTTGCCACGTCCAGCGCGGTGAGCTGCGGCCAGCCGACCGAGTCGAGCTGGCTCCCGACCATCTCGATGACGACGTACAGCACGCCGTACACCACGATGGGGACCCTCATATCCAGCCCTTCCGCGGTTGTTCCGACTCGTCGATCAACGACAGGTCGGGTACCCAACGGAAGTCCAGGAGCCACCTGGGCGGCCTGCCCTCACCCGGACGGGTGAGGGCAGCGCCGAAGTCCGCGGGTCAGCGTTGGGTCGGGCCGTCGGTCTCGTCGCGGCGCAGGGTCTCCTCGGCGGTGCCGGCGTGCCGGCCACCACCGTCGTGGCGCGACCCGGGGGCGAGCTTCTCGGCCTTGGCGCGGAGCTCTTCGGCGGTCGAGCGTTCCTCGTGGGCCTTCCCGGCGCGTTCCCGCGCCTCCTGCTCGGCCAGCGCGGAGCGTTCCTCGACCTCGGCCCGCTCGCGGCGGGCGCGGGCGGCCTGTTCCTCGGCGAGTGCCTGCTCCTTGTCCGCGCGGGCGCCGCGGACCTCGGCCTCGTGCAGGTGCTCCTGGGCCTGTTCCCGCTTGCGCACCGTCCCGGCGCGGCCGCGCTTGGCCGCGGCCAGCGCGATGAGTGCCAGGACCACGATGACGGCGACGACGATGACGATGATCAACCAGGTGTCCACGGTGTGCTCCTCCGCTGGGGCCAGTGGTGACCAATGCCCGGAAGTGGATCATCGAAAACGTTGGGTTCCGCCTCGATCCACGTCCCCGGCCGGTCACCTCATCGGCTCGGCGCCGGAGCGGGGGTCACCGTGCCTGCGGAAGAAGGAGCCGGTACGGCTAGCTGGCCAGCTGGTAGAGCACGACCCAGACCACGGCGACGAGGACGAGGGCGACCGCGAGCCACCCGCCGATCCAGCGGATGCCGCGCCCACCCCGGCGGGACGGCGCCTCGCCGTCGTCCGCGCTGTCATCGTCTTGAGGCGGGTCCTGTGGCCTGCTCATCGAAGCTCCCATCAGCGCTCGGGTGGCGGTATACACCACTGCGTCAGTGTGCTCGACCCCACCAGTGACCACACGATCGGCCCGACCGTCATCCGCGATCGGACCGACACCCCGCTGGTGCGTCGGCGCACCGCGCCGGTGTGGCGAAGCCCTGGAAGGCGGCGGGGGCGCGCGCCGTAGGCCCAGCCCAGACCCCCTTCAGGACGATCGCGATGCAGCCGTCGCACTGCGTGGTCACGGCGATGGCCGAGCGCCCGGTCGGGCAGGACGCCGGCAGACCGGGCGGCCACCGACGCGCCTGTCCCGGGCGCCGGCCGGCGTCGCTGCCGACCCCGTCAGCTGTGCTCGGCGACGTAGTCCTCCGGGTCCTTGTCCACGGGCTTGATTCCCTTGGCGTGTTGGTTCTCGTAGGCGATGAACTGAACGGCGATGTCGTGGCGGGTCTGCAGGTCGGCGTGCCGCCGGAAGTCGGCGAGGTCCTGGCGTTCCTCCTCGGCCATGTGGTCGCTGTTGGACACCCGGGCCTCGGTCACGGCCTGCCACCAGTCGTCGGTGCCGGTCTCGTGCCCGGCCACCTTGCGGACGGCGTCGCGGATCTCGTTGTGGTCCTTGATCGCGTCCTCGATCTCCTCGCTGACGCTGTCGGCGTCACTGGCGCCGTGGCCGACGGTCAGCAGCCGGGGGTAGAAGAACTTCTCCTCCGCCTCGGCATGCACCTCGAGCAGGATCTCCAGGCGGCCCCAGATCGCGGACAGGGCCGCGGTGTCGTCGCGGGGAATCTCGTCGAGCAGAGCGAAGGTGCGCCGCTGTTCGTGGTGCTGGAACAGGATGAGCTCGGTGATGTCCATGGACGTCGGCGTACCCGTGTTCCCGGCGTCCACGCCGACGACCCTCCCGTACGGTCCCGTCGAGCGGTCCCGTCGACCACCGGCGGTGTTTCGCGGTAGGCATGAGCACGCGTGCAGAGGGACGCGAGAACGTCGCCGGCCGAGCGGGGGTCCCCGCGGTCGCGCGTCGCCCGGGGTCAGGCGCCCTCGCTGACCGGCCTCTTCGCCCGGCTCGGCTGCCCCCGCGTCGCTCCCGGCAGCTTCGGGGAGCAGACCCGCTGAGCGATGCGCCAGACGGCGGGTTCGCCGGATCATCGGCCGGGTCCGGTCGGCCAGCGGGCAGCTCGCGGATTGACGGAACTCGGCGGAAGTTCTGGTCCACGAGGCTGATGGGTGAGTCGCGCTCGGGGAAGATGCCGGCCATGTCGGTGCGGCGGCGCATCTCGCGGCTGAGCCACTCTCGGGGGTTGTTCGACCAGATCTGCCGCCACACCTCCTTGGGACCTCAGTAGGGCCAGGGCCGTCGGCCACGATCCAGGCGGCGGCCTGCCGCGGCGCGGTCGACGCCCCAGGATCGGCCGGCCGGGACCAGTGCGAGCACGAACAGCGGCACCCAGATCAGCGGTTCCTCGAACAACCAGGCGCCGCTGGAGTAGTACAGCGCTTGCACGTACAGGGCCGACAGGAGGGCCAACAGCGCACCCAGCCGGCTGGCCGCTCCCAGCACCAACAGTGCACCGGCGATCGTCTCGGTCCCGGCCAGCAGCCACCTGACGGTGTCGTAGTGCTCGAGCAGGAACCGGGTGATGTCCTGGATCAGCGGGACAGCCGTGCCTCGCCCACCGCGGGACTCCAGGCCGTTGCGCTGCATGATGCCGGCGGCATCCTCGCGGCCGATCAGCGTCGCGCGGAAGCCGAGCAGGGAGACACGGGTGATGTCGAAGAACTTCGCCAGCCCGTTGAGCAGGAACGTCAACCCGAGCAGGATGCGGATGGACGCCATGCCCCGGCCCAAAGCGGTCGTCGGCACCACCGGTGGTTTGCTGTCATCGACGGCGGCAGCGGCAGGAGCCGCTCTCATGAGCTACGTGGCACGGTCGCCCAGGCGCCGAAGATGCCGATGTTCGCGGTGACCCCGACCGAGGTCGTCGACGTCACGCACTACTGCATTCCCAGCGAGTCGTAACCGAACTCGATCAGCCGTGCCTGCGTGAAGTGTTCCTCGACCTGGGCGGGGTTGAATCCGAGCCAGATGTCGGCCTGTTCGGTACGCATCCACTCATAGGAGTGCGCGACCTCGTCGGTGACCGCCACCTTTCCGCCCGGGCGGACCACCCGCGCCATCTCGGCCAGCATCGCCGCGGGGTCGGGAGCGTGGTGCAGCACCATGTTCGCCACGGCGACGTCCATGCTGTCGTCAGCGAGCGGCAGGGCATCGAGTTCGCCCTCGGTGAGCGTGACGTTGTCCAGGCCCAGTGCTCTCAACGTCTCCCCAGCGACCGTCAGCATCGCCGGGGAGTTGTCCACCCCGACAACGCTGGCCACCCGATCGGCCAACCCGGCCGCGACGAATCCGGTCCCCGTCCCGACGTCGACCACCCGGGACTGGGGCCCGACGCCGGTCCGCTCGGCCAGGGCTTCGATGATGTCGGCGTTGTAGAAGCTCGACCGCATGTGGTCCCAGTCGACCGAGACCCGCTCGAAGAACGCCTTGACCTCTGCGCTGTCCACGAACTGAGCCTGACACGGATCGTCCTGGTGTACCGACTGGGCCAGCGGAGGCGCATCGTGGTGCGGGGCTGACGCCTGCCGTCGTCGCGGAGCGCGCTCGCCACGCGAAAGGGGTGCCGTGCGTGTCCACGCCGAGTGAGCAGCTGTCGGTGCTCGGGTGCCGATCACCGTCGATGCTGTGGCCGACCGACTCCCGGACGCCGACGGGGCCTTCGATGCCCCGGTCTGCTCACTCGTCCTGTGCAGCGTGCCCGATCAGAGTGCGGCTCTGCGGGAACCGCACAGGATGCTGCGGCCGTGTGGCCGGCTGTACTTCTGGAAACACGTACGGGCCGACGGGCCGAGGTCCGCACGGGTGCAGCGACTGGTGGATGCCACGATCTGGCCGATCCGCTGCGGTGGATGTCACGCCGGACGGGATACCGCAACCGCGATCGAAGCGGCGTAGACGCCCTTGTGCAGCAGATCGGCCCCGAGTTCGTCACCGCTCCAGTGCCACGGCGCGTCGGCGATGCCCAGCGCTGGGTACAGGGCGGCGTCCCCGCCCCCACACGAGCGCGAAGTGCGCGGCACTGGCCGCCGGCCCGGACAGGCCCGGGACGTCGAAGACGTCCCGGAGGGCACCCATGGCAATGCCGTGCCCCCAGTGAACCGGAGCGTTGAGGCGGGCCACGTCGCCCAGCATCGTGGGATCCGCGCCGGGCAGCAGGTGCGCGCCCACCTTTCCGGGCACCGTGCTGGCGGCCCGTCCGTCTCCGATATGCCTGGCTCCTGTTCCTGCACGGCTACGCGCCCTGACCGAGGTCGATCATGAGGTCGCCGTCCATCACGTACGACGCCCGGTGACGTAGTCAGCGTCCGCCGAGGCCAGGAAGACCGCCAGCCTGGCGATCTCCCGCCGGCTGCGCCGCCCGCTTCCACGGGATGCGCTGCCCCTGCTCATCCAGCAGGGCGGGATCGTCGATGGCCGGCTGGTTGAACGGGGTTAGGACCATGCCCGGCGCGATGCTGTTGACGTTGATCTTGTGCGGGGCGAGTTCCAGCGCCAGCGTCCGGGTGAGCATGCGGACGGCGCCCTTCGAGCAGTCGAAGTTCGACCCCAGCGTCGAACATGTGCTCGACCTCGTTCTCCCCCTTCAGGTCGGCCTGGATGACCACGGCCCCTCCTGGGCGAACGCGCTGGCGGTCGCCTGCCCGATGCCGGAATCCGAGTCCGAGTCCGTGATGAGCGACCTTGCCGTCCAGTCGTCCGGTCATGCCAGTCCTCCAGGAGGCGGTGCGTCGGTGGGAAGCCGGCCGTCGCCGTGGGCGGCGCAGGGGAACGTGTCGGTGCTCGCGGGCGTGGTCGCCGACGGGTGGCCGATGCGCCAGGCGGCGTTGATCAGTCCGATGTGGGAGAACGCCTGGGGCGTGTTCCCCAGCAGCTCACCGGTCGTCCCGTCGGCCTCCTCGGCCAGCAGGCCGAGGTCGTTGGCGTAGGTGGTGGCGGCGCGAAACCACGCCCTCGCCCGCTCGTCCTCGCCGGCCAGGGCGAGGCACTCGACGAGCCAGTAGGTGCAGATCAGAAAGCCGCTGTGGTCCGCGGACCACCGCCGGATCAGCCCGTCGGCGCCCAGCCGGCTCTCGACGGCCGCGATGGTGGCCGCCATCCGCTCGTCGGTCGCCGGCAGGAAGCCGACCAGGGGAAGGATGAGCACCGACGCGTCCAGCTCATCGGAGTCGAACGCACCGGTGTAGGCCCCGGCCTGCTCGCTCCACGCCCGCTCGAGGACCGCGTGGCGTACCGCATCGCGGGCCGCCGTCCAGCGGGGCACGTCGGCGCCGTCCCCGAGCCGCGGCGCCAGGCCGAGCGCGCGGTCCAGGGCCACCCAGCACATCACCTTGGACGAGGTGTAGTGGCGTTCGGCATCCCGGGCCTCCCACATCCCGGCGTCGGCCGCCGACCACCCGCTGGCGGCATGGTCGGCGAGGGTGACCAGCAGCTCCTGTACCGGCCCGCCGAGGTCGTCGAGCTGGTCGCGCAGGACGTGCGCGGCGTCGAGGACCTCCCCGAAGACGTCGAGCTGCTTCTGTTTCCATGCCTCGTTGCCCACGCGCACCGGTCGGCTCTCCCGGTAGCCGGCCAGGTGGTCGAGGGTGTGCTCGTTGAGGTCCCTCTCGCCCTCGACGCCGTACATGATCTGGACCAGCTCTCGGCCGTCGCGACCGGCAGCGTTGGCGAACCAGTCGAACACCCGTCGGGGCTCGTCGGGGCAGGCGGCGATCCACAGCGAGCGGACGGTCAGGCTGAGGTCACGCAGCCACGCGAACCGGTAGTCGAAGTTGAGGTCGCCGCCCGGCAGTTCGGGCAACGATGTCGTCGCGGCGGCCACCACCGCTCCTGAGGGCCGGTAGGTGAGGCCCTGCAGGACCAGCGAGCTGCGCCGCACCTCCTCGGGGAAGGCGCCGTCATAGGCGGTGTGTTCCGCCGCCCACGACTGCCAGCCCTCCGTCGTGTCCTGCACCGAGGGCCGTTCCTGGGCGCGACCCGGCGACGAGGCCGTGCCGAAGGTCGGGGAGTAGCGGAGCCTGAACTCCAGCGTGTCCCCGGCCGACACGGAGAACGCGGCGCGGGCGGCTCCGTCGGAGCAGGTCCAAGGAACGGGCCCGGTGCACAACAGCCGCACCGGACCGCCCTGCGCCTCGACCTGCCGGCCGTCGGCGCGCAGGTGCGGTTCCGTGCGCCCGTACTCCATCCGCGGCGCCAGCTCGCTCTGCAGGTCGACGACACCGGAGAGGCCGACCACCCGGCGCAGGAGCACGTGCGGGCTCTCCAGGCCGATGTCGTGCCCCCGCGCCCCGGGGCCGAACGCCAGGGCATCGCTCAGCTCCACCATGCCGGTCGCCGTCCGGAACACGGTGCGCAGCACCAGGGTGTCGGCGACGTACTCCCGCGCGGACTCGAAGGCGCCGTCCGGAGCCAGCGTCCAGTGCCCGGCCGCAGGATCGAGCAGGCGGCCGAAGACCGAGGGGGAGTCGAACCGGGGGACACACCACCAGTCGACGGAGCCGTCGCGGTCGACGAGCGCGGCGGAGGTGCAGTCGGAGAGGAACCCGTAGTCCCCGATGGGCGGCTGGCGGCGCGGCGGCGGACGCTCGGTGCGCTCTCGCTCCGCGACCACATCGGGAGGGAGGACGGCGTCGGGCACGTCCCTGACGCTAGGGCGAGATCCGGGTGCGGAACACGGTCCGCGGCATTGCGAAGTCCTTACACCGTGCGGCGACCCTCCCCGGCCGGCGCGTCGTAGCCCTACCGTCCAGCAGTGGACTCGACCGCGAACAGGGCCGGGCGGGCGGTGACCGGGCACGTCCTCGTCCTCGACGAGGACCCCACGGTCACCGACGTGGTGCGCCGCTACCTCGAGCGCGAGGGGTACACCGTGCGCATCGCGGCCGACGGCCAGGCGGGGCTGGCGGTCGCGCTCGCCGACCCGCCGGCTCTGCTGGTGCTCGACCTCATGCTCCCCGGGCTCGACGGCCTGGAGGTGTTCCGCCGGCTGCGGGTGGCGCACCCGGTGCCGGTCGTCATGCTCACCGCGCGCGGTGACGAGGCGGACCGGGTGACCGGCCTCGAACTCGGCGCGGACGACTACCTGACCAAGCCGTTCTCACCCCGTGAACTGGTCCTCCGCGTCACAGCGGTGCTGCGCCGCGGCGCGCCGCCACGCGCCTGGGGCTTGCTGAGCGACGGCGACCTCGTCGTCGACCTCGCCGCGCGGGAGGCCCGCCGGGCGGGGCAGCCGCTGATCCTGACGGTCCGCGAGTTCGACCTGCTGGCCTTCCTGCTGCAGCATCCGCGCCAGGCGTTCGACCGGACGACGCTCCTGCACCGGGTGTGGGACTGGTCCTTCGGAGACGCGTCCACGGTGACCGTGCACGTGCGCCGGCTGCGGGAGAAGGTCGAGGACGATCCCTCGTCCCCTCGACGCGTGGTCACCGTCTTCGGGGTCGGATACCGCTACGAGCCCGAGGAGGACCGGGAGTGATTCCGCTGGACGATCTCCTCGTCGTCCTCGCCATCGCCGGCGCCGCCGCCCTCGCGGCGGCGCTGGCCGGTGCTGCCGCGTTGGCTGCCGTGCGCCGGCGGTCGATCGCTGTCGGGCTGACCGTGCTCGTGCTCACCGTGGTCGGCGCCGGTGCATCCGCCACCAGCGCGACGGGCCTGGCCATGTTCCTGTCGGTCCACGACCTCCGCGTCCTCCTTGTCGTCGTCGCGGTGGCGGCAGTCGTGGGCACCGCTGGCGCGCTGCTGCTGGCCCGCCGGTTGGTTGCCGGCGTCCGCGACGTCGCGGCGGTCGCCCGGTCGCTCGCCGATGAGGGCCCGGTGGCGGTGCCGGACCGAGCCCTCCCTGCCGAGCTCGCCGCCCTGGCGAGCGACCTCGTGACCGCGGCCGAGCGGCTCGCGGTGGCGCGGGCCCGGGAGCGGTCCCTCGAGGGCAGTCGCCGCGAGCTGGTCGGGTGGGTCAGTCACGACCTGCGCACTCCTCTTGCGGGCCTCCGTGCGATGGCCGAGGCGCTCGAGGACGGGGTGGTCGACGAGCCCTCCGAGGTTGCCGCGTACCACCGCCGCATGCGGGTGGAGACCGACCGGCTCACCGCAATGGTCGACGACCTCTTCGAGCTGTCCCGGCTGCACGCCGGGACCCTGCGGCTCATCCCGGTCCCGACGGTCGTCGCCGACCTGGTGAGTGATGCCGTCGCCGCCGCCCGCCCGGTCGCCCGGGCGAGGGGTGTGCACCTCGTCGGCCGGGGGGATCCTGACGTCGCCTGCCTGCTCTCCGCCGTGTCCCTGTCCCGAGTGGTCTCCAACCTCGTGAGCAACGCCGTGCGGCACACGCCGGCCGGGGGCACCGTGACGGTCACCTGCGGTAGGGCCGACGGGAACGTGTGGGTCGTCGTCAGCGACGAGTGCGGCGGCATCCCGGAGGTGGACGTGCCCAGGGTGTTCGACGTGGGTTTCCAGGGCAGTCGCGCCCGGAGTCCGCGTGATGGCGCCGGTGGCGGGCTGGGCCTGTCCATCGCGCGGGGGCTGGTCGAGGCCGCCGGTGGTCGCGTCGAGGTAGCCAATCGGGACGGCGGCTGTTGCTTCACCGTGCGTCTGACGGCCCCCCGGTCGGTTCCGACCGACTGACGCACTGAATGGCCGCGGCCGTCATCGCGACGTAAGAACCGTCGAGCGGGATCGGCGGCAGACTCGACGGCGTGGGATTGCCTGTGAAAGGGCCCGGAACGTCACCGCCGCTCTGGCCGCACTTCTCGTCGCCGCTGCGCTCCACCGCGCTGACCGCCCGGCTGGGTGCCGTCCTCGGCATCTGCCTGGCCGTCTGCTTCGGAACCGGCCTGCTCAGCCACTACCAGTACCAGCCGTGGACGTGGCTGCCCGAACCGGCCGCGCCGATCTGGATCTACCGGGTCACCCAAGGTGTGCACGTCGCCACGGGCATCGCGACGATCCCGTTGTTGCTGGTCAAGTTGTGGTCGGTCTACCCGAACCTGTTCCGCTGGCCGGCCGTCCGTTCTCTTCCGCACGCACTCGAGCGGGGCTCGGTCGCCGTTCTGGTCGCCACGGCGCTCCTGCAACTGTTCACGGGGTTCTTCAACGTCCTGAACTGGTACCCGTGGCCCTGGAGCTTCGTGCCGGTCCACCGCTTCCTCGCCTACGTCCTGATCGGCTCCCTGCTGCTCCACATCGCCGTCAAGTTGCCCGATATCACCTACGGGCTGAAGACCAGGCTCGTCGATGGCGACGTGCTGACCGAGAAGCCGTGGAACGAGAACCCGGCCTCGTACAGCAACAACGACAAGATGCATCAGCCCCCGCCGTCGACACCGGCGATCTCTCGCCGCGGGCTGCTGGTCGCAGCGAGCGGGGGGATCGGTCTGGTGGCGTTGACCAGCGTGGGCCAGACCCTCACACCCCTCGAGCCGATCGGTCTGCTCGCGGTCCGGCAGCCGAGCACGGGACCGCAGGGCGTCCCGGTCAACCGGACTGCCGACCAGGCCGGCGTTCGAGACCTGGCAGCGGACCCGAACTGGCAATTGATCGTCAGCGGACCGGACGGCTACCAACTGTCACTCGCCGACATCGAGGCGATGGCCGCGGCGGAGGCCGACCTGCCGATCACCTGCGTCGAAGGCTGGAGCGTCGGGGCGCACTGGACCGGGATCCGCTTGCTCGACGTGGTCCGTCGCGCCGGTGGCAACGCCGGTTCGAGGGTCGATTTCGTCTCGCTGGAGCCCAGAGGATCCTTCAACCACTCCACCGTGCAGGGCCCGCAGCTGTCGCGGGCACTCCTCGCGACCCATCTGAACGGCCAGCGTCTGGACGTCGATCACGGTTACCCGCTGCGTCTGATCGCCCCTGACCGGGCCGGTGTCCTGAACACCAAGTGGCTGAAGGCGGTGACGGTGCGGTGAGCGGCACGTGGGTCGGGATCAGGCGGATCCGCGTGGTGATCGGTGGCGCGGGTGTCGTGTTGGCCTTGTTCGGCCTCTTCCGCCTGGTCACCCAGGTCCCCGGGAGGAGCTTGCTCGGACTCGCAGCCTGGCTCGTCGGAGCGCTCGTCCTGCACGCCGTGCTCTCGCCGGCCGTCGTCGCCATCGGAACGGGGCTGAGGAAAGTACCCCCCAGGGCCCGCGCGCATCTCCAGGGCGCGCTCGTCACCGGCGGGTTGGTCACCGTCATCGCCCTCCCGCTGATCTACCGCGCCGGCAGCCAGCCGGGCGTCAAGGCCATCCTCGGCCAGGACTACGGGCACAACTTGGTGCTGCTGCTCGCGCTCATCAGCGCGGTGGCCGTGCTGTCCTACCTCCGTCGGGTCGTGCGTGGGTGCCGTGCCGCCGGTGCGGCGCCGACCACGAACGACGGGCCGTCACCGACCGCGTGACATCGCTGTCCACCCTTCAGGCCGTCGGACAGCCTTTCCTTGCGCGGGCCGGGTCGCGGACGTCAGCCCCGGACGGTGTCGACGACGTGGAGTCCGGTCGGGTCAGGACCGCCGTCCGGCCGTGTGCGTCCGGAGACCGGTCGTCCAGCCGCTGCCCTCCACGAAGGTTCCACAGCAGGTACGCGCGCCGACCCATGGCCGTAAGACGCACGTAAGCGCGCGGGGTGGGTCCATCTGGGCCGCTCGGGCCCAGTGTGCTCAGTAGCGGCTGCTCCGGGCACGAGCACGGTCGCGGTCTGCCTCGCACGGCCAACGGCGCTCGGACTGGGCGCATGACGAGGGGAGTTCAGAATGAACAAGCGCGCGGACGAGCAGGTGCCACGAGGCCGACGTCATGCCGGGTTCGCCCGCTGCGGCCTGGCCGTGGGGGCGCTGCTGAGCACGGTGTTGATCGGTTCGGGATCAGGCGCAGCCGCCGAGGCGGACGCGGCGCCACAGGTCGTCGCGGGCGAGGGGGCCGCCTTCGCCATGACCAACCAGACCGCCGACAACCGCATCGTCAGCTACCGGCGGGCCGCCGACGGGACCTTGACGCGGGTCGGCAGCGTCTCGACCCACGGTCTGGGCCAAGGAGTGGACCTGGACACCCAGGGTGCTCTGCGGCTCAGCGACGACCACCGATTCCTGTACGCCCCCAACCCGGGCAGCGACGACGTCACCGTGTTCGCCGTCCGCGGTACGGAGCTGACGTTCCTGCAGAAGGTCCCCGCCGGGGACCAGCCGAACAGTCTCGCCCTCCACGACGACGTGCTCTACGTCCTCGACGGTTCCGTCGCCGGGAACGGCGTCCTCGGCTTCCGGGTCGCCCGAAACGGCACCCTCACCGAGCTGGAGGACTCCTTCCGGCCGCTCAGCTCGCCCGTGGCCGTCCCCGGCGACGTGGAGTTCAGCCCCGACGGACATCTGCTCCTCGTGACGCAGAAGACGACCGCCGTCACTCTGTCGCCGTCCATCGCGATCGACGCATTCCGGATCCGGAGCGACGGGTACGCGAGCGCCATGCCCGAGCGCAATGCCTCGCACGGCGTGCGCCCGTTCAGCTTGGCCTTCCGCAACAACGGGGAGCTCGTCGTCGCCGAGTCGTTCGACGCGTCGGAGGGCCGGTCCGCCCTGTCCTCCTACCGCGTGTCGGCAGAGGGTCTGCTGTCGGTCGTCAGCGGTTCGGTCCCGAACCGGCAGACGGATACGTGCTGGGTCGTGGTCACCAAGGACGGCCGGTACGCGTACACCGCCAACTTCGGCAGCGGGACGATCTCCAGCTACCGCTACGACGACGCAGGCCGGGTCCAGCTGCGCGACGGCGAGGCGGCCTCCACCGGCCCGATGAGCCAGCCGGTGGACCTGGCTCTCAGCGCCGACGGCCACTACCTGTACCTGCTCCTGCGGGGCACCGGTGGCGTTGCCGGTTTCGAGATCGGGCCGAGCGGCGCCCTGCGGTCGCTCGGGACGGTCACCGGCGAGCTGCCGGTCGCTGACGGCGCCTCCGGGCTGGCTGTGTACTGACGTGACCCACGCCGCACCCCGGTCCCGGGTGTCCGGGGTGCGGCGACTCCGGCCCCCGCTCTGGCGTCACAGGTCGGCCAGCCGGACATGCGGTCAGCCGTCGGCGCAGTCGATGGGGTGCGACCCCGAGCGCCGCGCGACCGATTCAGCCCTTGGTCACGGCGACGTCGATGAGCATGGGCGCGGTAGCGGCGGCCAGCGTCGGCAGCACCTCGTCCAGCAGTTCGCCCAATGCGGTCACGGAATCGACACGTTCGGCGCGGCATCCAAAGCCGCGCGCGATCGCGCAGACGTCCAGGCCGAAGGCGTCCGGCCATGGCCCTGTACCACCCTGCAGGTGGGCGAGGTGGTCCATGATCGCGTAGCCGCCGTTGGACATCACCACGTAGAGCACCCCGAGCCCGTAGGTCTGTGCGCTCCAGAGCGACTGGATGCTGTACATCGCCGATCCGTCCCCGACGATCGCGACGACGGGCCGGTCCTGCCGGGCCATGCGCAGGCCGGCGGCCGCCGGCATGGCGAAGCCCAGGCCGCCCATTGCCGCGCTGATGAAGCCGAGCGGGCGGCGTGCAGGAAGGAAGTCGTTGAGCAGCCGGCGACTCGACGGAGTCTCCTCGAAGACGACGGTGTCCGCCGGGACTCGGTGGCCGATCGCCTGGAACACCAGTTCCGGACTCAGAGGTCCCTCGCGGTCGGTGGGCTCGGCCGGTGGCGTGGGGGCTTCGTCCACGTGAACTGCTCCCAACTGGTCGGCGAGCAGCTCGCAGAGCTCCGGAAGGGGGCCGAGGACGGCGAGATCGAGGACGCCGCTGGCAACGTCGTCGAGATCCTCGGCCATACCGACGACCGTGGTGTCCTGGTCGAACAGCCGGCCAGGCTCGAACGGGTACTGACGCAGCGACGCGGCGCCCACCACGAGCACGAGGTCGTGCCGGCCGAGCGCGTCGCGCACGCCGGAGCGGCTCGCAGGGAGATGACCGGCGAAGGCGGAGTCGTCCTGTGGAAATCCGGCGCGTGCGCCGAAAGGCTCCTGCCACACCGGTGCGTGCAGCGCGCCGGCGATCGCGCGCAGCGCATCCCAGGTACGTGCGTCGTCCGCACCGGCGCCCGAGACGATGACCGGGCTGATCGCGGCGCGCACCCGCGCAGCCACCTCTAGCACAGAGTTCTTGTCAGCGGCGGCGCCGACCAGGACCTGTTTCGGGGCGGCGAGTTCGACGGCTTCTGTCAGCTCCGCCAGCCAGTCGTTCATGGGGACGATGACCAGGGCCGGCCCTCGACGGATGCGCGCCTCGTGGTAGGCCCGCGCAAGCAGCGCCGGCACGTCCTCGGCCCGTGGCGGCTGGCCCACCCAGACCGGGTACTCGCCGGCGAGGCCGTGGAGGCGACCGGCCAGGAAGGGCTCGTTGACGAGGTGACGACGGTCCTGTTGGCCCACGATGACCACGAGCGGGACCTTGTTGGCACGGGCGGTGGCCAAAGCTCCCACCGCGTTACCGAGTCCGGCGGTCGTGTGCAGGATGGCCAGCGCCGGTCTGTCGCTGCCGAGGGCATGGCCGGTCGCCATTCCGACGACCGTTGCCTCGTGCAGCCCCAGGACGAAGTCGACGTCGTCCGGAAGGTCGGTCAGCAGCTGGATCTCGGTCGATCCCGGGTTGCAGAAGATCGTGGTCAGCTCGAAGGAACGCAGTACGTCCAGAGCGACGTCCCGTACCGTGCGCGTGGCCATTCGGGCTCCCCGTCCAGGTGGGTTCTGCGACCGGCATGGGCAGGATGACAAAGGTCCTGCCCGGAGTGAATAGCTACTCCCCACCAGACGATCACCCCGATGAGTGGAGCGAAGAGGTCACCGTTCCTCGGCCTCGAGTTCCTGCCGGATGCCGGTCATGCGGTGGGGGAGAGCTTCAGGCGGGGCCGCCGCAGGCCCTCGACGAGTTCGCGGGCCCGTACCTGGGCCTGGACGGCGTTCCGCCGTTTGACCTCCTCGTACCCGCGGATGATGTCCGGTAGTTCCGCGATGGCGACAGCTGTGTCGAAGGTGGCGGGCCGCAGGGCACTGAGCGCCTCGGTGAGGAGATCCCGGTACCAGGCGATCAGCTCCCGCTCCTCGCGCCGGGACTGTTGCCGCCGGAAGGGGTCCACCGCGGTGCCGCGAAGTCGCCGTGAGGTGCGCAACGCGCGGAAGGTCGGCGTCGCCACGACCGCCGGCACCCGCAGCTTGCGCGTTCCGAAACGCCGGGCCATCGGCGGCTGCAGGTTGTGCGTGAGCGTCACTGGGCCCTCGAACGTCGCCGCGACGTGCTCGGCGAAGTCGGGCTTGAGGGAGAGCCGGGCCACCTCGTACTCGTCCTTGAACGCCATCAGCTTGTACAGGCCGCGGGCGACTGCGTCGGTCAGCCGGTGCGAGCCGGGCGCCACCTCGCTCTCGCGGACAGCCACCCGGAGGACCTCCCCGACGTAGCCGGCCGCGTAGTCGCCGTCCTGGTAGTCGACGAGCTCGGGGAGGCGGACGGCGAGCAGTCGCCGCGTCGGCTCCGGCAGGGCCCCGGTGCGCTGCCACAGGCCGACCGCAGCTTGACGCCGACGGCGGTCCAGCCGGCCGGCGCGGTGATCGAACTCGGTCGTCGCATCGGTCTGCGGCGGGGCGATGAGCGCCTCCACCCGGGCGCGGTCGGCCACCCACAGGCGGCCGTACCGGAACGCCTGCTGGTTGGCGCCGACGGCGACGCCGTTGAGGTCGATCGCGGCCTCGATCGCCTCCGCGGACAGCGGCAGCAACCCGTGCTGGTAGGCCGCGCCGAGCGCGATCACGTTGGTCAGCATGTAATCGCCGAAGACCTCCTCGGCGATCCACCGGGCCCGTACCTCCACCACCTCCCGGCAGTAGGCCGCGATGGTGGCCCGCAGACGCCCGGTGTCGACCACGGCGTGGATGTCCCGGACCTGTTCCCCCGTGGGGAAGAGGTCGGTATTCGTGACCGCCGTGGTCCGGTTCGGGGAGCACCGGTCCAGGTTCGCCGGCGAGCAGGCACCGACCTCGTCGAGGGCGAGGTAGACGTCGGCCTGCCCGACGCCGACCTTGCTGGCGTGCGCTGCCGTGCCGGGCGGGATCACCGTGAGGCTGCTGACCACCGGCCCCCACTTCTGGGCCGCACCGGTCTGGTCGAAGGACAACACGTCGTTGCCGTCCAGGAGGGCGGCGACGGACAGGATGCCATTCAACGTCAGGACCCCGGTCCCCCCGACCCCGGGCATGTACAGGTTCACCGGGGAACGCAGCGCCGGGGCGGGGACGGCCGGGATCTCCTCCTCGCGCAGCGGCGCGGCGATCCGCTTCCGGTAGCCCTTTCCGGGCTGGGTGTGGACAGTGGCGAAGGAGGGGCAGTCGCCCTGGACGCAGGAGTAGTCCTGATTGCAGGACGACGTGTGGATGCGGGTCTTGGCGCCGAACTCGGTGGGGACCTTCTGCAGCGACATGCAGTTGCTCGCGGCGCCGCAGTCCCCACAGTTCTCGCAGACGTCCTCGTTGATGACGACGTACTCGGTGGGGCGGTCCAGCTCGCCGCGCTTCTGCAGCCGCCGGCGCTCGTTGGCGCAGGACTCGTCGTAGACCAGCACGGTGACGCCGGGCACCGTCGCCAGCTCCTGCGCGGTCTCGACCATCCGGTGCGCCGGGCGAATCTCGACCCCCGGGGCGAGCGGAGCCCCGCGGTACTGCTTCGGGTCCTTGGTCATCACGACGATGCGCGCGACCCCTTCGGCGTCCAAACCGCGGGTCAGCTCGAGCAGCCCCCGTGACCCGACGGCGTCCTGCGCGCCGGTGTTGGCGACCACGCCGTTGTAGAGCAGCTTGTAGGTCAGGTTCACCCCAGCGGCCACCGCCCACCGGACGTTGAGGTAGCTGGAGTGGTACATCGACCCGTCACCGACGTGCTGCACCATGTGCTCGCGGTCGGTGTAGCGCGACAGGCCTATCCAGGGCAGGCCCTCCCCGCCGTACTGGGTCATGACGTCGATGTGCCGTTCCGGCTGCTCGATCACTGTGTTGAAGCAGTTGCAGCCGGGCGCACCCCACGCGACCTGCCCGGGCGCGAGCACCGTGGAGGAGCTGTGCGGGCAACCCGAGCAGAAGTTCGGGGTCCGGCCGGCCTGGACCTCGTAGTTCCGCCGGCGGACCGCGGCGATCTCCGCCACGCGCGGTCGCCGTGGCAGGTCGGGCAGCACGGGCGCCAACAGCCGGGCGAGCCGCTCAGCGAGGACGTCGGCGTCCATGCCGCCCTCGACCGGGAACAGCGGCGCACCGTGCTGGTCGCGCTTGCCGACGACCCGGATCGGCCGCGCCACCGGCTGGAGGACCGACCGCACCTGCTGCTCAAGGAAGTCGCGCTTCTCCTCGATCACGATGACGTCGTCCAGCCCGCCGGCGAACTCGCGCACCACCTGCTCGTCCAGGGGGTAGACCAGGCCGAGCTTGAGGATCCGCACGCCGGCCCGGCGCAGCTCGTCGTGGGACAGGCCGAGGTCGGTCAGGGCCTGCTCGAGGTCGGTGGCGGTCTTGCCCGCGGTGATGATCCCCACCGTGTCGGCGTCGCCGGAGACCACCGTCGCGTCCAGGCCGTTCTCCCGGGCGTACGCCTGCACCGCCAGGTGCTTCTCCTGGTAGAGGTGGCGCTCCATCTCGATGTTCTTGCCGGGGAAGAACGAGAAGTCGGTGCGCTTGACGAACGGCTTGCCGTCGACCTTCAGCTGCGGGATGGCGACCTGCGGTTCGCCGGGTGCATAGCTGACCGACTGGCCGGCGTCGCACAGTGCGCTCGTGAGCTTCAGTGCCACCCAGCAGCCCGAGTACCGCGACAGCCGGATGGCGTGGATGCCGAACGTGCGGAACTCCTCCACCGTCGCGGGGGAGAGCACCGGGATGCCGGCGGAGACGAAGGCGTACTCCTGCTGAAAGGGCATCGTCGAGGACTTGGCCTCGTGGTCCTCCCCGGAGAGGACCACGACCGCCCCGTGCGTCGAGGTCCCGGCGAAGTTGCCGTGCTTGAGCGCGTCCCCGCTGCGGTCGACCCCGGGGCCCTTGCCGTACCAGATGCCGGTAACGCCATCCCACTGGCTGTGCGGATGGGCATCGAGCATCTGCGTGCCCATGTGGGCGGTGGCCGCCAGTTCCTCGTTGCCGGCGGGCACGAAGCTGACGTCGTGCTCGGCGAGCAGCTCTGGGATCCGGCTCAGCGCCAGGTCGTAGGTGCCCAGCGGCGACCCGGGATAGCCACTGATGAACGTCCCGATCCGCAGCCCGGCCGCCCGGTCCCGCCGCGCCTGCTCCAGCGGGAAGGCGACCAGCGCCTGCAGACCGGGCACGAAGTGGGTGCCCGCGTCCTGGGTGAGCCGGTCGCCGAGGTTCCAGGCGGGGCGGGTCGTCCTCGTGCTCTGGGTCACAGCGGCGAGTGTGACACAACGTGAACCGCGAGGACCAACATTCGTAGCACACCGCCGGTGGGCCGACCGGCCACCGGAGCGGTGCGCACTGCCCGCCGGTTGACGCTGGCCACGGCTGCTGGACATCCTGTCGGCACCGGGGAGTCGCTGGAACGCTGCATTCGACGCGGCCGCGGCCGAGGGATCGGAGTTCTGATGACCGGGGGCTCACCGCCCGGCGGCGTGCGTCGCCAACTGCCGCGATGGCACGACCTGAAACCGATGCTGGTCGGTCCGCGTCCCACCGGCACCCTGGTCGAACGCCGCGTCGCCCGCGCCCACTCCGTTCCCGACCTCCGGGCGCTGGCGAAGCGTCGCGCGCCACGCGCCGTCTTCGACTACGTCGACGGCGGTGCGGAGTCCGAACTGAGCATGGCCCGGGCCCGGGCGGCGCTGGACCGGGTGGAGTTCTCCCCGTACGTGCTCAGGGATGTCGCGGCCGTCCGGCCGGATACGACCATCCTCGGGCGGCCGGCGAGCCTGCCACTCGTGCTGGGCCCCACGGGGCTGACCCGGGCGATGCACCACGAGGGTGAGATGGCCGTGGCCCGCGCCGCCCGCGAGGCAGGGTTGCCGTATGCGCTGTCGACCATGGGCACCACCTCGATCGCGGGTCTCCGGGCGGCCGTGCCGGCCGCGGACCTGTGGTTCCAGCTCTACATGTGGCGTGACCGGGCGGCCAGTCGGGCGCTGCTCGAGCAGGCGGCCGGCAGCGGGTACTCCACGCTCGTCCTGACCGTGGACGTGCCTGTCGCCGGCGGTCGTCTCCGTGACCAGCGCAACGGGTTCACCATGCCGCCCACGCTGCGCGCCAGGACGCTGCTGGACATGGGCCTGCACCCGTCGTGGTGGGTCAACATGCTCACCACCGGGCCGCTGGCGTTCGCCACGATGGACTCTTCCCATGGCAGCGTGGCCGACACGGTCGGCCGGATGTTCGATCCGGCCGTCACGTTCGACGACCTCGCCTGGGTGCGTGACACGTGGTCCGGCCCCATCGTGATCAAGGGTGTGCAGCGGGTCGAGGACGCCGTCCGGGCAGCGGAGGTCGGCGTGGACGCGATCGTGCTGTCCAACCACGGCGGTCGCCAGCTCGATCGCACCCAGGCTCCGCTGGACCTGCTGCCGAGGGTGCGCGAGCGCCTGCAGGGATCCATGGAGATCTACCTCGACGGCGGCATCAGGAGCGGCGCGGACATCGCGGCGGCGGTCGGTCTGGGCGCGGATGCCTGTCTCATCGGCCGCGCCTACCTCTACGGGCTCATGGCGGGCGGGGAGGCCGGTGTCCGGCGGGTTCTCGCGCTGCTGGGCGAGGAATTCGTGCGCACGATGCAGCTGCTCGGGGTGCGCGACGTCCCGGAGCTCCGGTCCGGGGTCGTGCACCTTCCTGCGGCGGCACCGGCCCTGCCCGCGGACGACGGTCGGTCCGGGGTCGCGGACAACGGACGCCCGACGGGGGCGGGAACGGTCCCCTGATCGCCGGGTTTCCGGCGACGTCCTACATCCGGTCCGTTCCCCTGCTCGACAACTGTCACCAATCCGTGACCGTTCCGAACGGCCTGCGGCCTTGTCCGGCCTCCGCGACGGCACGTAACGTGGCTCACAGGTGATCAAGCGGTCTCCGATTTCCCCGGAGCCCTCCTTTGCGATTTCCCCTACCGGGGGGATCGTCCTGCGACTGGAGCCATTGATGCGCAATCGTGCCCCCCTGACGGCGATGGCCGGGGTGCTCATGCTCGCTCTCACCGCCTGCGGCGGATCGGGGGACTCGGGTGGCTCCGGGGGCTCCGGGGGCTCCGATGGGGACTCCTCCGAGCCGATCGTGCTCGGCCAGATCGCCTCCCTCACCGGCAACTACACACCGCTGGGTACCAACGACAAGCTGGGTGCTGCGCAGGCGGTCGCCGAGATCAACGACGCGGGCGGCGTGCTCGGCGGCCGCAAGCTCGAGATCAAGATTGCCGACGACAAGACCCAGCCCGACCAGGCGGTGATCGCCTTCAATGACCTTGCCAGCCAGGACGTGGTGGCATTCGTCGGGTCGTCGTTCTCGAACTCGAGCCTCGCGGTCATCCCCAACGCCGAGCGCCAGCAAATCCCCTACATCTCCACGGCCGCGGCCGACGAGCAGGTGAAACCGGTCAGCGAGTACGCGTTCATGACCCCGCCGACGGCCGGCGCGGTGGCCGAGCAGTTGCTCCGCTACTTCCAGGCGCAGGGCATGACGACCATGGCGGTCGCCTACGACACCAAGAGCGCCTTCGCCCAGACCGGCTGGGACAAGATGAAGTCGATGGCCGACAAGTACGGCGTCTCCTTCGTCGACGAGGAGACCTTCGAGACGACCACGACCAACTTCGCGCCGCAGCTGACGCACGTGGGCAGCAGTGGCGCCGACGGCCTGATGGTGTGGGCGACCGGTGCACCGGCGGTCATCATCACCAAGCAGTTCGCCACCGCGAACCTGGGCATGCCGCTGGTCATGAGCCACGCGGAGGCGAGCACGCTCTACACCGAGCCCTCCGGTGCGGCCGCCAACGGCGTCATCGTCGCCAGCTCGCTCGCCGTCGTCGGCCCGCACCTGCCCGAGTCCGACGTCAAGGACACCGCGCTGGCCATGGCCGAGCCGTTCCAGAAGGCCAACGGTTACTACCCGCCGCAGTTCGCCTTCGACGGCTACGGCGCGGTCAAGCTCATCGCCGCGGCCATCGAGAAGGCCAAGAGCGCGGAACCGGCCGACATCCAGAAGGCGCTCAACGACCTGACGCTGCTCACCCCTGAGGGCGAGTACTCCTTCTCGGACAAGGACCACGCCGGTCTCACCGTCGACGACGTGGCGGTCAACGTGGTCACCAATGGTGAATTGGTCCCGACCGACTGGTCGCAGCAGGAGCTGGAGAAGTCGCTCAAGTAGTCCGACACGTTCGGCGATCCCGGGCGGCCGTCCGTCGGCCGCCCGGGATCCGATATGAGGAGCGGGGCGACCAGTGCTCGACGTCGAGGGCGTGTCGCGGTCCTTCGGGGGCGTGTATGCGGTGCAGAACGTGTCGCTGTCGGTGGCCGAGGGTGAGGTCCGGGCCATCATCGGACCCAACGGTGCGGGCAAGTCGACGTTGTTCAACCTGGTGGGCGGTCACCTGACGGCCGACTCGGGCACCATCACCTACAGCGGCCGGCCGATCGACGGGGCGTCCGCGCACCGGCGCGCGCACGACGGCATCGCCACGGTGTTCCAGGGCGCGCGGATCTTCCGCGGGATGACCGCGCGGGAGAACGTCATGGTGGGCGCGCAGCCCTGGACGCGCCACGGCTTCGTGGCCGCGGCGCTGCGGCTGCCCCGGCACCGGTCGGAGGAGCGGGCGATCCGGGAGCAAGCCGAGCACGCTCTCGAGCGAGTCGGCCTGGCGGACTGGGCCGACCGCGAGGCCGAGTCCCTCCCGCTGGGCCAGCAGCGCCGGCTTCAGGTCGCCCGCGCGCTGTGCTCCCAACCGCGGCTGCTGCTGCTCGACGAACCGGCGTCCGGGCTGCGCGCCGGTGAGCGCACCGCCCTCGCCGAGCTGATCGAGGACCTGCGCGCCGGCGGGTTGACCATGTTGCTGATCGAGCACGACGTCCGATTCGTGGCCCGACTGGCCGACCGGGTCACGGTGCTCGACCTGGGCCAGGTGATCGCGGAGGGGACCCCGCAGGAGGTCACGTCGGACAAACGGGTCATCAAGGCCTACATCGGTGATGAGGATGAGCATGCTCGAGGTCACTGACCTGGTGGTGCGGTACGGGAACGCGACCGCGCTCGACGGCGTCAGCCTGCAGGTCGGTGAGGGCGAGATGGTCGCGCTGGTGGGCCCCAACGGGGCGGGGAAGTCGACCCTGGTCAACACGCTCTCCGGCATCCTCCGGCCGGTGTCGGGGTCCATCGAGGTCGACGGCCGGCTGGCCCAGGTGCCCGAGGGCCGGCAACTATTCCCGGACCTGTCCGTGGCCGACAACCTGCGGCTGGGAGCCTGGCGGTCCCGTCGCCGGGCCGGTGCGCGCGATCCCCGGCGCATCTACGAGATCCTCCCGGACCTGGAGCGGATGGCGAAGCAACCGGCCGGCACACTGTCGGGCGGGCAGCAGCAGATGGTGGCCGTCGGCCGGGCGCTGATGGCCGATCCCGACATCCTCGCCGTCGACGAGCTGTCCCTGGGTCTGGCGCCGCTGGTCGTCGCCGACCTCGTCCGGCACCTCCGCGAACTCAACGCCTCGCGGGGCACCGCCGTGCTCCTGATCGAGCAGAATGCCCGGCTCGCCTTCGACCTGTGCGAGCGAGCCTACGTCCTGGAGTCCGGCACCATCACCATGTCCGGGAGCAGCGCCGAGCTGAGCCGCAGCGACGCCGTCGCCCGCGCCTATCTCGGCGGCCTGACCGATTCGGAGGCGAGCTGAGTGGCGCGATGAGCGAGCTTGCGAGCTCACGAGTGGACACAGCAGCGCCGCGAACGCGGCCGACGAGCGCCAGCGAGGACGTTGCGTGAGCGAGCTTGCGAGCTCACGAGTGGACACAGCAGCGCCGCGAACGCGGCCGACGAGCGCCAGCGAGGACGTTGCGTGAGCGCGTTCCTGTCCTACCTGATCTCCGGCCTGGCGATCGGCTGCACCTTCGCCCTGGTGGCGTCGGGATTCGTCGCCATCCACCGGGTCACCCGGGTGGTCAACTTCGCCCAGGGCACCTTTCCGGTCGTCGCCGGCCTGACGGTCAGCTCGATGCTCGGCCGCGGCCTGCCGCACGGTGTGGCCGAGCTCATCGGCATCGTGCTCGCCGGCGTGATCGGGCTGGTGGTGGGTGTGATCGCCATCGGCAAGCGCGGCACGCCGACGCTCGCCTCACTGGTGATCACGCTGGGCCTGGGGATCCTGGCCTATGCCTTCGAGATCATCGTGTGGGGTGATCAGCCGGTCTCCTATTCCATGCTCCGCGGGGCGGTGGACATCGGGGGGGCGCGGGTAGCCTGGCAGTACTTCCTGGTGATCGGCGCGACGCTGGTCACGTTCGCCGCGCTCGGCCTGTTCTTCACCCGGACGTACCTCGGTAAGGCCCTGTCGGCCTGCGCCTCCAATCCGTACGCGGCGCGGCTGGCCGGGATCAACCCGATCCGGATGGGGTTGCTCGCCTTCGCCCTCGGCGGTCTGCTCGGTGGTCTGGCCGGCGTATTGATCACCCCGTTGCAGCCGGTGGCATTCGACTCCGACGTGCTGCTGGCGACCAGCGGCTTCGCCGCCGCCATCTTCGGTGGGCTCAACAGCCCCTACGCCGCGCTCGTCGGCGGGCTGCTGCTCGGGGTGCTGGAAGCCTTCGTGGCCGGCTACATCAACGCCTCCTACCAGACCGAGGTAGCGATGGTCCTGATCATCGTCGTGATGATCTACCAGGCCAGTCGGCGTTCCACCGTCTCCGAGGAGGTCTCATGACCGCGGAGGTCGGCACCGTTCGCACCGTCCGCCGCCGGCCCGATGCGCAGCGGGCCGTGGGGCTGGGTCTGGGCGCGCTGGTCGCCGTCCTCACCCTGCTGGCACCGCTGGTGCTGGACCGGTCGCAGCTGACGGTCTACATCCTGACCGGCACGGCGGCCATGGTGACCATCGGTGTCTCCCTGCTGATGGGCTATGCGGGTCAGGTCTCCCTCGGCCAGGCGGCCTACTACGCCGTCGGCGGCTATACCGCGGGGCTGCTCGCCGTGCACGGCACGCCACCCCTGCTGGGGCTGCTCGCGGCCCCGCTCGTCGCCGGGGGTCTCGCCGGGCTGGTGGGCATTCCGATCCTGCGGCTGCGCGGGCACTACCTCGCGTTCGCCACCCTGGCCTTCCAGCTGATCCTGCTGGCCATCGTGGGACAGGTGGACTTCCTCGGCGGTGACATCGGCCTGCAGGGGATCCCGCAGCTCTCACTCCTCGGCATCCAGCTGATGACCGCGCAGGCCTACGCCTGGGTCACCTGGGTCGGTGTGGCCGTCGTCCTGCTGATCACCCGGAACATCATCGCGTCCCGGCCGGGCCGCGGGCTGCGGGCCCTGGCGACCAGCGAGACAGCCGCGGAGTCCTCGGGCGTGCCGGTCACCCGGTACAAGATCGTCGTGTTCGCGCTCTCGGCCGCGTTCGCCGGTCTCGCCGGTGGCATCTACGCCTTCTTCATCGGCTACCTGGCGCCCGGCTCGTTCCCGGTGCTGCTGTCCTTCCAGTTCATCGTGATGGCGGTCGTCGGCGGGCTCGGCACGTTGTGGGGCCCCGTGGTGGGCGCGGTCGTGATCACCCTGATCGTGCAGACCCTCAACGACCTCGGCACCCGCCCGGGCATGCCGTCCTACGCCTCCGGCGTGTTCTCCTACGCGGTGTACGCGATCCTGCTCGTGGTGGTCCTGCTGTTCCTGCCCCGAGGACTCCTACCGGCGATGGCCGACCTCGTCCGGCGCGCTTTCGGCCGCGGCCGGCGTGCGCCGGCAGCAGCCGGGACGGCGGTCACCGTCGACGACTCGACCACCCGGCAGCCCCCCGACTCGCCATGACCGCGGCGGCCTCGCTGGACGGCCTGGCAACGCGGCTGACAGGCGGCGCCCTGGTGACCGCGCCGGAGATCATCGAGGGCTACCGCCGCGACCGGGCCGACCTCGTTCCGGCGGGGGTGCCGCTCGCCCTGGTCCGTGCCACGTGCACCGAGGACGTCGTCGCCACGATGCGCTGGGCGCACGAGGGCAGGGTGCCGGTGGTCCCGCGCGGGGCCGGCACCGGCCTCTCCGGCGGGGCGACCGCCCTGGCGGGCTGCATCGTGCTGTCACTCGAGCGCATGGACGCCATCCGGGAGGTGGATGTCGACGATCAGCTCGTCGTCGTCGAACCCGGGGTGATCAACGCCGACATCGGCCGCGCCGTCGAGCCGCACGGGTTGTTCTACCCACCGGATCCGGGCAGCTTCGAGATCTCGACCATCGGCGGGAACCTCGCCACGAACGCCGGTGGGCTCCGCTGCGTCAAGTACGGCGTGACCCGTGACGCCGTGCTGGGCCTCGAGGTGGTGCTGGCCGATGGCAGGGTGCTGCACACCGGTGGCCGCACCGTGAAGTCGGTCGCGGGGTACGACATGACCCGGTTGATGGTGGGTTCCGAGGGCACCCTCGGTGTGATCACCGCGGCCACGCTGCGGGTCCGCCCGAGACCACCGATGGATCCGGTGACGTTCGTGGCGTCCTTCGCGTCGCTGCCGGCCGCGGGCGCCGCCGTGTCGGCCATTATCCGATCCGGGCTCGCGCCCAGCCTCCTGGAGCTGATGGACCGGGCCACGATCAACGCGATCGAGGACTACCGCCGCCTGGACCTGGACCGCTCGGCCGCCGCCCTGTTGATCGGTCAGTCCGACGGCTCCGACGCCGACCGGCAGGTCGAGGCGATGACGGTCTGCTGCGCCCAGGCCGGCGCGGACCTCATCGTCCGGTCCTCGAGCACGGCGGAGGCCGAGATGCTGCTGCGCGCCCGCCGGCTGGCCGGCGAGGCGACGATGGCCGCCGGGCCGACGATCATCGAGGACGTGGGCGTTCCCCGCAGCCGCCTGGCCGACCTGCTGCTCGCGGTCGGCGAGATAGCAGCCGACACCGGCATTCCGATCGCCACGGTCGGCCACGCCGGTGATGGCAACATGCACCCGACCCTGATGCTCCCCGACCTCGATCCGGACACGCTGGCCCGTGCCTTCGACACCGCCGAGCGGGTGTGCCGGGCCGCACTGGCGCTGGGCGGGACGATCACCGGCGAGCACGGGGTGGGGGCGCTGAAGCGGAGCTGGCTGGCCGGCGAGATCGACGAGACGTCACTGGCGATGCACCGGGCCATCAAGGCGGCCTTCGACCCCCGGGGGATCCTCAATCCCGGCCGCGGCTTCTAGGGCATCAGCGGGGCGGCGCTCCTCGGCCGGATTCCAGCTCGTCCTCGGGGAGCACTACCGGGATGGTGGTCCCGCGCCCGAGTTCCCGCCCGTCGTCGGCGGTGGCGGTACACAAGCAGGTGACCCGGTTGCCGCTGACCTCGGTGCACCGCCTCCACGAGGATCCGGTAACCGACCCAGCTGGGCCCGAGGTAGTCCACCGACAGGGACTGCCGATCGCCGCCTCGCCCAGCTCGAGATCCCGGAGCAGCAGTTCCGGCCGGCCTCCTCGAAGTGCTCTGCCGTGCCGTACGTCGCGTCCACCGGCTGGACCGGCCCGAGCTCGTCGAAGTGCACGGTGGACTCCGGGGGCACCACCACGTCCAGGAGCGCTGACGCGCCCGGCGGGATCGGGAGCACTGCGTCGACCTCCTGTCTGGTCGCGGACTCAGTGGAGGTCGGCGCTCACCTGGCCCGCGGCCCGGACCACCGCCCGGCCGATGTCGCTCACGTCCGCCCCGTCGTCGACGAACACCAGGGCGATGGACGCGCGGGCGGCGCCTTCGGGACCCAGCACCGGTGCCGCCACGGACCGGACGCCGGGGATCACCTCGCCCCGGGAGCTGGCCCATCCGCACCGGCGGGCCTCGGTGAGTTCGGCGCGGTCCTCCGGTGCTGGGCTCTCGGGGATGAGCAGCGCCAGCCCGGGAGCGCCCCGGTCGACCGGATGCCGGGTACCCGGCCGGTAGGCGACATGCGCGGCCGAGTCGTGCGGCTCGACGCTGGTCACCGTCACCGCCTCGTTGCCGGCACGGACGACGAGGAACGCGGTCCTGCCCGTCTCGGCGACGAGCGCGTTCAGCCGGGGGAGTGCGGCAGCCTGGAGGTTGGCGCGCACTCCCCGGGCCAGGGCGGCCAGTCCGAGGCCCAGCCGGTAGCGGCCGGCGCCGTCCCGGTCCACCAACTGGTGGTCCTCCAGCGTCCGCAGCAACCGGTAGGTGATCGAGCGGTGCAGACCGACCGCCTGGGCGATGTCCATGACCGGCTGGGGGGTGGCCGCGGAGGCCAGCTGTTCCAGGATCCGGAGCCCGCGGTCGAGGGTCTGCGACTGGGGCGCGCCCACTCCGTCGCCTGCCGTCATTGCCGTTCGCTTTCCCGGGTCCGGGCGGGCTCGATCCGGCCGGTCACCTCGCCGAACGAGATCCGGGTGCCCTCCGGGCCCGGCGCCGTGGCGGTGATGGTGACAACGTCGCCGTCCTCCAGGAAGGTTCGGGTCGACCCGTCGGCCAGGGCGATCGGCTCCGTGCCGCCCCAGGACAGCTCGATCAAGGACCCGCGCTGGTCCGGTGCGGGGCCGGAGACGGTGCCGGAGGCGTAGAGGTCGCCGGTGCGCAGGCTGGCGCCGTTGACCGTCAGGTGGGCCAGTTGCTGGGCAGGGGTCCAGTACATCTGGCGGAACGGCGGGGAGCTGAGCAGTTCGCCGTTGAGCCGGACCTCCAGGGTGAGGTCCAGGCCCCAGGGGTCCTCGTCGTCGCGCAGGTAGGGCAGTGGTTCCGGTTCGCGGACCGGTGGGTCCACCCGGGCGGCCTCGAGCGCGGCCAGCGGCACCACCCATGGGGAGATCGAGGTGAGGAAGGACTTGCCGAGGAACGGGCCGAGCGGCACGTACTCCCAGGACTGCAGATCCCGCGCGGACCAGTCGTTGACCAGGCACACCCCGAACACATGGTCGGGAAAACCGCTCACCGGCACGGCGGTGCCCAGCTCGGAGCCGACGCCGACGAGGAAACCGACCTCGGCCTCGATGTCCAGCCGCTGCGAGGGGCCGAAGGTGGGGGCGTCGTCGGTGGGCGCCTTGCGCTGGCCGCGGGGACGCACCACCGGCGTCCCCGACACCTGCACGGTTCCGGCGCGACCGTGGTAGCCGATGGGCAGGTGCTTCCAGTTCGGGGTCAGCGCCGCCGAGTTCGGCCGGAACATCCGGCCCAGGTTCTCGGCGTGGTGCTGGGAGCTGTAGAAGTCGACGTAGTCGGCCACCTCCACCGGCAGGTGCAGGGTCACCTCGTCCCGGGCCACCAGGTGCGGCTCCACGACCGGCCGGGCGGCGGGGTCGGTGAGCCAGTCGGTGAGCTGGGCGCGCAGCGCGGACCAGCCCTCCGGTCCACGTGCCATGAAGGCGTTCAGGCTGCCGGTGGTGTGCACCGGATCCCCCGTTGCGGCGGCCAGGTCGAGTACCTGCGCGCCGATGGCGACACCGGTGCGGGGCGCCGTGCCGGCGGTGGAGAAGACGCCATAGGGCAGGTTGGCCAGCCCGAGTCCCGTGTCGGCGGGCAGCTCCAGCCAGGTCTGGAACCTGGAAGAGCTCACGCGGGAATCCGTTCTGTCGAGGGCAGCAGGCCGAGCGACACGAGGTCGTCGACCGGTTCGAGCACGCTGCAGGTGCCGAAGGAGGTGAAGGCAGCCCGGGCGCGCGCCACCCGGGACGTCGGCCAGGTGCGGACCGCGGCTGCCAATTCCGTGCCGTCATCCTCCTGCAGCCAGTCCGGTGCCACCAACGGCAGAGCGCCGGCGGCCAGCGCATCGACGGTGAGCAGCACGTTGAGGAAGCCGTGATGGTGAAAGCCGGTGACCGGGTCGGTGTGCCGCACGGCGGAGTGCAGGCCGGCGGTGCACTTCAACGGCACCTGGCGGGTGATGCAGGCCCGCAGAGCGTCCACCAGTTCCGCGGGGGAGGGGAACAGCTCGGCCCGCAGGCCGCCGGTGCGCAGCTTGGCCCGGTGCCCGGCGGCCGCGAGCACGTTCAAGACGTCGTCCCGTGCCCCGGTTCGTGGCAGCTCCACCGCCGCCGGGACGCCGGTGGGCAGGACGTCGGACAGGACGCGGACAGCCTGCGCCGCGGCAGCCGCGTCCACCGCGCTGGGCACCTCGACCGCGGCCAGCAGCAGCCGGGGATCGGCGGCCACTCTGGCCACCGCGGCGGGCAGGTCACCGGCGGTGGCGATCAACGAGATAGGAAACCCATCCCCGTCATCCAGTTCCGCGACGAACTCGTCGAGTCGAGCGGCGGGCAGGATGAACGGCCCGATCAACCGGCCCCACCGGGAGCGCACCTCCCGGTGGGCGGGGACGGCGGTGGCCATCGGCGCATTCCCAGGCGGGAACAGTGCGGCGTCGTCGAAGAGCCCGTCGAACAGCCCGGCGGCGTTCCCCGTCATGCCGAGGGTCCGCGGCCGGACCAGGACCAGGCGTACTTCCCGTCGTCGACCGCCGTTCCGCCCGCGCCGAGGGACAGCGGCCGGAAGGTGTCGACCATGACGGCCAGTTCGTCGAAGTACTCGGCGCCCAGGGAGCGCTCGACGGCGCCGGGCTGGGGGCCGTGGGAGTGCCCGCCGGGGTGCAGGGAGATCGAGCCCTTGCCGATGCCCGAGCCCTTGCGGGCCTCGTAGTCGCCGTCGACGTAGAACATGACCTCGTCGGAGTCGACGTTGGAGTGGTAGTAGGGCACCGGGACGGCGAGGGGGTGGTAGTCGACCTTGCGGGGCACGAAGTTGCAGATGACGAAGTTGGCGCCCTCGAAGACCTGGTGCACCGGCGGCGGCTGGTGCACCCGGCCGGTGATCGGCTCGAAGTCGGCCACGTTGAAGGCGTAGGGATAGAGGCAGCCGTCCCAGCCGACCACGTCGAAGGGGTGCTCGGGGACCACGTGCACGGTGCCGGCCAGCCCGCCGGGGCCTTCGCCGCGGTGCTTGACGTAGACCTCGACGTCGCTGCCCTCGGCCAGCAGCGGCTCGCCCGGCCCCCGCAGGTCCCGCTCGCAGTAGGGGGCGTGCTCCAGGAACTGCCCGTACCTGGACAGGTAGCGGTTGGGTGGGGCGATGTGGGAGTTGGCCTCGATGGCGTAGGTGCGCAGCGGCTCGGAGCCGGTCGGGATCCAGCGGTGCGTGGTGGCCCGCGGAATGACCACGTAGTCGCCCTGACCGACGTCCAGCGCGCCGAAGACGGTCTCCACGGTCGCCGTCCCGCGCTCGACGTAGACGCACTCGTCGCCGGTGGCGTTGCGGTAGTACGGGCTGGTCAGGCTGCTCACGGCGTAGGAGATCCGGACGTCGGCGTTGCCCAGCACCAGCCGCCGTCCG